>NZ_JBEZHM010000010.1:0-191653 GCF_040650575.1 Streptomyces sp. NPDC048659 | reverse complement strand
ATTTGACGACCTCGCGGACGAGGTCGGCGCGCTCGGGGAAGTTGCGGTAGAGCGTGGCGTTTCCGACACCAGCGCGGCGCGCGACCTCGTCGAGCCTCAGCCGCCTCCGTCCCCGTCCCCGTCCCCGTCCCCGCCCCCGTCCCCGGCGAGCATCCGCTCGACCGTGTCGGCCTCGGCCGCGCTCTTGTCCGGGCGGTGCCGCACCACCCGGGCGAAGCGCAGGGTCACCCCGGCCGGGTAGCGGGTCGAGCGCTGGAGGCCGTCGTAGGCGACCTCCACGACGAACTCGGGCCGCACCCGCACCGTGAACCCGTCGTCCGACAGGGCCAGTTCACCGAGCCGCTCGGTCTGCCGCCGCAGCATCTCGTCCGTGAGCCCCTTGAACGTCTTGCCGAGCATCACGAACGAGCCGTCGGCGGCCCGCGCGCCCAGGTGCAGGTTCGAGAGCAGCCCGGTGCGCCGCCCGTGCCCCCACTCGGCGGCCAGCACCACCAGGTCCAGGGTGTGCACCGGCTTCACCTTCAGCCAGCTCCGCCCGCGCCGCCCGGCCACGTAGGGCGCGTCGAGCGCCTTCACCAGGACCCCCTCGTGGCCCCGCGCGAGCGTCTCCCGGAAGAACCGCTCGGCCGCCTCGGCCGCGCCGGGCTCCGCCGGGTCGGCGACCACCCTGCGCCGCACCCGCGCGGACTCCGGCAGCAGCCGCGCCAGGACCTCGTGCCGCTCCTCGCCCGGCAGGTCCACGAGGACCCGGCCGTCCGCCGCGAGCACGTCGAAGAACACCGGCGACAGCGGCAGCGCGGCCCGCGCGCCCGCCACGTCGACGCGGGACCCGACCCGCGAGGCGATGTCCTGGAACGGCACCGGCCGCCCCGTCCCCGGATCGACCGCGATGACCTCGCCGTCCAGGACGAGCCCGTCGCCGGGCACCGCCAGGGCCACGGCGACGACCTCGGGGAGCCGGTCGGTGATGTCGTCGAGCGAACGGGTGTACACCCGGACCCGGTCGCCCAGGCGGTGCACCTGGATCCGGATGCCGTCCAGCTTCTCCTCCACGACACAGGGCCCCAGCGCCGCCACGGCCTCCGCGACACCGCCCGCGGTGTGCGCCAGCATCGGCTGCACCGGGCTGCCGACCCGCAGGGTGAACGCGGCCAGCGCCGCCGCCCCCTCGGCGAGCACCGCCCGCGCGACCCTCGGCAGCGAGCCCTCCAGCATCACGGCCCGCCGCAGCTCCTCCGGCGCCACCTCCGCCGCCCTCGCGACGCCCTCCAGGGCGACGGCGTCGAGGGCGCCCTGGCGCACCTCACCGGACAGCAGCCGGAGCAGGAACTCCTGCTCGGCCAAGGTCGCCGCGGCCATCAGCCCTCCCACCAGCTCCTCGCGCCGCGCCCGCGCGCCCGCACCGGAGACGGCGGCGAGCCGGGTCATGGCCTCGTCGGTGCCGGCGAGGGTGAGCGTCGGCCGGGCGGCGGGCTCCACGGCCGGCGGGACGACGTGGCGGAGCACGCTCCAGCCCACGCCGATCCGTCCCTGGGGCAGCCGCCCGGACAGATACGCGATGACCAGCGGGCTCTCCTCGGGGTCCGCCTCCGCGAACAGCCCGGCCAACAGGGCGGTCTTCCCCGACCGCGCCGAGGTGGCCGCGACCTGCCCCGACACCTCCGCGACCCGGGCCAGCAACATGCGCCCATCCTGCCCGCGCCCCGAGCACACTGCACCCCGGGCCTTCCGGGCCCGGCTCGGGGCGGGGCTCGGCCCGGCTCCATCCGCCCCGGCTCCTCCGGCTCAGCCCCGGCCCGCTCTGGCCCAGTCCGGCTTGGCTCGGTCGGGCTCGGCCCGACTCAGCCCGGCCCGGCTTGGCCCGGCTTGGCCCGGCCCGGCCCGGCTTGGCCCGGTCCAGCTCGGCTCGGCCCGGCTCCGTCCGGACCGGCTCCGTCCGGCTCCGTCCGGCTCGGCTCGGCTCGGCTCGCTCCGGCTCGGTCAGGCTCGGTACGGCTCGGCTCGGTCATGCTCGGCCCGGTCTGGCCCGGTCCAGCTCGGCTCGGCCCGACTCGATCCGGCTCGATCCGGCTCGGCGCGGCTCGACCCGGCTCCGTCCAACTCGGCCCGGCTAAATCAGCTCTCGTCGCGCACCGCCTCCCCGCGCCGCCGCAGCCGGTCGAGCAGGCCGCGCCGGACCCGCCTCCCGGGCGGCCGGACGGGCCCCGCCGCCCTCCCGGGCGCGGGCCCAATCGGGACCGGGACCCTCCGGGCCGCCCCGTCCGGGGCTGCCCCGGACACCTCGCGTGCCGGGGCCGACCAGGGCTCACCGACCGGCACCGGGGCAGCCGCCCACCACGACGGCGTCCCGCCCGAACGCTCCCCCGGAAGCTCCCCGCGCGGGTCCGGTCCCGGGGCCTGGCGGTCGGCGCGGGCCTCGTCCAGGGCGAGGGCCAGGCTCATCCGGTGCCACAGGATCTCGTCGGGGTCGTCGGCGAGCATCAACCGGTCGGCGACCTCCCGGGCGGTCGGGCCGGCCGGCCGCCAGGCGGGCGGCGCGGGCTGCAGCCGCTCCAGATAGGCCCGCTCCCACGGATCGTCGACCACCTCGGCCAGGTCGAGCGGAGCGAGCAGCGAGGCGATCGCCGCCGTGCGCACCCAGGGATCGTCGCTCGCCCGCAGCAGCGAACCGAGCCGCCGCGCCCGCCAGTTGCGCGGGCGCCAGTCCACGCTGCCGTCGGCCTCGGAGCGCACGTCGACGGGGAGGCGGCCGGTGAGCAGGCCCGGGTGGCTGCGGGCGAACTCGCAGAGCTCCGCGGCCGGGTAGAGCCAGACGACGGCCCGGTAGCGATTGACGTAGAAGCGCAGCGGGCTGAAGTGGCCCGTGCGCGCGAGCCGGGCGAAGCGGTGCGGGGTGACCCCGATGAGCCGGGCGCCCTCCGCCGAGCCGACGACCCGGACTCGCTCCCGCAGGCCCTCGGGGAAGTCCGGGGAAGCCCTGAGGCGTTCGATCTCGCTCCGCCGCACGCGGCCGCGCTCCTCACCGCGCCCGGATCGGACTCCTCCAGGCACGACGCCGTCGGGCGCAACGCCTCCGGTCCCGACCGCCCCAGCCTCCCCGGGCGCGCCGAACTCACCAGGTCCGTCAGGTCCGTCAGGCACGTCAGCCCCTTCGGACCCGCCGGGTCCCTCCCGTCCTCCGGGCCCGCCCCGGGCCCCGGGCGGCACCGTCCGGACGATGCCGAGCTGGACGGCGAGCTGGAACTCGTCGCGCCGCAGTCCCAGCTCCTCCGCCGCCCGTCCCGGCGCCACCGTCGGCGGGTCTTCCTCCCCCGTACGCGTGCGGTCCGGTCCGGTCGTGCGTCCCTGTGTGGTCATGGGCTCGGCCCTCCCCCGTGAGTCGTGAACACTCTCGGTGATGACCGTAACCCTTCGTGACTATCCTCCGCTCGACCTGTGGATAACTTCGCCGCCGGGCTGCCGCGCCGCCACGCCGAGGTGTTCGCCGACCCGGTTGACCAGCAGCGTCATCTCGTAGGCGACCAGGCCGACATCGGCCTCCGCCGCGCTCAGGACACACAGGCAGCTTCCCTCGCCGGCGGCCGTCACGAACAGCAGTGCCTCGTCGAACTCGACCATCGTCTGGCGTGGCCGGCCCGCGTTGAAGTGCCGCCCGGACCCCCGGGCGAGGCTGTGCAGACCGGAGGAGACCGCGGCGAGGTGCTCCGCGTCCTCCCTGGCCAGTCCGCTGCTCGAACCGGTCACCAGACCGTCGTTCGACAGCACCAGCGCGTGCTGTATGGAATCGACCCGGCCGGTCAGGTCGTCGAGCAGCCAGTCGAGTCCTCGGTCCAACGCCATCGTGTGGTCCTCCCCCTGTTGACGCGTGTCTCCGGTCAGCCTTACGCACTGTCGTGGACAGGGCAAGCACCCGTCGCCACCTGCGCGCCGTGCGCCCCCCGAGCGCGCCCCGAGCGCGCCCCGGCGCTCAGCCCACCGAGTCCAGGAGCCGCGCCGCGTGCATCCGTCCGGCGTACTCGACCAGGCGGATCAGCACCTCCTTGCCGGAGTCGCGGTCGCGGGCGTCGCACAGCACCACGGGAGTGCCGCGGTCGAGGTCCAGGGCCCGCGACACGTCGTGCGCGCCGTATGTCCGGGCGCCCGGGAAGCAGTTGACGGCGACGACGAAGGGAATCCCCCGGTGCTCGAAGTAGTCGACGGCGGGGAAACAGTCCTCCAGGCGCCGGGTGTCGGCGAGCACGACCGCGCCGAGCGCGCCCTGCGCGAGCTCGTCCCACAGGAACCAGAAGCGGTCCTGGCCCGGCGTGCCGAAGAGGTACAGGGCGAGCCCGGAGCGGATGGTGATGCGGCCGAAGTCCATGGCGACGGTCGTGGTCGTCTTCTGGGCGACGCCCCCGGTGTCGTCCACCGACTCCCCGGCACGGCTGAGCAGTTCCTCCGTCCGCAGCGGCCGGATCTCGCTCACCGCGCCGACGAGGGTGGTCTTGCCGACGCCGAACCCTCCGGCGACCAGGATCTTCAGCGCGAGGGCGGTGGCGTCCACGCCGCCCTCGGGGGTGCTCTCAGAGCGCTCGTAGGCCATCGATTACTTCCCTCAGGATGCGTTCATCAGGGAGCTGGGCGGGCGGTACGGGCCTGCTGACCCGCACGAATCCCGCTTCGAGGAGGTCGCCGAGGAGCACCCGCACGACGCCGACGGGGAGGTCGGCGTCGGCCGCGAGTTCGGCGACCGACTGGGTCTCGGCCCGGCACAGGGCGAGCAGGGACCGGTGTTCGGGGCCGAGCAGGGACTCCTCGGCCCCGCCCGGCGGTCCGTCGTCGACGACGACGAGCGCGATGAGGTCGAACCGCACGTTGCTCGGTCCCGGCCGGGTGCGCCCGCCGGTCAGGGCGTACGGGCGGACGAGGGGTCCGGCCTCCGCGTCGTACCACTGACTGCCCGGCCCGGTCGGGAGCGGTCCGGTGCTGTCCTCGTTCATGGGGTTCTCCGGTCAGCCGGCGGCCGGCGGGGTCGCGGCGAGCCGCGGCGGAGTGTGCAGGTGTTCGCCGACCCGCTTCACCAGGCGGGCCATCTCGTAGGCGATGAGGCCGATGTCGGCGTGGACGGAGCTGAGCACGGCCAGGCAGGAGCCGTCCCCGGCGGCGGCCACGAAGAGGAAGCCGTCGTCCATCTCGACCATGGTCTGGCGCACCCCGCCGGTGTGGAACTGCCGCCCGGCGCCCTTGGCGAGGCTGTGGAAGCCGGAGGCGATGGCCGCGAGGTGCTCGGCGTCCTCGCGGCTGAGTCCGCTGGAGGCGCCCACGGCGAGGCCGTCGTTGGAGAGCACGACGGTGTGGCGGACCTCCCGGACGCGGGTGACGAGGTCGTCGAGGAGCCAGTCGAGTTCGCCGGAGCGGTGGTGGCCCGTCCTCCCGTGGTCGATCATGCGTCGTCTCCTTCACTGCCGGGGGCGCTGGTGGCGGGCCGGCCGTGGCGGCCGTGGCCCAGGGGGCGTCTGCTGTCGAACGGGGTGCCGTGGGCGGGGGTCCCCGGGGCGGGGCCGCCGCCGCGCCGCCAGCCGTCGCGGTAGGCGGTCATCCGGTCCCTGACCTGCTCGGGAGTGCGCTCGGCCGGATCCCGCGCGGGGTCCGTTCCGGGGTACGTGTACGGGGCGGGGGCGGGGGTCTCACGCAGCTGCGGGACGAGGCTGGCCTGGCGGATCCGCCGGGGCAGTTCGGCATCCGGCTCCGCGATGTCCGGGTCCGGGGCACCACCGCCCCTGCCCGGCGCGCCCGGGTCGAGGGCACCGCCGCCCGGGCCCGGGACACCCTGGTCCCGGGCACCGGGTCCGGCGTGCTCGGGCGGTCCTCCGTGGGCGGCGTCGGACGGCTGCGACGGGCGGGACGGCTCGGTGACCGGCGGCGACGGCAGGACCGTGGCGGCGCGCGGCGGTGGCGGGGCGTTCAGTGGGCGGGGGCGCGGGCGGATGGCGGTCACTCCGGCGGGCGGCGGCTCCTGCCCGGACGGGGCGCCCGCCGTGCGCGGGGGTTCCTGGCCGGCCCGGGCGTCGCCTGTACGCGACGGTTCCTGGCCGACCCCGGCCTCGCCCGTACATGCCCCGGCATCGCCCGCACACGCCCCGGCCTCGCCCGCACGCGGCTTCCGCAGCCCGTCCCGCGCCTCCCTGGGTGCGGGAAGCGCGGGAAGCCGGGCCGCGCGGGGCGCCTCGGGACCGGCGGCGTCCGGGGTCCGGGGGCTGCCGGAGCCGGGGGCGGGGCGTTCGCCGCGTACGGGTGCCTGGACGGTGTGGGCGGCGGTGGTGCCCCGCGCGGGGGCGGGTTCGTGGTCCGGGGTGGGGTCGGGGTGGCCCTGGGGGGCGCTCCGGCCGGGCGGGAGGGCGGCCTGGAGGAGGTCGGTGGGGAGCAGGACGACGGCGGTGGTGCCGCCGTACGGCGAGGTCTTCAGGTGGACCCTGATCTCGTGCCGCGCGGAGAGGCGGCTGACGACGAAGAGGCCGAGCCGGTCGCTGTCGAAGAGGTCGAGGGCCTCGGAGCGGGCGATCCTGGTGTTGGCCTCGGCGAGGCTGTCCTTGCCCATGCCGAGGCCGCGGTCCTCGATCTCCAGGGCGTAGCCGTTGCCGACGGGTTCGCCGCTGATCCGGACCTTGGTGTGGGGCGGGGAGAACTGGGCGGCGTTCTCGATGAGTTCGGCGAGCAGGTGGGTGAGGTCGGCGACGGCGCCGCCGGTGATGGCGGTCTCGGGGAGGCTGCGGACCTCGACGCGCGCGTAGTCCTCGATCTCGGAGACCGCGGCCCGTACGACGTTGGTGAGCGGCACGGGCACCCGCCAGGCGCGGCCGGGGGCGGCGCCGGACAGGATGATGAGGCTTTCGGCGTGGCGGCGCATCCGGGTCGTGAGGTGGTCGAGCCGGAAGAGGTCGCCGAGTTCGTTCGGGTCGTCGGCGCGCCGCTCCATGGTGTCGAGCAGATTGAGCTGACGGTGCACCAGGACCTGGCTGCGGCGGGCGAGGTTGACGAACACCCCGGAGATGCCTCCGGCGAGCTCCGCGCGTTCGACGGCGGCGGAGAGCGCGGCCCGGTGGACGGTGGCGAGCGCCTCTCCGACCTGGCCGATCTCGTCCTGGGGCGCGGGTCCGGGCGGCGCCTCGGCCCGGAGGTCGATCTCCTCTCCGGCGCGCAGCCGGCGCATGGCGGAGGGGAGTTTGCGGCGGGCGATCTCCAGAGCGGTGTTGCGCAGGCTGACGAGTTCGACGACGAGGCCGCGGCCGATGCGGACGGAGATGACGAGGGAGGCGGCGACGGCGGTGAGGCCGAGGAGGACGGCGGCTCCGCCCGTGCTGAAGGCGCCGCCGCCGAAGGGGTCGGACCGGTCGGCCGCGGTGCGGTGGGCGGCCGTCTCGATGCCGCTGATCCCGTCGCGTACGAAGGCGTGGGCGTCGTCCCAGTCGGCGGAGGGCGCGGCCTGGGCGGCGCGGCGGCCGGGGGCGGCGGCGCGGACGCGGTCCTCGGCGGCGGTGAGCCGCCGGTAGCTGGGCTGGTCGGTGAGCCGCTGCCAGGCGGCGCGCTGGGCCGGGGGCAGGTCGGCGGCGGCGGTCTCGGCGAGGGCCCGGCGGGCCTCGACGGCGCCGCCGAACGCGCGGAGGCGGGCGGTGTCGAGCTGCCCGGTGAGGTGGGCCTGGCCGAGGAGGGCGTCTTCGCGGGCCAGCATCTCGCCCGCGCGGGCGAGTTCGAGGAGCACGCGCGCGTCGGAGCCCGCCTGGGGGTCCTGGATGCCGGTGAGGGCGCCGCCGACGGCGAAGCCCGCGGTGATGACGGAGGTGTAGACGGTGTAGAGCTGGTCGCGGTCGGCGCGGCCTTCGGCGGCGGCGGTGCGGAGGCGGCCGAGTCCCTCGGCCCGGGTGACGAAGGCGGCGACGCGGGCGGAGACGTCCGGGGGGAGGGTGCCGGTGTCGCCGACGGTGTGCCGGGGGTCGAGGCGGAGCCGGGCGACGGCGGCGTCGGTCCGCGCGATCCCGTCCTTGAGCTCGGCGGCGCGGCCCGCGCCGGGGGCCGCCGCCTGGCGCAGGGCGGTGCGGCGTTCGTCCTGGAGGGCGGTGACGGCGGCGGTGACGGGCCTGCGGACGTCGTCGTCGACGGACTGGACCAGCCGGAGCCGGGCGATGTCCTGGGCGGTGGTGACGGTGGCGAAGCCCCACAGGGCGAGGAGGGAGACGACCGGGACCATGAGCAGGGAGACGATCTTCGCGCGGACGGTTCGGGGCCGCAGGCGGACGGTACGGGGCCGCGGCCCGCGCGCGGGGCCGCGGGCCGCCGTCTCCGCGCCGCCCCGTCCTCCCGTCCCGCCGCGTCCCGTCCCGCCGCCTGCCGTCTCGCCGCCTCCGGCCGCGTCGCGTCCGGCCTCGCCGCGCCCGGGCTCGTCGGCGGGTCGGCCGGCGTGCGCGCGGCGCCCGCGAGCCGTGGCGGCGGACGGGCCAGACCGATCGGACAGGCCAGGCGGGCCAGGCGGGCCGGACAGGGGCGGGCTCGCGGTGTCCGGTGTCCTGCGGGGAGTTCGCATGGCCTCCTCGTTCCTTGGTTCACGGCCGCCCGGTAAGGGGCGGTCCGCCTGGTGCTCGGGGCTTACGGCGCGGGCGACCGCGCACCTGGTTTCCGGAGGGGCGCCGCTCAGGCGGTCACCTGGCGCGGACCGGCCGGGGCGTCGTCCACCGGGCCCGACGGATAGGTGCGCGGCGGCGCGCTGGGGCGGGCGGCCGGGGGCTCGGGGCGGAAGCCGGGGGGTGCGACGTCGACCGCGCGGTCGTCGGGTTCGGTGAGGCGGCCCGCGGAGGCGTAGGCGGCGCGCTCGCCGGCCGTGGGGGAGAGGGCGACGAAGGCGGAGGTGATGAAGAGGTAGGAGCCGAGGCCGACGGCGAGCGGGAAGATGAACTGCATGACGGAGGCGCCGGGGAGGGGCGCGGCGGAGGGGGTGACCTCGACGCTGACGGCGGTCATGCCGGTGTAGTGCATGCTGCTGACCGCCGCGCCCATGACGAGGGAGGCGAGGGCCACGGCCGCGGGCGCGTGGATGTGCAGGGCCGCCCACAGGGCCGCCGTGGCGGCGACGACCGCGATGACGACGGAGAGGGCGACGAGCAGCGGGTCGTAGTGGACCCGGCCGTGCAGCCGGAGGGCCGCCATGCCCATGTAGTGCATGCTCGCCACGCCGAGGCCGGTGGTGAGGCCGCCGATGAGGAGCGAGCGGCGGCTGTCACGGCCGTAGCCGACGGCGAAGACGCCGGTGCCGACGACGAGCATGGCGACGAGCAGGCTGAGCAGGGTGAGCGGGACGTCGTAGCGGATGTCCGTGCCGGTCACGCCGAAGCCGAGCATGGCGACGAAGTGCATCGTCCAGATGCCGGTGCCGAGGGCGGAGGCGGCGGTGAGCAGCCAGTTGCGCCGGGAGCGGCCGGTCGCGTCGAGGGCGCGTACGGTGCAGCGCAGGCCGAGGGCGGCGCCGATGCAGGCCATCGCGTACGACAGCGCGGGTGTCAGCCAGCCGTAGGTGGCGTGGTCCAGGTGTCCCATGACTCAGGGACGCTAGTGCGCCCCCGGGGGCGCATCAGGGGCGCATTTCGAAAGCTGATGGAATATGACAGAGAGATGTTCCCGAACGATCACGGCCGACTCGAACGTGCACACAGAACGTTCACTCGTCCGAGTCGGAACCTCACACCTGTGGGTGAGGACCCGATCCGCGATCATGGAGCACATGAGCGATGACCCCACACAGGTACGAGAGTTCTTCGGCGTCCGCGCCGCCGACTGGGACTCCCGGTTCCCCGACGACGGGCCCGCCTACGCGGCGGCCGTGGCCGAGCTGGGACTGCGCGCGGGCGACGCGGTCCTCGACGCGGGCTGCGGCACCGGCCGCGCGCTGCCGCCGCTGCGGGCCGCGGTCGGGCCGACGGGCAGCGTGCTCGGCGCGGACCTGACGCCCGAGATGCTCGACGAGGCGGTACGGGCCGGCCGCGGGGAGGCCGCCGCGCTGCTCCTCGCGGACGTGGCCCGGCTGCCGCTGCGGTCCGGCGCGCTCGACGCCGTGTTCGGGGCGGGGCTGATCTCGCACCTCGCCGATCCGGTGGGCGATCTGCGGGAGCTGGCCCGGGTGGTACGGCCCGGCGGGCGGCTCGCGCTCTTCCACCCGATCGGCCGCGCCGCCCTCGCCGCCCGGCACGGCCGCCGGATCACCCCGGACGATCTGCGGGCCGAGCCCAACCTCCGTACGGTACTGGCCGATTCGGGCTGGGACCTGACGAGCTACGTGGACGAGGACACCCGCTACCTGGCGCTCGCGGTACGCCGTACGGAGTGACTGACGGAGTGACTGTGCGGGCGATCCGGTGATCGTACTAATGCCGTGAGGAAGCCATCTGACGATCCGACAGCACGGGCCCGGCCGGCACGACGGCCGGGCCACAGGACGGCAGGAAGGCGACAGATGGCCCGCAACAGATGGACGGGCGGCGCGGCACTCGGGGCGATGGTGCTCGGGGCCACCGCGATCACCGGCTTCGCACCTCCCTCGGACGGGGCGGAACAGGACGGTCCGGCCGCGGCGCGGGACCGGGAGGTCCGGGCGGCCGTCGCCGGGGGCGTGTTCGAGCGCGGCCCGTCCGACCACGACCACGCCGCCCCTCGGGGCGGGGCGCGCACCGGCACCACCCCCGAGGACGCCGACGCGGGCGAGGACTTCGGCGCGGACTACGTGCGCCACCGGGTCGCCCGGGTGATCCCGGCCGCGCTCGCCCCGGTCTGCGGCAGCGCCTACGGGCAGAAGGTGACCTTCCCGCTCTTCGACGGCCTGACCGTGCAGGCGGTCGAGACCAAGCGGAGCACCGTCGGCTCGATCCTCGTCTGGCACGGCACCGTCTCCGGCACCACCGACCAGGACGTGGTCCTCACCCTGGAGGGCGGCTGCGACCGGCGGCCGGGGAACGAGGTCCTCAGCGCCCAGTTCATGCTGGGCGGCGACCTGTACGCGGTGGAGCCGCTGGCCAAGGGGCGGGTGCTGATCACCCAGACCACCCCGCTCACCGACGAGGACGAGCCCGTCGTCCCCCTCCCGCCCGCCACCCGGCCCGTGACCGGCGCGCGGCCCGCCCAGGCCACGGCGCTCGCGGGCGCGGTCCTCTCCTCCGGGGAGGCCGCCCGCGCGGCCGCCGCCTGCAAGGGCGGCAAGGGCTACGCCCTGGTCGACGTCCTCGTCGGCTACACCCCCGGCGCGCGCACCGAGGCGGGCGGGGACGCGCAGATCAGGGCCGCCGCCGCGCGGGGCATCGCGCTCACCAACGAGGCGTTCGCCGAGAGCGGGGTGAGGACCCGGGTGCGGCTCGTCGGCACCGCGCTGGCCAGCGTGTCCGCCGCCCAGGACGGCGTCACCGGCTCGCTGCTCTCCGCCGTCGCCACGGCGAACGACGGCGTGGCCGACAACCTGCCGCAGCTGCGCGACCAGTACGGCGCCGACCTGGTGTCCGTCATCGCGGCGGGCCGCGCGGCCGGCGGCCTCGGCTACACGCCGCCCAACCCCGGCCCCTCCACCGCCGCCTGGGGCTACTCGGTGGTCGGCCAGAGCGCCATCCCCCGCTTCTCGATGGGCCACGAGATCGGGCACAACCTGAGCGCGGACCACGACCGGGTGACCCAGCCGGTCCAGCCCGAGAACGGCGCCACCGGCTACTTCCCGCCGAAGGGCGAGTGGTCCTCCGTGATGGCGTACGAGTCGAGCTGCCGCAAGGCCACCAAGGGACCGTGCACCCGGATCAACCGCTTCAGCAACCCCAAGCAGTCCTACCGCGGTCTGCCGCTCGGCGTCCCGATCGGCAAGCCCGACTCGGCCGACAGCACCGACGTGCTGAGCCGCACCGGCAAGGCCGTCGCCGCCTACCGCGCGGCCAAGACCTCCGACGCGCTGTGCGCGGTGACCGCCTCGGTCGCGCCCAAGGGCGCCGGCACGGTCACGGCCGGCACCCCCGGCCCGTACCCGCAGGGCACCAGCTCCACGTACAACGCGGCGGCGAACAAGGGGTACGTCTTCTCCGGCTGGAAGCTCGACGGCAAGGCCGCCAAGGGCGGCGCCACCGGGTTCCGCGCGCCGGCCGGGGACCACACCCTGGTCGCCGAGTTCAAGAAGGGCACGGCACCCACCTCCAAGGTCACCACCAAGAGCTCCGGCAGCGGCACGGTGAAGAAGGCCCCGGCCAAGCGGGCCGAACTGGAGGGCGTCGACCTGCTCTACGAGGCCGTCCCGGCGCCCGGCTGGGACTTCGCGGGCTGGGTGCTCGACGGCTCGAACGCGGGTGACGAGGACGTCATCGGGGTCGACGTCGGCGCGGACGACATGCGGCTCACCGCGCTGTTCGAGCAGAGGCGGCACAAGCTCACGGTGATCGAGCAGGGCCGCGGCACCGTCGAACTGTCCCAGGAAGGCCCCTACTCGGACGGCGACACGGTCACGGCCACCGCGACCCCGGCCCCCGGCTTCGTCTTCAAGGACTGGCTGCTCGACGGGGAGCCGTACGGCGGCGACGAGGACCGCTCGAAGGGCGAGACGGCCGTGCTCTTCGAGGAGGAGAGCCACACCCTGACGGCCGTCTTCGAGCGCGGCTGACCCCCGCCCCGCTCCCGCGGCCCCGCCGGGACGGCAGTCCCGCGGGGCCGCGGCGCCGTGCCTCTCGACGCGCAGGTTACTCACTGGTTAGGGTGCGCCGACGACCAGCGACGACCTGAGACGACCAGATGGGGAGGCTGCCGTGGGCGGTCCGGAATCCGTGGTGCCCGGCGCGGCCGACGGCGACGACGACGCGCTGTTCGTGCTGACGGCGGCGCTGCTCACACCGGCGTCGTTCCCGACCGTGCTCGGCGACGACTACCCGGCCGCCTGCGCTTCCTTCGGCCTCGAACCGTACGCGGAGGGGTACGGGCTCGTCTTCGGGCAGGACGGCGCCGGCGCCCGGTGGACGGTGATCGTGGACGACGTCTCGCTCGTCGCGGTGGCCATCTCCACCTGGGACATCGGGGTGCCGTACGACCTCTCCCCCGGCGAGGACTCGGTCGTCTCGGCGCTGCCCGGCTGGCCGCTCCCGGTCGCCACGGCCGCGCCGGGGGTCCCGGCACCCCACGACCCCGCACCGGAGGAGGGCTCCCCGGCGACGCTCGCCCCGCCGGACGAGACGGGGTGGGGACCCGCCCAGCGGCGGCTCGGCGCGGACATGGTGGCCCTCCAGTGGGAGGAGTGGCGGGGACGGATGGAAGGAATCGGGGGCGAGGATGGGGACGGGGGCAGCGACACCGGAGCCGGACCGGGGTCCGGCTCCGGCGGGCCCCACCTCGGCGTGCGCCGGGCGCTCGTCGAGCTCGGCTCCTACCTGGAGCAGGCGCCGCCCGTCGGGCGGGTCCGGTCCAGCTTCGCCGGGGGCGGCGCGCGGACGCTGCGGGCCGACGGCCCCGGCTGGTCGCTGGTCGCGCGGACCGGCGACATGGCCTTCGTCCTCCTCGACACCGAACCGAACGAGGTGCTCCCGGTGACCTCGGGCCCCAAGCTGCCCGCGCTGCTGGAGGCGCTGGACGCGATGGCGGTCCGGCCCGCCTAGCCGCCGCCCGGCCCCGGAGCCACATGGCGGCGGGGGCCGAGGTGTGGCGCGGGCCCATGGCCGGGCGATCGGCGCGCCGCGCAGGATGTGGCGGCGCGCCGAGGTGTACGCCGACGCACCGGAGGCGCGCCCCGGCGCCGCACCGGCGGCCGGGCGCCCCCCGTACCGTCGTCCCACCGGAGGCCCGTCATGCGCCCGATCCGAGGCGTTCCGCTGCTCGCCGCACTCCTGGCCGGGGTGACCGTCCTCGGCCCCGCGGCCCCCGCCGGGGCGGAGGTCCCCGGGCACTGCGCCCGGCAGGACCGGCTGGACGTGCCGGGGGCGGAGCGGCAGGAGTCGGAGTGTCTGGCCGATCTGACGACCGCGGGCCTCGCGGGCACGCCGTACACCGACCTGGCGGACCAAGCGGGGCTCTCGGCGAAGGGGACGCGCAACCCGTCCGGTGTCCCGGGGGTGCAGATCGACGGCTACTTCCCCGACGACTCGCGGTCGAACGCGACCCACGGCTGGGCGCACGACGCGCAGTTCGTGATCCGGCTGCCCGACCGCTGGAACGGCGGCCTGGTCGTCACCGGCGCGCCCGGGACCCGGCGCCAGTACTCCACGGACACGCTGGTCTCCGACCAGGTCCTGGCCCAGGGCTTCGCCTACGCGTCGACCGACAAGGGCAACACGGGCGCGGACTTCTTCACCGACGGGCGGGAGCCGGGCGACGCGGTCGCCGAGTGGAACCGCCGGGTCACCGAGCTGACGCGGGCCGCGAAGCGGGCGGTCCGGCAGCGCTACGGCCAGGTGCCGCGCCGCACGTACATGACGGGCATCTCCAACGGCGGCTACCTGACCCGCTGGCAGCTGGAGAACCGGCCCGAGCTGTACGACGGCGGCGTCGACTGGGAGGGCGTGCTCTGGACCACCCGCGGCCCCAACCTCCTCACCAGCCTCCCGGTCACCGTGGCCCGCACCTTCGGCACGGCCACGGACGACGACCTGCTCCGGGCCGGCTTCGCGCCGGGCTCGCGCTTTCTGTGGCCGTACCACGAGAAGGCGTACTGGGGGCTGACGCAGAAGATGTTCCGGGCCGAGTTCGACCCCTCGTACGACCCGAAGTGCCCCGGCGCGACGGCCGGGACGACCGTCCCGGAGATCCTCGCCCCGTGCGCCTCCGACGCCTCGTACGACTACCTGTCCCGGCCCGCCTCGGTGCGCCGCGCGGTCGCCAAGGTGGCGCTGACCGGCCGGATCGGCAAGCCGCTGATCACCCTGCACGGCGACCTGGACACGCTGCTGCCGCTCGCCACCGACTCGGCGGTGTACGCGCGGATGATCGACGACCGGGGCCGGGGCGCGCTGCACCGCTTCTACACGGTGCGCGACGGCACCCACACGGACGGCCTCTACGACAGCTATCCGGACAGGCTGCGGCCGATCCTGCCCTGCTACCGCTCGGCCTTCACCGCGCTGACCCGCTGGGTCGAGCGGGGCGCGACCCCGCCCGCCGACCACGTGATCGCGCGGCCGGCCGGGGGCGACCCGGTCAACTCGTGTTCCGTGACGGACCGCGTGGCGGGCTCCGCGACGGCCACCGTCACGGGGGCTGTGCCGGACCCCGCCGCCGGGGCCCCCGCGCGCGTCGCGGCCCGGTAGCGGCTCGCCCGCCCCGCCCCGCAGGGCCCGCTCCGCCCCGTACGCCGTGATGATCATCCGCCGTCGGGGCGTGGGCTATGTTGGAACCCGAGCGACGCGAGAGGGAGGCCGCCGGTGTCATCGGGGCAGCAGGCACGTGCGCAGGCGGCCGCGATCACGCCCGGGTCCACCCCGCCGGACCAGGAGCGGCCGCCCGCCGAGCGGCTGCTGGCGCTCTTCGACGGGCGTCGCCTCTCCCCCGGTCAGCGCCGGATCGCCCAGTACCTCGTCGACCACCTGACCGAGGCCGCGTTCCTCTCCATCACCGAGCTCGCCGAGCGGGTCGGGGTGAGCCAGCCCTCCGTGACCCGGTTCGCGGTCTCCCTCGGCTTCAGCGGCTATCCCGCGCTGCGTGACGTGCTCCAGCCCATCGCGCTGAGCGCGGTGGCCGGCACCCCGGGCACCCCCGGCCCCGCCGACCCGCGCGAGCAGCTCCGGCAGAACGGGCTCCAGGCGGCCGTCGACGCCGAGATCGAGAACCTGGAGAGCGTCCGCCGCCTCCTCGCCGACACCCACCAGGTCCTGGAGATCGGCCGCGAGCTGGCGGGTTCGGTGCCGCTGACCGTGCTGGGGCTGCGGATCTCGGCGTCGCTCGCGGAGTACTTCGCGTACGCGGCGCGCCGCATCCACCCCGACGTGCGGCTGGTGACGCGCGGCGGCAGCGTGGCGTACGACGCGCTGCTCCAGGCGCGGGCGGCCGGCGGCACGTGCGTGCTGGCCTTCGCGATGCCGCGGCACGCGCACGAGAGCCTGGCCGCGCTGCGGGCCGCGCGCGCCGCGGGGCTGCGCGTGGTGCTGATCACCGACCCCACGGTCGGCCCGCTGGTGGAGGAGGCCGACGTGGTGCTGACGGCGGGCACCGGGTCGCGGCTGGTCTTCGACTCGTACGCGGCGCCGGGGATGCTCTCGGCCGCGCTGCTCCAGGCGATGGCGGACGCCGACCCGGAGCGCACCCAGGCCCGGCTCGAACAGTACGAGCAGGCCGCCGACCAGCACGGCTTCTTCCTTTAGAGCGGTGTCCGGGCAAACCCGCCGAGCCGCATGAAACTTTTCATACCCTTGCGTACTCGACAGTAAATATATTTACTGACTTTCCGGTGTTCCGGATCCCTCGGGAGCCAGGGAGGACGACCCCATGTCCTCGTCGGATCAGCCACCCGCCGCGTAGCACCTCCTCGCCGCGCGGCCGGGTGAGGTTCAGGCTCGTGGATCCCCGCGGAACACCCGTGGCGGCCTCGGCCAACCCCCCCCCTGGGCCGAGGCCGCCTCCCTACGCCCCCGGTCGCGACGTCACGCCTGGCAGACGCCGCGCGCGTAGTCGTACGTGGCGGTGGCCCGCGAGTACGTCCACTGCGGGGCCAGCAGGCCGTCCGCGAGCTGACGGGCGGCGGCGGGGCTCTCGATCACGTAGCCGAAGTCCTGGAGCCAGGACGGGTAGAGGTTCTTCGAGCCGATGTAGAAGGCCGCGTCGTCGACCGAGACCAGCTTGTGGTGCTGTGCGTACGGCTTGCCGTCGGCCCAGGTCGGCCGGTCGGAGGCGCGGAAGGACGCCAACTGGAGGTTCCGGCACATCGCCGTCCTGGCCCTGCCGTCGTCGCCGGTCAGCGCCTTGAGGCGGCTGCGCAGGATGTCGCTGACCTCGTTCAGGGACGTGATCTGGGAGTAGCCGCCGCTGCCGACGGCGCCTCGGTTGGCCGGATCGCTGACGACGATGCGGACCTTCACCCCCGCGGCCAGCTTGGCGGCGAGGGTGTCGTACAGCCGGATGTCGTAGCGGGGCAGCAGCGGGCAGAAGGCGTTCAGGTCCTGCTGCGAGATCTCGACGTGCTCGCTCGCGCTCGCCACCAGCGCGCGCAGGGCGCTCTCCTCCGGGTTGACCGTGTCGTAGTCCCGGTCGGCGTTGGTGTGGTCGCGCCCCGTCAGGCCGCACTTGGCGGCGGAGGCGTCGGGCAGCACGGGCGCGAACGGCGAGCTCGGGTCGCTCTGCCGGATCCCGACGCCGAGGCCGCCCACCGCGATCGCGGGCACGTCGCCCGCCCGTGCCGGGGCGGCGGTGCGGGGCAGGGTGGGCAGGCAGCCCGCGCCGTTGGAGGAGGCGAACCAGACGCTGCTCCAACTGCCCTTGTTGCGGCAGGTCCAGTCCCACAGGGTGTCGAGATAGCGGCCGGCCGAGCCCGCCGCCGGGCCGGACAGGGCGAGGTCGACGTCGTTCACCGGGTGGGCGGTGTCGAGGTAGTCGTCCTTCCAGCTGTTGATGCCGCCGGTGATGACCGACTCGCCGTCCACGACGACCAGTTTCGAGTGGTTCCAGGAGAAACCGGTCTTGGAGGTCGTCATCGAGGCGACGTTGAGGGTGACGCTCGCGGCGTCCGCGCCGAGCCTGGTCACCAGCTCGTCGCGGTACGAGGAGGGGATCACGTTGGCGTGGTAGACGGGCGCGGCGCCGACCAGGATCCGCACCTGGAGCCGGTTGCCCTTCCGTACCGCGTCCTTCAGGCCCGCCACGACGGCGTCCTGGAAACCGCCGTTCGGGAACGGGGCCAGGGTGGATATGTCGACGCTCTGCCGGGCGCCCGCGATGTCCTCGCGCACCTTCTCCAGCAGGCGCCGGGAGCCCGGCCGGTCGGCGCAGGACGGGTCGCCCCAGCAACCGGGCGTCTGGAGCAGCCAGTCGGAGCCGCCGGGGGTGGAGGCGCCCAGACGGTTGCCGGAGGTGCGCTCCCATACGGAGCCCTCAAGCCCCGGGGAGACCTCCCGCAGCACCCGCTCGACGGCGTCGAGGCGCGGGGTGGCGGCGGGGGCCGGGGACTCCGCCGCCACTGCCGGGACGACCGGCAGCAGGGCGAAAGACAGGGCGAGGGCCGCCGTACGAACGGTGGGGGCGGTGGTGCGGACCAATGTGGTTCCTTGCGATGTGGGGAGTGGCACAGGCCGGAGGGCGCCGCTCCGCGACGCCCTCGGCCTTGATCAACTCGCGCAAGTTACCAGCCCGTAGCCTGTGGTTCACCCGAACCGGTCGGAATCCGGCCATCCGGGAAACCGGCGCCGATCAGACCTTTTCCAGGGGCCGGTGCGGCTCCGCGGGCAACTCCACGCGGATCGCGTCGCCGGGCCGCACCTCGCCGCCTACCAGGACGACCGACATGATCCCCGCCTTGCGCACGATCCGGCCCTCCTCGTCCCGGCCGAGGACCTGCTTCAGCAGCCCGTGCCGGTAGTTGTCGATCTGCGCGCACGGATTGCGCAGTCCGGTGACCTCCACGACCGCCTCGGCGCCCAGGTGCAGCCGGGTGCCGGTCGGCAGGCCGAGCAGATCGAGCCCCCGGGTGGTGACGTTCTCCCCCAGGGCGCCCGGCGCCACGTCGAAGCCGGCCGGCGCCACGTCTTCGAAGAGCTCCGCGTGGATCAGGTGCACCTGGCGCAGATTGGGCACGGTCGGGTCCTTGGCCACCCGCGAGCGGTGCTTCACGGTGACGCCCGCGTGCACGTCGCCCTCCACCCCCAGACCGGCGAGGAGCGTGATGCTCTCCCGGTTGGGCTTGGTGAACGAGTAGACCCCGTTGCTGCTGACCGCGGTGACCACGGCTTCCCCACTGCCACCCGCGCCACTCATGCCGCTCACGCCACTCGTATCGCTCGTACCGCTCGTACCGCCCATGACCTGGAGCTCCCCTCTGCCCTGTTGTCGTGCGCCCCGACCCTATGCGACGCCGCCCCCGGCCCGGAGGGGTGCTCCCACCTCGTGGAGGTGGCCGAGAGCCTGCCGGTACGAGTCGACGAAGCCGGTCTCCGTGTACGGGATGCCGAGCGCCGCGCAGTGGGCGCGCACCGCCCCCTGGGCGAGGCGCAGGTGCGGGCGCGGCATGCTCGGGAAGAGGTGGTGCTCGACCTGGTAGTTGAGGCCGCCGAGGAACCAGTCGGTGAGCGCCCCGCCCCGGATGTTGCGGGAGGTCAGCACCTGGCGGCGCAGGTGGCCCCACGAGTCGCCGTCCGGGTGGGCGTCGGGCATCTCCATCCCCTTGTGGTTGGGGGCGAAGGCCATGCCCAGGTGCACGCCGAGCAGCATCTGGTGGACGAGGGCGAAGACGAGGGCCTGGAGCGGGGTCAGCAGCGTCAGGAGCAGGGCCGCGTAGCCGACGAAGTGGGCGAGGAGCAGTCCGCCCTCGACGAGCCGCTCGCGGCGGTTGCGGCAGGGGCCGTCCTCGGCGAGCAGCGCCTGGACCCCGTACACCTTCAGCGCGATGCCCTCCAGGGTGGTCAGCGGGAAGAAGAGCCACGCCTGGTGGCGGGTGAGCCAGCCGCGCAGTCCGGCGCGCCCGCCGGTCTGGTGGGCGGCGAAGACGAGGATGTCGGCGGCGACGTCGGGGTCCTTGTCGAGGTGGTTCGGGTTCGCGTGGTGGCGGTTGTGCTTGTCGTTCCACCACTCTCGACTCATGCCCAACAGCAGGTTGGCGTGGACGAGTTGGATCGCCCTGCCGAGCCCGCGCCGGTCGGTGATCTGGGCGTGTCCGGCGTCGTGGCCGACGAAGGCGACACGCGCGGAGAGCACGGCGAGCGGCAGCGCGAGGAACAGGGCCCACCAGGACGAGCCGATGAGCACGAGGCCGGCGACGACGGCGGCGATGCCGAGGAGGTTGACGAGGATGCCGCGGGCGTACCAGCCGGGGCGGCGCTCCAGGAGCCCCTGCTCCTTGACGGTACGGAGCAGGGGGGCGAACTCGCTGCCGCCGCCCTTGCCGTGGCGGCGGGCGGGGCGCGGTTCGGGTGCCGCTGCGGGAGCGGCGAGCGTCGCGGTGGCCTGGGGCATGGCGGGCTCCGGAGTCCGTGGGAGGGGGGCGCCGCGCGAGTCGCGGCGACTGAGGGAAACGTATGGATCGGCGGTGGTGCCGGGCCATGACGGCACCACCCGGGCACGCTCGGGGGGCGCCCCTGGGGCGGGGGGTGGGGCCTTCCCCACCCCCGAGGTTCGGAGTGATCGGGATCACAGGCCGAAGGGGCGCATGCGGGGGCGGATTCAGGTACCCTCGGCCGCTCGACCTTAAGTAGTCAAATTTGAGGAATGCGTTGTCGCTGTCGCCGTCGTCCTCGTCTCCGTCTTCTCCGTCCCCTTCGACATCCGGTCTTCCCGTCCCTTCTCCCGAGCTCGGACGCTGTTCCGCCGTCTTCCTGCCCGCCGATCCGCCGCGGGCCGGCCGGGTCGCCTTCTGGGCACCGGAGTTCACCCCGCCGGCCGGCGCCGGCACGGAGCTGACCGTCGTCGGTGACGACGTGCTGCCGCGGACCGTGCCCGCGCTGCTCCTTCCCGTACGGGAGGCCCTGCCGGTTCTCGCACGGGCTCGGTCCGCCGACGACGCCTCCCCCGCGAGCGCCTTCTGGGGCGCGGCGGCCCTGTTCTCCCTCGACCTGGTCGCCCGTGGGCTGCTGCTGCCGGGGCTGACGGCAGGGGACCACGACGCGTGGCGGGTCGGGCCGCTCGGCCCCGAGGAGCTGGCCGCGCTGCGCGACCTCGCCGCCTCCATGCCGCCCGCCGCCCACGCCGTACCGCTCGCCGCCGGGGCCGAAGGCTCGGTGTCGGAGGCGGAATCGGAATCGGAGTCGGAGTCGGAATCGGAGTCGGAGTCGGAGTCGGACGCTGGAGAGTCGCTGTTCCTCCCCGAACAGGAGGGGCTGCTGCGGGCGTTCGCCGACGCCGTCGCCGACGTGCTGCCGCGCACCCCGGCCGCGCCGCTGGCCGCGGGCGGTCCCGCCTTCGCCGCCGACGAGCGGCGGGCGCCGCGTGAACTGCCCGAACTCCGCGGCTGGGCCGCGGACGTGGCGGCCGGTCACGACGCGGGCGTACGGCTGTCGCTGCGCCTTGAACTCGTCGGTGTCGGAGGGGACGTCGACGGCATCGGGGGCGTCGGCGGCGGCAGTGGGCTCGACGGGATCGGCGGGGGCTCTCCCGGCCCGTCCTTCCGCGCCGTCCTGCAGATGCACGCCGTCGCCGATCCGTCCCTCGTCGCCGACGCGGCCGAGGTGTGGGCCGGGACCTCCCCGGCGGGCGGGTCGTTCGGGCCCCGGGCCCGGATGGACGCGCTCCTCGCGCTGCGGCGGGCCGCGCGCGCCTGGCCCGCGCTGTCCCCGCTGCTCTCGGCGGCCGTGCCCGACACAGTCGAGCTCGCCGACGAGGAGGTCACCGAGCTGCTCGGGCCCGCCGCGCGCGCCCTCGCGGCGACCGGGGTCCGCGTCCACTGGCCGCGCGAGCTCGCGCACCGGCTGACCGCCCGCGCGGTCATCGGACCGCCCGGCGCGTCGCCCGACGGACGCGAGGAAGCCGTCGGCACGGACAGGAAGGGCGATCGGAGCGGGCGGGACCGGGGGGACGGAATGCCCTCGTTCCTGTCGGCCGACGCCCTGCTCTCCTTCGACTGGCGCTTCGCGGTGGGCGACGAGGAGCTCACCCGCGCGGAGCTCGACCGGATCGCCGAGGCCGGCCGGCCGCTGGTGCGGCTCCGCGACCAGTGGGTCCTGGTGGACCCCGAAGAGCTGCGGCGCGCCCGCGGCTACCAGGACCGGAAGCTGACGCCCGTCGACGCGCTGGGCGCCGTCCTCACCGGTACCGCCGAGATCGGGGGCCGTCAGGTCGAGGTCGAGGCGACCGGCTGGGTGGCCCGGCTGCGGGCCCGGCTCGCCGACCCGGAGGGCGGCGGACAGGAGGGCGGGGGGCAGGAGCTCGCGCAGCCCGCCGCGCTGGCCGCGACCCTGCGCGACTACCAGTTGCGCGGCCTGGGCTGGCTCGACCGGATGACCTCGCTCGGGCTCGGCGGCTGTCTCGCCGACGACATGGGGCTGGGCAAGACGATCACGCTGATCGCCCTCCACCTGCACCGGCAGACCGCCCCGGAGACCGCCGGGCCCACCCTCGTGGTGTGCCCGACCTCGCTGATGGGCAACTGGCAGCGCGAGATCGAGAAGTTCGCGCCCGGCACGCCGGTGCGCCGCTTCCACGGTCCGGCGCGCGAGCTGGAGGGGCTCGCCGACGGCGAGTTCGTCCTCACCACGTACGGCACGATGCGGCTCGACGCGCCGCGGCTCGCCGGGCGTTCCTGGGGCCTGGTCGTCGCCGACGAGGCCCAGCACGTGAAGAACCCGTACTCGGCCACCGCCCGCGCGCTGCGGACGGTCCCCGGCCGGGCGCGGGTGGCGCTCTCGGGCACGCCGGTGGAGAACAACCTCTCCGAGCTGTGGGCGATCCTCGACTGGACGACACCGGGACTGCTCGGCGGCCTCGGCGCGTTCCGCTCCCGGTACGCCGCGGCCGTCGAGGGCCGGCGCGATCCGGCGGCGGCGGAACGGCTCGCCGCGCTGGTGCGCCCGTTCCTGCTGCGGCGCCGCAAGTCCGACCCGGGGATCGCGCCCGAGCTGCCGCCGAAGACGGAGACCGACCGGGCGGTGGCCCTGACGAAGGAGCAGGCGGGTCTCTACGAGGCCGTCGTGCGCGAGACGCTGGCCGCGATCGCCGAGGCCGACGGCATGGAGCGGCGCGGCCTGGTGGTCAAGCTGCTGACCGAGCTCAAGCAGATCTGCAACCACCCGGCGCAGTACCTCAAGGAGGAGGACCCGCGGGTGGAGGGCCGCTCGGGCAAGCTGGAACTGCTCGACGAGCTCCTGGACACGATCCTGGCGGAGGGCTCCGGCGTCCTCGTCTTCACGCAGTACGTGCGGATGGCGCGGCTGCTGGAGGCGCACCTGGCCGGGCGCGGCGTGGCCACCATGTTCCTGCACGGCGGCACGCCGGTGGCCGAGCGGGAGGCGATGGTCGCGCGGTTCCAGGACGGCGAGGTGCCGGTGTTCCTGCTGTCGCTGAAGGCGGCGGGCACGGGCCTCAACCTGACCCGGGCCGGGCACGTCGTGCACTACGACCGCTGGTGGAACCCGGCGGTGGAGGCGCAGGCCACGGACCGCGCGTACCGGATCGGGCAGACCCAGCCGGTGCAGGTGCACCGGCTGATCGCCGAGGGGACGATCGAGGACCGGATCGCGGACATGCTGGAGCGCAAGCGCGAACTGGCCGACGCCGTGCTGGGCGGCGGCGAGGCGGCGCTGACGGAACTGACCGACGGGGAGCTGGCCGAGCTGGTACGGCTGCGCGGGGAGGACGGACGATGAGCGAGTACGGGGACGGGTACGGGGACGAGTCCCGGGACGAGTCCGTTGACGAGCGGACGTTCGCGGCGCTGCCGCCGGTGCGGGGCTCGGTGTTCGCCCGGACCTGGTGGGGCCGGGAGTGGCTGCGGGCGCTGGAGGACACGGCGCTCGACGGGCAGCAGCTGAAGCAGGGGCGGCGGCACGCGCGGGCCGGGGCGGTCGGCGCGGTGTCGGTGCGGCCGGGCCGGCTGACGGCCGTGGTGCGGGACCCCGACGGCATGGCGTACCGCGCCGACGTGCTGCTCCAGGAACTGTCGGCGGCGAAGTGGGACCGGCTGCTCGACCTGGCGGTGGACAGCGCGGGGCACATCGCGGCGCTCCTGGACCGGGAGCTGCCGCCGCACCTGGTGGAGGACGCGGCGGCGAACGGGCTCGAACTGCTGCCGGGCATCGGCGACTTGGAGCCGGAGTGCGGCTGCGGCGCCTGGGACCACTGCCCGCACACGGCGGCGCTGTGCTACCAGGTGGCGCGGCTGCTCGACGAGGACCCGTTCGTGTTGCTGCTGATGCGGGGGCGCGGGGAGCGGGAGCTGCTGGACGCGCTCCAGGAGCGCAGCGCGGCGCGGGCCGCGGGCGCGGCGGCGCCGGAGGAGGGCGCGGGCGGGGCGGGTGGGACTCACGGGTCCTGCCAGCCTGACGAGTCCGCCGACTCGGCCGCGGCGGGCCGGTCGGGCGTCCCCGGCGTGTCGGGCGGGTCGGGCGTGTCGGGTGCTCCCGGGGTGCCGGGCGGCGCGTCGGGTGGCGTGTCGGCGGCGGAGGCGTTCGCGGCGGGCGCGATCCTGCCGCCGCTGCCCGCCCCACCGGTGCCGTTCGCGGCGCCGGGCGAGCCGCCGTCGCTGGACACCGAGACCGGGCCGGGGCCCGGGGTCGACCCGGCGGCGCTGGAGTTCCTGGCGGCGGACGCGGCGGACCGGGCGCGGCGGATGCTCGCGGGCACGCTCGACGACACGCCGCTGTCGCCGTCGCAGGACGCGGTGCGGCTCGCCGCGGGCGCGCCGGTGGCGTGGATCGCGGTACGGCTCGCCGAGGGCTCGGACCGGGACCGGGGCGGGCTCGAACGGGCCGTACGGGCCTGGCGGTTCGGCGGCGCGGCGGCGCTCGCGGTACTGGAGGAGGAGACGGAGCCGACGCCCGAGGCGCTGGTGCGGGCGCGGACCCGGCTGGCGGAGGCGTGGGAGGAGGGCGAGCGGCCGGTGCTGCGACCGGCGGGGGCGGCGCGCTGGACCGTCGACGGCACGGGCGCCCAGCTCCGGCTCGGCGCGGACGGCCGCTGGTGGCCGTACCGCGAGGAGAGCGGCCACTGGACACCGGCCGGCCCGGCGGAGCACGACCCGGCGGCCGCGCTCGCGACGGTGACGGCTGCGGCGACGGCGCCTCCGGCGCCCTGACGGGCCCCGGCCCGAGTGGGCCGGGCGCGCCGTCACCCCGGCGGCGCGGTCAGCCCGTCCCCGGCGCGCCCCGCCGTCACTGAAGGGGCGCGGTGAGCCGGCGCCCCGTGTCGGAGGGGGCGGCGAGGCTGCAGACCACGGCGTCGTCGCCGAGCAGATAACTGGTGCGGTACGGGTACTGGACGAAGGTCGTCCAGCGGGTGCCGAGCGGCTGGTCGGCGGCCTTGCGGCGGAGCAGCGCCCGGCACAGCTCGGCGGCGGCGTCCCGGACGGCCCGGTCGTCGGCGTACCGGCCGGTGAGCCGCAGCCGGGCGACGACCTCGGCGTCGTGCGGCGTGTCGCAGGCGCGGCGGACGACGGTGCCGGGCGCGTCGCGGTCGATGTCGAAGCAGGCGCCGGTGTGCAGCCGGTCGTACGGGGTGCCCGTGGGCGCGGCCGTGCGGTGCGTGTCCGGCTGCGGCGTCCTGCTGGCGGTGGCCGGGGCCGTGGGCGTGACGGCGGGCGCGGCGGGGGCGGTGCGGATCTGGCGCGGTTTCGGCGCCCGGGTCGGTTCCGGGGTGCGGGAGGGCCGCTGCGAGGGGCTCGCGCCGCGCGTGGAGGGCCCCCGGCCGGGCGTGTCGTACGGCGTGTCGGACCGGCCTCCGGCGGGTCCCGCGTCCGGGGGCGGCGCGGTGCCCGCCGCGGCGCGCGTGGGGCCGGTGGCGCGCGGCGGGCGCGCGTCGGAGCCGCCGCGGGCGGTGAGGGCGACCGAGAGGAACAGGACCGCGGCCAGCGCCAGGACCAGCAGGGCGCCGGCGCCCGGCCGCCGAGGGGGCCGGGCGCCGCGGGACGGGGATGCCGTCGGCGGGTGGAGCATAGGGAACAGGTTCACCCGGCGTCGCCCATGTGGCGAGCGATATCCGTGACTTGGGCACCGCTCGTACAGAACCGTGACAATCCCGCTGCTGGGGCGAGACCCCGATCACGGGCGGAGGAGCACGGAAGGGACATCCCGGGCGGGTTGGCCACGGTCCGGGCGGGTCACAGTCCGAGCTGGCGCTCGGCCCCCTCGACGGTCTGGGCGAGCAGGACGGCGATGGTCATCGGGCCGACGCCGCCGGGGACGGGGGTGATGAGGGAGGCCCGCTCGGCGGCGCTCGCGAAGTCGACGTCGCCGACGTTGCCCGGGTTGTAACCGGCGTCGATGACGACGGCGCCCGGCTTGATGTCCTCGCCCTTGATGAAGGCGGGCTTGCCGACGGCGGCGACGAGGATGTCGGCCTCGCGGACGGCGGCGGAGAGGTCGGTGGTGCGGGAGTGGCAGTAGGTGACGGTGGCGTCGCGGCCGAGGAGGAGCAGTCCGGCCGGCTTGCCGAGGATGGCGCTGCGGCCGACGACGACGGCCCGCTTGCCGCTGAGCTCCACGTCGTACGCGTCGAGCAGGCGCATGATGCCGCCGGGGGTGCAGGAGACGAAGCCGGGCAGGCCGAAGCCCATGGCGGCGAAGGAGGCCATGGTGACGCCGTCGACGTCCTTCTCCGGGGCGATGGCCTCGAAGGCGGCGCGCTCGTCGATGTGCGGGCCGACGGGGTGCTGGAGCAGGATGCCGTGGACCTCGGGGTCCTCGGAGAGCGCGGTGATCGCGGCGACGAGTTCCTCGGTGGTCGTGGCGGCGGGCAGCTCGACGTGCTTGGAGCGGATTCCGGCCTTCGCGCAGCGGTTCTGCTTCATCTTGACGTACGTGACGGAGGCCGGGTCGGCGCCGACGAGGACGGTCGCGAGGCAGGGGGTGGTGCCGGTGCGGCGGGTGATCTCGGCGGCGCGGACGGCGGTCTCCTCGACCGTGCGGCGGGCGAGGGCGGTGCCGTCCATGAGGCGGGCGGTGCTGGTGGACATGGGCCACTCCTGGGCGTCGACGATGACCGGTGGATGCCCAGGCGCGCGACGACGGCACGGCCGCGTGATGAGCGCGTCCGCCGGGCCGCTCCCCGGTGGTGATCCACCTCCAGCGCCAGTCACGGCCCGGGACCACTGTACGTGACGGTCCTCCTGACGGGTACCTGACGGGCGCCCGGGACGGGCACCGGCGGGTACCGGACAGGGGGCATATGCACGTCCGCCAAGACGCTTGTCGGCGCCTCGCGCGCGCACGACGATGGCCTCCACGAGGCGAACGACCGCGCCGGGGAGGCCGAGTTGAACGAACCGTTGACCGCCGCGACGGGCGCGGCGGGCGGGACGGGCTGGACGGGCACGACGGGCGGTACGGCTGCGACAGGCGCGGCGGAAGGTGCGGGCGGGGCCGGTGCGGTGCGGCGGGCGTACGAGGCGTTCACGGCCGGCGGCCCGCTCGGGGTGCCGCCGGTGCGCCCGCTGGTCGCGGAGTCCTGGCGGCGCTCGGTGCGGGCGCGGGTGAGCCCGGACGGCGGGGCTCGGGTCGAGCTGGACGAGGACGAGCTGGCGGGGCACCGCGAGGAGCATCCGCTGGCGGCGGTGATGCCGGTGATCCGGGAGCTGATGGGGACGTACGCGCGGGACGGCGAGCATCTGATCGCGGTGTGCGACGCGGCGGGGCGGATGCTGTGGGTGGAGGGGCATCCGGGGACGCTGCGCAGCGCGGGGCGGATGAACTTCGTGCCGGGGGCGCGCTGGTCGGAGACGGCGGCGGGGACGAACGCGCCGGGCACGGCGCTCGCGATGGACCGGCCGGTGCAGGTGTGCGCGGCGGAGCACTTCCAGCGCCCGGCGCAGGCGTGGACGTGTGCGGCGGCGCCGGTGCACGACCCGCGCGACGGGCGCCTCCTCGGCGCGGTGGACATCACGGGCGGGGCGGGTCTCGCGCATCCGCACAGCCTGGCGTTCGTGCAGGCGGTGGCGCGGGCGGCGGAGTCGCAGCTGGCGCTGCTGGCGCCCGCCCCGGCCGCCGCCCGGCCACGGCTGTCGGCGCTGGGCCGCGACGAGGCGCTGCTCCGGACCGGCGGGCGGCGGCTGCGGCTGAGCCGGCGGCACAGCGAGATCCTGGCGGTGCTGGCGCACCGGCCGGAGGGGGTGGGCGGCGACGAGCTGCTGACGCTGCTGTACGAGGACGGGGCGGTCACGCCGGTGACGCTGCGGGCGGAGCTGTCCCGGCTGCGGGGCCTGCTGGGTCCGGAGCTGCTGGCCTCGCGCCCGTACCGGCTGACCGGGGAGGTCGACGCGGACTTCCTGACGGTGGACCGGCGGCTTGTGTCGGGGGCGCTGGCGACGGCGATCGGGGAGTACGCGGGGCCGCTGCTGCCGGGCTCGCGGGCGCCGGGGGTGGTGCGGCTGCGGGAGCGGCTGGCGGGGCGGCTGCGGGCGGCGCTGGTGGACCGGGCCGATCCGGGACTGCTGGCCGACTGGGCGTACAGCGCCTGGGGCGAGGACGACCTCGCGGTGTGGCGGGCGCTGGCGGCGGCCGTGCCGGCGGCGCAGGCTCCGGCCGTACGGGCGCGGCTGACCGCGCTGGACGCCGAACTGGGCGCGGGCGCAACGGGCTTGCAACGTCGGGCGGCGCAGACTCGGCGCTGAGCAGAGCCGGCCCGGGACGGCCGGCGCGGTACGAGGAGAGGCCAGAGCCATGACGCGTTACGCCGCACCCGGCACCGAGGGTTCGATCATGTCGTACGAGCCCCGCTACGACCACTGGATCGGCGGTGAGTACGTCGCCCCGGCGCGCGGGGGGTACTTCGAGAACCCGAGCCCGGTGGACGGCCGGCCGTTCGCCGAGGTCGCCCGGGGAACGGCCGAGGACGTGGAGCGGGCGCTGGACGCGGCGCACGCGGCGGCGCCGGGCTGGGGCCGGACGGCCCCGGCGGAGCGCGCGCAGGTGCTGCTGCGGATCGCGGACCGGATGGAGGCGAACCTGGAGGCGCTGGCGGTCGCCGAGAGCTGGGAGAACGGCAAGCCGGTACGGGAGACGCTGGCCGCCGACATCCCGCTCGCCATCGACCACTTCCGCTACTTCGCGGGGGCGCTGCGCGCGCAGGAGGGCGCGCTGAGCGAGATCGACGAGGACACCGTGGCGTACCACTACCACGAGCCGCTGGGGGTGGTCGCGCAGATCATCCCGTGGAACTTCCCGATCCTGATGGCGGTGTGGAAGCTGGCGCCCGCGCTCGCGGCGGGCAACGCGGTCGTCCTGAAGCCGGCCGAACAGACCCCGGTCTCGGTGCACTTCTGGATGAGCCTGGTGGCGGACCTGCTGCCGCCGGGTGTGGTGAACATCGTCAACGGCTTCGGCGAGGAGGCGGGCAAGCCGCTGGCGTCCTCCCCTCGCGTCGCGAAGATCGCGTTCACGGGCGAGACGTCGACGGGCCGGCTGATCATGGGGTACGCCGCCGAGAACCTGAAGCCGGTGACGCTGGAGCTGGGCGGCAAGTCGCCGAACATCTTCTTCGACGACGTGTGGGCGGCGGACGACGACTTCCGCGACAAGGCGCTCGAAGGCTTCACGATGTTCGCGCTCAACCAGGGCGAGGTCTGCACCTGCCCGTCGCGCGCGCTGATCCAGGGCGGCCACTACCGCGAGTTCCTGGAGGCGGCGATCGCCCGCACCGAACTGATCGTCCCGGGCCACCCGCTGGACCCGGCGACGATGATCGGCGCACAGGCGTCGGAGGACCAGCTGAAGAAGATCCTCTCGTACCTGGAGATCGGCCAGCAGGAGGGCGCGAAGATCCTGACGGGCGGTCAGCGCGTGGAACACGGAGGCGACTTGGCCGGCGGCTACTACGTCCAGCCGACCATCTTCGAGGGCGACAACCACATGCGGATCTTCCAGGAGGAGATCTTCGGCCCGGTCGTCGCCGTCACGTCGTTCACCGACTTCGACGACGCGATCCGCACGGCCAACGACACCCTGTACGGCCTGGGCGCGGGTGTCTGGACCCGCGACGCCAACACGGGCTACCGCGCGGGCCGCGCCGTCCAGGCGGGCCGCGTCTGGCTGAACTGCTACCACGCCTACCCGGCCCACGCGGCCTTCGGCGGGTACAAGCAGTCGGGCGTGGGCCGCGAGAACCACAAGATGATGCTGGACCACTACCAGCAGACGAAGAACATTCTCAGCAGCTATTCCCCGAAGGCGGTCGGGTTCTTCTAGACCGGTCACGGACCGGACTCCCGCCCGGGGCGAGGCAGACGACACTCCGCGGGTGCGGGCACACGCTTCGTGCCCCACCGGCGGACTGTCGGTGAGCGACACCCCGTGCGGACGCCCGGCTCCACGTCCGGTGTGTCGTCGTCCCGCGGCCCCCGCCGGGGCGCCCCGGTCCGGGATCGTAGGCTGAGGGGCATGACCGAGACGCTGGACCCGGGGCCCTTCTTCCACGGCACGAAGGCCGACCTGCGGATCGGAGACCTGCTCACGGCGGGGTTCCGATCCAACTACCGGCCGGAGATCGTGATGAACCACATCTACTTCACGGCGCTCCGCGACGGCGCCGGACTCGCGGCCGAGCTCGCCGCCGGGGACGGCGAGCCGCGCGTGTACCTGGTCGAGCCGACCGGGGAGTTCGAGAACGACCCGAATGTCACCGACAAGAAGTTCCCCGGCAATCCCACCCGCTCCTACCGCAGCCGGGAGCCGCTCCGCATCGTGGCCGAGGTCCACGACTGGACGCGACTGACCCCGGACGCGCTGCGGCTCTGGCGTGAGCGGCTCGCCGCGATCCGTGCGGACGAGCGGGGGGAGATCCTCAACTGAGGAGTCTCCCCAGCCTCGGCCGGACTCCGGGGTCGCCGGGCCACCGCTCCATCACCCGCAACGTGCTCGTACGCCCGAATGGTGCGCCGCCGGCTCATCCTGTGACATGCGGACACCCGTCCGGCCGCCGCTCGCAGGCACCCGCACGACAGATGAAGAGGTGATCGGCACAACGCCGCCCGACGGCCCTTCTGTACGTCAAGCCGTACTGCGGGCCACGACGGCGCGGCCGGCGTCGTGCTCCCGCCTCGCCGCCTCCAGCAACGCGGCCCAGGAACGCACGGTGGGGCGGCGCTTCAGCAGCGCCCGCCGCTCCCGTTCCGTCATGCCGCCCCACACGCCGTGCTCGATGCGTTCGTCGAGTGCGTGGGCGAGGCATTCCGCGCGCACCGGGCAGCCAAAGCACAATGCCTTGGCCCGGTTCTGAGCTGCTCCCTCGACGAAGAGGTCGTCAGCGGCCTCGGTCCGGCACAGCCCCGACGCGGCCCAGCCTCCGCTCATCATTCCCCCCACGCTCCACCTCGCATGTGCGGTTGCCCCTCCTGATGGATCTGGCACGCTACGGAGGCACATGCGCCGGGTCTACACCTCGCCCGCAGGTTCGCCCCATCGAGCGACACAACCGCCGCACGCACCCGGAGGCTGTCCACGCCGCCAGCGCCCGCCACGGCACCGGCATTCTGTCGGCGAGAAGGTCCCTCAGTGCGCGGAGCTGCCCCAGAACGGAGCCTTCTGCGACACCCTTTAGGCCGTGAGAACGCCCTGCTGACGCAGACGCGACACCGTGACAGGCGCGCGTACCCGTCTCAGCCCCCGGCCGAACCCGGGCCGCCGCAGACCGTGATGGTCCGGGTCGGCTTGTGTCGCGGGCGGGTGCCGGACCCATGGACATGCCTTGCGGACGATCGCCCATGGCCGCCGGAGGCCCGTCCTGTGAGGCTCGACCCATGACACACAGCGACATCACCACCAGCACGACCACCACCCCGGGAACCGTCCTCGTCCTCGGCGGAACCGGAAAGACCGGCCGCAGGGTCGTCGCCCTCCTGCGCGAGCGGGGCGTGGAGGTCCGGGCCGCGTCCCGTTCCGGCGACACCCCCTTCGACTGGGGCGACCCGGCCACCTGGGGGCCGGCCCTCAGCGGGGTCAGCGCCGTCTACGTCGTCGGGCCCGAGGGCTCGCCCTCCCCCACGCCCGGCTTCGTCGAGCTGGCCGTCGCCACCGGCGTACGGCGGCTGGTGCTGCTCTCCGCCCGGGGCACCGGCACTCCCGGCTACCTCACCGACGCGGTCGGCGCCCCGCATCGGGAGAGCGAGGCGGCCGTCCGGTCCTCCGGGGTCGTCTGGACGATCCTGCGGCCCGGCTGGTTCGCCCAGAACTTCAGCGAGGGCGTGTTCCTCGACGGCGTGCGCGCCGGTGAGCTGTCCCTGCCCACCGGTGACGGCAGCGCCGCGTTCGTCGACGCCGACGACATCGCGGCGGTCGCCGTCGCGGCCCTCGTGGAGGACGGCCACGACGGTGAGGTGTACGAGCTGTCCGGGCCCCGCGCGCTGAGCGTCGCCGAGATGCTCGACGAGATCGCGAAGGCGGCCGGAGTGCGCGCCGCCTACGTTCCGGTCACGCCGTCCGCCTACCGGGCCGGGCTGGAGGCGCAGGGCGTGCCCGCGGAGGAGGCCGCCGTGTGGACGGAGGCGATGGACCCGATCCTCACGAGCCGGGAGGCTCCGCTGACGGACGGTGTCCGCAGGGCGCTCGGCCGCCCGCCGCGCGACATGGCCGACTTCGCCCGGGACGCGGCGGCGGCCGGCGCCTGGGCCTGACCCGTACGGGAGGAGCGGCGGGCGGGACCCGATGAGCGGCGGCCACGAGCCGACCCCGCCGACGCGCACCGGGGCTGCCGGCCGCGTCCCCGGTCACCCGTCCCCCTCCCCCGTTCCTGCGCGCGGCCTGGTCAGCCCGCCGGAGCGGACCGGCCCGGCTCCGGGGCGGCCGTCGCGTCTCGCCGGTACGCGCCGGGGCTCACGCCCCGCAGGCGTTTGAACGCGGCGCCGAAGCCGAACGCGTCGGCGTAGCCGACCTTCCGGGCCACCGCCGCGACCGTCAGCTCGGTACTGCTCAGCAGGTCGGCGGCGAGCGTCATGCGCCACTCGGTGAGGTAGGCCACCGGCCCGTCGCCCACCAGCTCCGTGAAGCGTTTCGCCAGGGTCGTCCTCGACACCCCCGCCCGCGCGGCGAGCTCCGCCGTCGTCCAGGGGTGCGTCGGATCCTCGTGGATCGCCCGCAGCGCCGCCCCGGCGACCTCGTCGCCGAGAGCGCCGTACCAGCGCGGCGGCTGGGCCTCCGGCCGGTCGAACCAGTCCCTCAGGGTGCACACCAGCAGCCAGTCCAGCAGCCGGTCGAGCACGATCTGCCGCCCCGGCCGGCCGCCGCCGATCTGGCTCTCCAGATAGTCGCGCAGCGGTGCGCAGTCGGGTTCGTCGGGCACCACCAGGACCGGCGGCAACGCGCGCAGCAGCCGCTGCGGAACCTGTGCCCGTACGTCGTAGGCGGCGGCGAGCAGCACGGTGGGGCCGCTGAGTTCGCCGTCCCGTTCGACGGCGTCCGGCTGTTCCACGTTCCAGTGGATCTCCCGTACGCCGATGGCTCGGCCCTCCCCCTCCCCCTGGCCGTGCGCCGGGTCGTCGGTGAAGGAGAACGGCGCGGGCCCCCGGACGATCGCGACCTCACCGAGCGCGACGCGGCGGGGCTCGCCCTCCTCGGCCACGATCCATCCCGCGCCGCGGAGCGGCAGGACGAGGGTCAGGTAGGGCCCGTCGGTGAAGCGCAGGGACCAGGGCGGCCACAGCACCGAACGCCCGAAGACCGCGCCCTTGCCTCGGACACCACGCAGCAGCTCGTCGAACACGTCCATGCCGCCCACCATAGGCAGACCGGGAGCGGCGCCGGACGCTCACCCATGCCCGGCGGACGGGCTCCCATCGCTCCGGGCCGTGCGGACCGGAGCGTTCGGTGCGACGGCGTCCGTCCGCCGTGCGCCGGCCCTGGACGTCCCCTGCCGGTGTGTGGGGACGCGGATGCCGGCGCCCAAGGACCGTCGACGAGGGTTCCGGTCACGGTACGTCGGGACCCGGGGCCGTCCTGGTGTCGCGGGGCCGCTCGTCGTCCCGCACCGCCACGCCGGCGGCCCGCGCTTCGGGGAGGCGCGGCGAGGGGGTCCGCGCGGGCGGGGCGTCCTGGCGGTCCGTGGCGCGGCGGCCGGGCAGGAAGGCGACGGCCAGCAGGGTGGCCAGGGCGCCGGTGACGGCGAGGGCCGGGACGACCGCCGCCGTGGCCGCGGCCTGCGCCTGGTGGGGTCCCTCGCCCAGCCGGCGGGCGAGGGTGTCGGCGTAGAGGGTGCCCGCCACGGCGAGGGCGACCGATCCGCCGATCTGGCGGAAGAACGTGATGCTGGAGCTGGCGGTGCCGATGTCGGCGGGGGCGACCGCGGACTGGATGACGAGGGTCAGGCCCGAGAGCATGGGCCCGATGCCCAGGCCGATGAGCGCCATCCAGAGGGACATGACGGGGAGGGGGGTGTCCAGGGTGAGCCGGACGAAGAGCAGCGATCCGGCGGCGGCCGCCAAGGCGGCGAGGACCAGCCAGACACGGGCCCGTCCGCCTCGGCTGAGGAGCGCGCCGCCGAGGAGGCTTCCGATGACCATGGCGACCATCAGCGGGTAGAGGAGCAGCCCGCTGGTGCTGGCGTCGTGGCCGAGAGCCTCCTGAAAATAGCGGGGCAGGAAGACGACGGCGGTGAAGAGGCAGAAGGCCGAGAAGAACGAGGCGGCGCTGGCGAGCGCGTAGGAACGGCTGCGGAAGAGGCGCAGCGGGATGATCGGCTGCGCGGCGCGGCGCTCGACGAGGAGGAAGGGCACGAGGAGTACGAGGGCGAGGGCGAGGGGCCCCGTGACGGCGGCGTCGGTCCAGTCGCGGCCGTCGATGCCCTTCATCGTCAGTCCGATCAGGAGGGAGCTGATCGCGGCGGTGAGCAGGGTGATGCCCGCGTAGTCCGGGCGTCCCGCACCGGGCAGGCGGACGCCGGCGGGCAGTCGGCGCCCGATGACGGCGAGCACGGTCACGCCGACCGGGAGGTTGACCAGGAACACCCAGTGCCAGCTGGCCCGGTCGGTGAACAGCCCGCCGAGGTAGGGGCCGATCACGTAGCTGGCCGCCATCACCCCGCCCACGGCTCCCTGTGTACGGCCGCGCCGCTCGGGCGGCACGGAGTCGGCGAAGAGCGCGAGGGAGAGCGGGATCAGGGCGCCGGCGCCCAGCCCCTGGACGGCCCGGAAGGCGATGAGCTGGGTCATGTCCTGGGACGCCGCGCACAAGGCGCTGCCGACGAGGAAGACCGTGATGCCCGTGAGGAGGAGCGGCTTGCGCCCGTAGACGTCGGAGAGCCGCCCGTAGAGGGGGACGGTGACGGTCGAGGTGAGGAGGTAGGCGGTGACGGCCCAGGTGTAGAGCTCGCCGCCGCCGAGGTCCTGGGTGATGCGGGGCAGTGCGGTGCCGACGATCGTCTGGTCGAGCATCGCGAGGAACATGCCGCCGAGGACGGCGATGAGGAGCGGTCCGTCGACCGCGCGCCGGGGTTGCTTCATATGACGATGCTGACAGGTCAGTCCTGACAGGTCAATGTCTGGGTATCCTGTGATCATGTCTCTACGGATCGCCCTGCTCGGCACGCTCGCCCACCACGGCCCGGCCACCGGCTACGAGCTCGCGAAGCGCTTCGACACCTCGGTCAACCTCGTGTGGCAGGCCAGACACGGGCAGATCTATCCGGAGCTCGCCAAGATGGAGGCGTCCGGGGCGGTCACCGTCGAGAACGCGGGCGACGGCCGCGGCCGCAAGGTCTACACGGTCACCGAGGCCGGCCGTGACGAGGTGAGCGCGTGGGTCCACGGCGACGACCACTTCCGGGGCGTCCGCAACGAGTCCGCGCTGCGCGGCTTCCTCGTCAGCCTCCTGCCGCCACGCGACGCGGCGGCGGTGATGCGCGCGGAGGAGGCCCGGCACGCCGCCCGGCTCGACGATGTCCTCCGCCTCAAGGAGGAGGTCGAAGCGCGCACGGCACCCGCCGACCCCTTCGGCAAGTACGCCCTCGACCTCGGCGTGCGCAACGCCACGATGATGCGGGACTGGGCCGCCGACACGGCGCGGGACCTGGAAGAGCGGGCGGACGCGGCGGAGCACGGCTGACACGCCGGGCGAACAGTCGGGGGGACGGGGCCGAGCCCGGGGCCGGCGGGGGCGCGCCCGGGGGTGACGCGCGGGCAGCCTGGCCCTGGGTCGCGTAAACCCCGGGGCCGCAGCCCGAGGCCGCCGCGCCCCCGGGGGCGGAGCCCCGCCCGCGCGCCGGAGGTCACGCCTTCAAGGACCGGCCCACTGACGCGCGAACGCGGGCTCGCCCGCGACCTCGGAGTGAGCCACGCCGCCCCCACACGCCACTTCCGTGACCTCCATGCCGCACTCGACGCCCTGGTTACCGAGGGGTTCGAGGACCTCAACGGGCGGCTGCGCCGGGCGGGCGGGGAGCACCGCACAGCCGCACTCACCCTCGCCGTCCTCCTCGACGGACTGCGCCTCACCGTGCGAGACCGCGGGGCCGGGCAGCCGAACGGAGGCGGCCGGAGCCGGCGGCGAGCCCGCCGCCACACCCGGCCCCGGAGACCCCGCCCAGGTCACGGAGCGCCGACACCCCGGCTCCCCGAGTGTGCGCAGGTATCGGTGGCGGCGCCGGCGGGGACGGCGGGCCTGGAGCAGGAGCAAGAGGCGGCCGACCGCTCAGGCCGCCAGCCCGGCTTGCCCACGAGGTGCCGGGCCCGGTCCCGCCAGCGCGTGGCGCGTGCCAGGTCCCGTCCGATGGCAGCGTATTCGTGGGAGACGATCCGCAGGGGGTTGTGGGTGTCGATGTTCTTGGTCAGCCCGTAAAGGGGGCGTTCCGTCTCCTGGGCCCAGGTACCGAAGAGCTGGTCCCAGATCATCAGGATGCCGCCGAAGTTGCGGTCCAGATAGCCGCCCTGCGAGGCGTGGTGGACGCGGTGACTGGAGGGCGTGTTGATGATCCTCTCGATAGGGCGGGGCAGTCGGCCGATGCGGTCGGTATGCAGCCAGAACTGCGTGAGCATGTTGATGCCGCCGCACAGAAGGATCGCCCAGGGCGGTACGCCGGCCAAGGCCAGGGGGACGTAGAAGATCTGCGAGGTGAGGCCGGTCCACGGCTGCCGCACGGACGTGGAGAGGTTGTACCTGAGGCTGGAGTGGTGGACCACGTGACTGGCCCACAGGACGCGCACCCGGTGGTGCGAGCGGTGCATCCAGTAGTAGAAGAAGTCCTGGGCCAGCAGGATCAGCGGGAACGTCAGCCATGTGACGTCGACGCGCAGCGGGGTCAGCTCGTACAGCGCGACGAACGCGGCGAGGGCGATCGTCTTGTAGACGATGTCCACGACACCAGCGCCGGCGCCCACGGCGAGGCTGGCCGCGGTGTCGCGCACCGTGTAGCCGCTGGCGTTCTCGTCGGGATGGAGCCGGTAGTAGACCATCTCAAGGACGATCAGCAGGACGAAGAGCGGCGCGGACATGGCCAGCAGGGATGTGTTCTCCATCGGAACCTCCTATCGGAGCGATTCGCTCCGATAGGGAGTATCGGAGCGGATCGCTCCGACAGGCAATAGGTTGGACGGCATGAAGAAGAGAGACACGGAAGGGACGTTGGGCGGAGGGCGCTTCGGACGCCAGGCCGAAGCGGAACGCAACGACCTCCTCGTACTCGAAGCGGCGCGCGACGTGTTCGCCGAACAGGGAGCCGACGCGCCGGTGTCCGCCATCGCGGAGCGGGCGGGCGTCGGCATCGGCACTCTCTACCGCCGGTACGGCAGCAAAGAGCAGCTCCTCCAGCGGCTGTGCGTCACCGGCATCTCGTCCACGATCGCCGAACTCGAAGCCGCCGCGGAGCCGGGCGGGACCGGCTGGGAGATCCTGGCCCGCTACATGGCGGCCGCGGTCCAGGCCCGGACCGGCGCGTTCGCCACCCTGGCCGGGTCGTTCACCCTTCCCCCCGAGGTCATCGCCGCCAACGAACGGGCGAAGGAGCTGGCGGAACGGCTCCTCCGCGGCGGTCACGACGACGGGACGGTGCGCACCGACGTGACCACCCTCGACATCACCCACGTCATCGAGATGTTCAGCCGCTACCCCCGGCGCACGGAGCTGGACGAGCACGCCCGCCACAGGATGCTGGCTCTGGCGCTCGACGGCCTGCGCGGCTCCCACAGCGGCCTGCCCGGCCCGGCACCCACGTGGGCGGACTACGACCGCATGTGGAACCACACTCCGTTTCGGTGACCAGATCCGGTGCGTGGATACAGACCGCCCCCGGGGTGTGTCCGGGTGTGTGGAGCACGGTGAGGGTGGTTCCGGCCACGGTCAGGGTCCGCCCGTCGAACAGTTCGCCATCGGGTGCGTGGTCCCGGGACTGCAGGCAGTCTCCATACCAGGCTGCGTTCGCGCACTCCTGACGGCGAGGGGCAGACCGGAACCGCCCACCGGTGCCCCCGTCCGTCCCCGTCTCAGCCGCCGAGCCCGCTCCGGATGAGCGTGTCCAGCCGCCGCCAAGCCGGGGAGGACGCGTTCACCGCCGCGGGCCGATCGGGCGCCCCCGCTGCCTCCAGGCCCCCGTCACTGGAAGCTGAGGCGGTGGGGGTGGAACGGATCCGCGGGGCAGGTGTGGATCCGCAGGTAGCCGCGCCCCGGATGCACGCCGGTGGGGGTGATGACATGCCGGAACAGGTCGGGGCGGAGGTCCTCGCGTGGGGCCCAGCTCTCCGATGCGGGGTCCCATTCGACGTAGTGCGCGGTCAGGAGCGGCGGCATGGGGGTGCCGCAGACGGTGCAGTCGATCGGGCGGGGGTCGGTGAGGTGCCAGGTGGCGAAGCCGCCGACCTTCCAGCCGGGTGCGAGGGACAGATCGCTGGAGTACTCGGTGGGGAAGTCCGCCTCCGCTTCTTCCTCGTCCTCGTCGAGGAGCCCTTCCTCCCACTCCGCGATGGACTCTTGGAGGTCCTCGGGGAGCAGGCCGAGGTATTCGTGCTCGGTGATCTGCTCGGGGTGGAGTTCGCAGGGCTGGGGCACGCACTCGGGTGAGCCGACGACGAGCGGTTCGGGCTGGTCGCCGAGGACGGTTCCGATGTCTTCGCTGCGGCGCCAGTTCAGGACGACGTCGACGCTCTGGTCGGGGCCGTGTGCTTCGAAGGGGCACCAGAAGACCTGAAGGAGGTCGTGTCCCTCGGGTCCGGTGAGGTCGGGGATGTCGCGTGCCCACAGCTGGGCGACGGCCAGCATGGGGATGGGGTCCGCGTCGCCGATCGGGAGGTGGTGCGGACCGGTCTGGAAGCCGGCGAGGAGTGCGATCTCCTCGTCGGTCTTCTGCCGTCCCTCCGAGGCCGCGTGGATGCGGCGCGCGTGACGGACATCGGCCAGCAGGTGGCCGGTTGCTTTGGGATGGACGGCGGTGCACACCGGCCAGGGTTCGTCGGCAGGCCAGAGCATGGGGCCGGCCACGGAGCTGTCGTGCGCCGTCGGGTCGCCGGGGCGGGGGTGCAGTCGCGTGGCCGTGCGCCGGTAGTCGGCGAGGGCGGGAAACAGCGCTTCGACGTCGTAGGGACGGGGGGGTGTGGTGCGGGTCATGCGGTTCTCCGGAACGAGTCGTCGGGGGCGCTAGACGCCGGTTCGGACGTAGGCGGCGGGGTTCTCCAGAATGTAGGTGAAGGTGAACCCCTTGTTTCCGTACGCCGTGAAGTGGATCTCGTGGGGTATCGGGTTGGTGCCCGCGTACTTGGGGACGACGTTGTACTGGACGATCTCGTCGTTGTCCTCCACCTGGTCGTAGATCACCGCCTCCACCTGGACGCGTTGCTCGGTGGGGCGTCCCAGGTGGTCCAGGCGCCCGTAGCGCACGCTGCCTCCGAAGCCGCTTGTCGCATCGCCCCAGTCGTAGGCGTCGAAGCTGCAGCGCTTGGGGGCGAGTCCCAGGGGGTCGGCTGACGCCCAGGGATTGGCGACGTAGGTGGCCGGGTTGGGGGGGGCGGGTGAGAGGCCGAGGGGGGGCGAGGCTGGTGTAGCGGGCGGTGTCGGGGGCGTAGTGGCGGAAGAAGTTGTAGTGCGGGCCGGTTTCCCGGTCGGCGTACTGGCCGGGGAAGCGCAGTGGGGTGTAGGCGGTGGCGTCGCGGTTCCACCCGGTGGTCCCCAGGCGGTCGAGCGGCTGCGCCAGGCCGTCTCGCCGGTGACGGAGACGAGTTCGGCAGGGGTCCCGGCGAGGTCGGTGACGATGGCGATGGCGATGGCGATGAAGCGCGCGTCGGCCGGTCGTGGTGGGCACGGGTCAGGACGGTGTCCGTAGGCCGCCGTCCGTGTGCAGTGCGGTCAGTCCGACGGCGATCGCGGTGCGGACCTCCTCGGGAGGGGCGGGGACGGGTGCCTGGGCGAAGAGGGCGGCCAGGGCCGCTGTGGCCTGTTCCGTGTCCGGCCGTCGGGCGTCCGCCCAGTCCCGCAGCAGCTCCGCGTGGTCGGGGCGTTGGTCCAGGGCGTAGCGGACGAGGGCACGGGTCCAGTCGCGACTGCGTCGGGCGTCGTGGGAGAACTCGGTGCACAGGTCGGCGAGAAAGGCGTCGCCGTTGTCCTGGGCCAGACCGGCGAGCGACTCGTCGACGAGGATGTCGAGCGCCGGTTTGACGACGAGGTTGAGCGCGGTGAACGCCTCGCCCCAGTCCGGTACGGTCAGGAGTTCCTCCAGGACGCGGCGCAGCGGCTGCCAGGCGGGATCCTCCTCCCACGCCGAGCGGGCCGTGGCGGTCGCGGCGAGGTCGTCGTCGTGCGCGTTCGCCAGGGCTCTGGTCCAGTAGGCCAGGCGTTGGATCCGGCGGGCCTCGTCGGCGGCCTGGAAGGCGGCGCAGTTGGTGATGAACGCGGACGGTGCCATGTGGGCCGTGTACGAGGCGGTCATCTGCAGCACGTGCAGGGGGAAGCGCAGCGGGACGACGAGCCGGCGCAGCAGCGTCACCCACGCGGGGTCCAGCGTGTGCAGGGTGCGGGCCGCCTCGTGCTCGTCGATCAGAAGGTCGGTGTGGACCTCCCGCTCGTGCTGCAGCGTCACGTAGTCCTTGTAGGTCAGCCGGTGCGGGTCACGGAAGCCCTCCCAGTCGGGCACCTGGAAGGCGGAGCCCTCCCGGTGGGCCAGGTACCACTGGTTGAGGGGCGCGCCCCGGTCGAGTTCGAAGGGGGCGGGTTCGCGCCGGAAGGTGTACTGGAAGCGGGCGGTGACCGCCTCGTACGGGCTGGGCTTGCGCCGGACGTCGCCGAGAAGGCTCCAGGTGCGTGCCTTGGGGCGCGGTGCGTGCGTCACGTCAGTCCTCCTGCCTCGCCAGATACCAGACGATCTCGTCATCGGTGATGCGCATCCGCCCGGCGAAGGCTCCCAGTGCGGGTTCCAGCCTGGACAGGGGGAAGTCGTGTCCCAGCTCCGACTCCAGGCCGGCCCGGGTGAGCCGGCACCGCCCGACGGTGTGGACCCGGATGTACCCGCCGCGGTCGACCACGTGGACCTCCTGCCCGGGGTTGTCCGTCTCCACGGCGGCGATGACGGCCTGGGCCAGGTCGGCGTCCATGCCTCGGAGGACCGGGCCGACGAGCCTCGGCGGCGGGTCGTCCGCGGCCGCTTCGTCTCCGGTCCGCGCCGCCTGGGGGTCTGTCCGGTCCGCGTGCATCAGCCGGTTCCCTTCTGGCCGTCGCTCTGCGTGGGAACGGCGATGTCCACCGATCCCTCCCGTACCCGGACCGTGTAGGCGGTCAGCAGGCAGGTGCTCGGGTTGATGCCGCCGCCGGTGGCCGCGTCGAACTCCCACAGGTGTCCCGAGCAGGTCAGGACACCCGTGTCCACGTCGAAGTCCCCTTCGGCCAGCGGGAGGCCCTGGTGCGGGCACTGGCCCTGGTACGCCCTGACCGCCCCGCCCGCGAGGCGCACCAGCAGGACCGGGCGGCCCGCCACCTCGACACCCAGGAGGTCGCCCTCCCACAGGTCCTCGTCGGCGGCGGCCCGCGTCCAGCGGACGTCCGCGCTCATGCGTACGCCACCCGGAGCACGTCCATCGGCCCGACCTGACAGGCGCCGAGGGAGAGGCCCGGATCGAGCACGCGCCCCTGGTGGGAGACGGTCAGCGGCTGCTCCCGTACGGGGACGAAGGCGCCCAGGATCCGGTCGGTGATCTTCCGTGCGGCTTCTTCGACCGAGTCGGTGTCGTCGAGCAGGACGAGCCGGAGGAAGAGTTCGCGGTCGACGGCCACCTGCACGGGGAGGACGGCCATGTCACGGTTCCTTCCGGTCGAGGATCCACGCGTAGCCGACGGAGTCGTCGCCGTACTCCTCGGGAGCCAGCCCCATGTAGGCCAGAGCCCCGTCCAGGGTGGCGGGCTGGATGTCGCCGGCCACGAACCGTTCCGTGAAGTTGACGTGTCCCGCATACCGTTCGGGCCGCAGCGAGAAGATCCACCGGCACGGCGCGGAGCAGAAGAAGTAGCGCCGCCCCGCGTGCTCCTGGGTGAGGGGCTCGGGGGAATCCAGTGTGCCCGCGCGGTGGCCCGACGGATTGGTCAGCGGGAGGTTGCACAGGTGGCACAGGGTGGGCAGGGCCGTAGGGATCTCCCGCCCTTCCCGCAGGCAGTCGGCCAACTGGTCCCACAGGGGGCCGTAGTTCTCGCCCCACCCGGGGTACTTCTCCTCCAGCCAGGCACGCTCCGGCGCGGACACGCCCGCGTGCGGGTTCCACCACATGGTGGACCGCAGGTACCACACGCCGATCTGCACGGTGTGGTGGAACCAGTCCAGTTCGGGCAGGAAGTGGTCGTTCCAGTACCAGGGCAGCTCCAGCCCCAGATCGTGGAACTGCTCGCGGAACTGCTTGACGATCCACTCGTTCATGAATTCCTTGAACGACTGGCTCCGGTGTTCCAGCGGTGTGTAGTAGTCCATCGACATGCCCGTGAGCAGCGCGAAGATCCGCCACACCCGCCAGAACGCCACGTCGACCAGTTCCTGGACGACGTCCTTGCGGCCCGCTTTGAGCAGCACCTTGATCGTCGGTTCGCCCTGCTGGGCATGGCGTGCCTCGTCAGTCTGGATCGACGAGATCAGCGCGGCGAACTCCAGATGCCCGACCTCCAGGGCCTCCGCAGCCATCCCCAGGAACTGGAGGTTGGAGAATCCCGTCTCCAGAGCGAAGGTGAGCTGGATCGCCGTGGAGACCGCGTCGTTCCCCCCGAAGGTGTCGTCGAACGCCGACCGGGCGGCGATCGCCCCCCAGTGCTGGGTGTGGAAGGTCCGGTGCGCCCAGTCGGCGCGCGGTTCCCTGCCCAGCAGGCTGTAGGCGAAGTACGCCTGGATCTGTGCGTGCCGGATCTCGTCGAGCGTGCCGAAGACGGCCATGTTCCGCCACGCCGCCGATCTCCCGAACCGTGCCATCCGGCCTTCGGCGATCGCCCCCAGGTACTCCGCCAGCGGCGTCACCCCGTAGTGCGCCAGTACCGCCGCCCGCCAACCCGGATCGAGGCGTTCGTAGACGTGCGAGCGCGCGGCCACCTGGTTCACCGCGTAGACCGCAGCGTCCTTGCCCGCCTGGTTGTGCACGTACTCGGGGTACGTGATCTTGTACGGTTCGTCCCATTCCCACCACGCCTCGGCGGGCACACCGCGCGTGTCGCAGACTTCCTGGGGGAACGCCAGGTCCTCGTCCACGTACGACAGCGTCCAGTTCATGTCTCGGGTGAGGTCGTACCAGGCGGAGCGGGGAAGGGCAGGCATGGGCCACTCCTTCGGTGCCGTTCTCGTATGCGCCGGGCACCCACTGTCGATGACGGAGGGCGGTTCGGGAACTCTTCGTGGACCCGTCTTCGGGGGCACAGGGGACATCGGCGCGTACCACCGGATGCACCGCAGTGCGCCCTGGCAGCCGGCCCTGGACTCTGCTAGCGCTTCGCCGCACCCGTCCGGCGGGAGGGTCAGGACGGCAGGCGGTCGAGCGCCGCGAGCACCGGTGCGACGCCGTCCTCCGTGGCCAGGCGGTCCGCCAGGGTACGGGCACGAGCGCGACAGGAGCCGTCCTCGGTGGCCCGGCGCAGGGCCGTGGCCAAGGCCCCGGAGGTCAGGCGGCGCAGCGGTACCACTCCGGGGGCGGTGCCCAGCGCGGTCAGCCGGGACGACCAGAACGCCGCGTCGAACTGGACCGGCACCGGAACGGAGGGCACCCCGGCCCGCAGGACGGCGCCGGTCGTGCCCGCTCCCGCGTGATGGACGACGGCGGCCGTACGGGGGAACAGCGAGGCGTGCGGCACCTCGTCGACGGTCAGGATGTCGTCGCCGCTGGCACCCAGTCCCGCCCAGCCGCGCTGGACGATCCCTCGGACGCCGGCCGCGCGCAGCGCGGTGACGATCTCGCGGCTCACCCGCTCGGGATCGGGCACGGTGGCGCTGCCCAGGCCGACGAAGACCGGCCGGGGCCCGGCCGCGAGGAAGTCCTCCACCTCTTGGGACAACCGGCCGGTCTCGTGCGGCCACCAGTATCCGCACACCTTCAGCGCGTCGGGCCAGTCCCGGGGCCGGGGGACGACGAGTTCGCTGTAGCCGTGGAGCACCGGCCGCGACCGGGGCCCTCGGGAGCGGCGGCCCTTCGTCACGAGCCCGTGCCGCCGCAGCGACCGCACGGCGTCGGAGAAGAGCAGGTCCACCGAGGTCATGACGACCCGTCCGCTCAGCCGGTTCCCCACCGCTCCGAGGGGCCGCACCCCGAGGACCGGGGCGGGGAACTCGCCCGTCGGATGCAAGGGCTGGAGGTGCAGTCCCAGAGCGGGCATCGTCAGGGCGTCGGCGATGGCGTACCCGAGCGGCCCCAGCGACCCGCCGACCAGCAGGACGTCGCCCTCCCGCGCCGCCTCCACCAGGGCCCCCGTCATCTCGTCGACGGCTCCCCTGGCCATGGACGCCAACCGTACGAGTTTCCCCGCACCGGTCCGCGCGTCGTGCAGCCGTCGGCCGCGCACCGAGTGGAGTTCGGCCCGGGGGTCCACCGGCAGCGGCCGGAACCGCACCCCCGACCCCGCCACCAGCGGCTCGAACAGTTTGTGCGCGGCCAACGTCACCTCGTGCCCCGCCCGTACCAGCCCGGCGCCCAGACCCGTGTAGGGCGCGACGTCACCCCGCGATCCCGCCGTCATCATCACGATGCGCACGCCGCCAGTGTGCCGCACCCGGACTCCACGGCGAAGGAGGCACCCCAGACGGCAGACGACAGAATCCACTAACGAGCCTCTGTTGCGTTATTACCGCAACGATGTTTCACTAAATCCATGGACACTGACACGCGCACCTGGTTCATCACCGGTTCCTCCCGCGGCTTCGGCCGCTCCCTGGCCGAGGCCGCCCTCGCGGCCGGCGACCGGGTCGTGGCCACCGCCCGCAGGCCGGAGCAGCTCGACGGACTGGTCGCCCGGCACGGCGACCGCGTCCTTCCCGTCGCCCTGGACGTCACCGACCCGGCCGCCGTCCAGGACGCGTTCGACGCGGCCCGCGCGGCGTTCGGCCGCGTCGACGTGGTGGTCAACAACGCGGGCTACGCCAACCTCGCCCCGGTCGAGACGGCCGACGAGGAGGACTTCCGCCGCCAGTTCGACACCAACTTCTGGGGCGTCTACCACGTCTCCAAGGCCGCGATCCCGTTGCTGAAGGCACAGGGCGGCGGGCTGGTGATCCAGTTCTCCTCCGTCGGCGGGCGGGTCGGCGCGACCCCGGGGCTCGGGTCGTACCAGGCCGCGAAGTTCGCCGTCGACGGGTTCACCCGCGTCCTCGCCGCCGAGACCGCCCCGCTGGGCATCCGCTACCTGGTGGTCGAGCCGGGCGGGTTCGCCACCGACTGGGCCGGGGCCTCGATGCGGATCGACGGCGTGCCCGCCGAGTACGCGGCCACCGTCGGCTCGCTGGCCGACCTGCTGCGCGGCGGCGGGGCCGCGCTCGGCGACCCCGACCGTGCCGCCGGGATCCTGGTCCGCCTCGCCCACGCCGACGAGATCCCCGGCCACCTGCTGCTGGGCGCGGGCGCCGTCGACATGGCGCTGGCCTACTCGCGCGGCCAACTGGCCGAGGCCACCGCCTGGCAGGCCGTCTCCGCCTCCGCCGACACCGGCGCCCCCTACCCCGTAACCCTGCCGTCCGCCGTCTGAGACACCCGATCGGAGAATCCGGGATGCGACCGTTCCACGCGAAGACCGCTCTGGTCACCGGCGCGGGCTCGGGCATGGGCCGCGCCACCGCGATCCAGTTCGGCGGCCTGATTGTGCGCGTCAACGAGCTCCAGCCCGGCGTCATCGACACCGAGATGACCCGGGCCAACGCCGAGGACACCAGGCCCGTCGCGGAGACCGGCATCCCGATGGGCCGGGTCGGCACCGGGCGGGAGATCGCCACCGCCGTCGCGTTCCTGCTCTCCGACGACGCCGCGTACGTCAACGGCTGCCACCTCGCCGTGGACGGCGGATTCCTCGCCTGAACCCCCGGAAGGCTTCGGCACGCACGGCCGCCCGCGCCGGGCCTCGTACCGGGCGGGCGGCGGCGCGCTACGCGCCGAGCCGGTTGATGTCCCTGCTGTACAGCACCCGGTCGCCGGGCGGCCGGGTGCGGGCGACGGCGAGCATGGCGCGGCCGAGGTGGTCGGTGGTGGTGGTGTGCGCGGGGGCCAGGCGGTGCAGGACGGGGTAGAGCCAGGAGGTGAGCGCGTAGGTCAGGCGGTAGGCGCGGGTGCGGGAGACCGCGCCGTGCCGGGGCCGGATGTAGCCGGGGCGGAAGAGGTAGGTGTCCATCCCCGTGGCGAGCAGGGCGTTCTCGGTACGGCCCTTGACGCGCGCCCACATCACACGGCCGCGCTCGGTGCTGTCCGTGCCCTCGCCGGAGACGTACGTGAAGACGATCGCCGGGTTGTCCGCGCTCACCGCCCCGGCCGCCGCGAGCGTGAAGTCGTAGGTGAGGCGCGTGTACTCCGCCTCGTCGTGGCCGGCCGCGGACACGCCCAGGCAGTAGAAGCAGGCGTCGAGGTCCGCGAACCGCCCGGCGAGCGCCGACAGGTCGGCGAAGTCCTCGTGGAGCACTTCGCGAAGCTTGAGGTGGGTGATGCCGACGGGGCGGCGGACGACGACCAGCACCTGGTCGACCTCGGGGTCGAGGAGGCAGGCGCGGAGCACGCCCTGCCCGACCATCCCTGAGGCGCCGAAGATGACGACGTTCACGCGTCTCCTCCTGAGTGCGGTTGGGCGGCGTAGCCCGTGAGCAGGGCGGTGAGGATGTCGGTCAGGCGGGGCTCGACCTCGACGACGGAGTGCGCCAGCTCGGGGTCGGTCTCGTAGAAGGCCCGCAGCCCGGTGCCCGGGGCGGCCATCTGCCACAGCGCCCCGGCCATCGCGGTGGCCGTCGTCACCACGGACCGCGCCTGGCCGGCGGCGAGCGGGGTGACGGCCGCGATGGCGGCGCCGGTCTCGGCGACCTCGGCGATCGCGCGGAGCTTGAAGGTCCGGACGGCGTCGTGGGAGACGTTGCGCTCCAGGTTCAGCGGCGTGTGCGCGAGCAGGTCACAGAAGAGCGGGCGGGCCGTCAGCGACTGCGCGAGCACCCCGGCGATCGACCGGGCGGCGTGCGGCCACTGCGGCGCCGCGGCGTCCGCGCAGGCGGGGAGCGCGCCGAGCCGGTCGCGCACCTCGGCCGCCCAGTCCCGCCAGCCGCCCGCGGCCAGCCGCAGGAAGATCTCCTCCCTGGTCTCGAAGTAGCGCAGCATCGCGGACTTGTGCATGCCGACCTCGTCGGCGATGGCGGTCACCGTCACCTCGCGCACGCCGTGCTCCAGGGCGAGGCGCGAGGCCGCGGCGAGGATCGCGTCCTCGCGGGCGCGCTTGGCTTCGGCGGAGCGGGCCCGGCCGAACTGTGGGGTACTCACGAGGGCAGTTTATCGCACCGGCGTTGCATTATTATCAAGCTCCCGTTTCGTTGCGTACGCGTCGCCCTTTTGCGCCGCACCCCGGAACGGACCAGGCCCCCAGCCTCTCCACACTCAAGAACTAAGTTCAAGTAGGATCCCGGCATGGCCAGGAACACGCTCACCCCCGACCAGATCGTCCGCGCCGCGATCGAACTCCTCGACGACGAAGGGCTCGACGGCCTCAACATGCGCAGCCTCGGCGCCCGCCTGGGCACCGCGGCGACAGCCGTCTACTGGCACATCAAGACCAAGGACGAGCTGGTCCGGCTGGCCGGGGACGCGGTCTGGAACGAGGTGGAGCTGCCCGACCTCGACGCGATGGCGTGGCGCCCGGCCGCCACGGCGATGGCCGGCAGCACGCACGCCATGCTGACCCGGCATCCGTGGCTCGGGCAGGCATTCGGCAGCCACCTGCTCTACGGCCCCGGCAAGTCCCGCCACGACGACCACAGCCTCGCCCTGTACGAGAAGGCCGGCTTCTCCCCGGCGGACGCCGACCGGGCCGCCGCCACCGTCTTCGTCTACGTACTCGGCACCGCCCTCGGCGCCGCCGCCAAGGTCTCGCTGACCCGGCGCCTGAGCAGGAGCGGCGCCCCGGAGCAGCAGCTCGCGGACACCATGGCGGCGGCCACCGAGGTGGCCATGGGCTTCCCCCGCCTCCGCGAGCGTCTGGGCGGCAGCGCGGCGGCGGAGTACAGCGCGGCCCCCGACCACACCTTCGCCTTCGGCCTCGCCGCGATCCTCGACGGATTCGAGACCCGCCTGACGCCGACGGCCTAGCCGCCAGACCCGTGCGGTCACCCGACACGTGGCCCCGCTGCCGATGAGATGCGGACGCCGTCCTCTCCGGGCACAGTAGGAGGGACCTGTTCGTACCGAGGCGGTCCCGTGTGGTCCCGTGTGGTTCCGCGTGCCGGGGACCGGGGACCGGGACGAGGCAATGCGATGCGAAGCGACGCGAGGATCGTCGTGACGTCGGAGTGATCGATGTTCCACAGACGGCCGGCCGACAACAGCGAGGACCTTCTGGTCCGGCTCGGGTCGCTGACCGCCAGGGCGCGGGAGCTGGCCGAGACCCAGCGTTCCCGCGTCGAGCTCGCCGTGGCCCTGCAGCGCGGGATGCTCCCCTCCGACCTGCCCAGTTTTCCGGGCGCGCGGCTGGCCGTCCGCTACGAGCCCGCCAACCACGGACTCAACGTCGGCGGTGACTGGTACGACGCGTTCTCCCTGCCCGGCGGGCGGATCGGCATGTCCATCGGCGACGTGCAGGGACACAACATCGAGGCCGCCGCCTTCATGGGTCAGGTCCGCGTGGCACTGCGCGCGCTGGCGTCCGTCACCGGAGACCCGGGAGAGCTGCTCGGGCGCACCAACGACCTGCTCGTCTCCCTCGGCGCCGACCTCTTCGCCACCTGCACCTTTCTTCGGCTGGACCCCGCCGCCGGCACCCTGGAGTGCGCCCGGGCCGGTCACATCCCCCACATCTGGGCCACCACCGACGGCCGCTCCGGCATCGACGACAGCGAGGGCGGGCCTCCGCTCGGCGTACTGCGCGCCGTCGACTACCCGACCACGCGCCACCGGCTCACCACCGACGGCGTCTTCGTCCTCCTGACCGACGGCGTGGTGGAGGGGCCCTCGCTCCACATCGACGAGGGGCTGGACCGGGTGACCCGGCTCGCCGGGATCACCGCCGTCGCCGGACTGGACGTCGACGCGCTCGCCACCGCCGTCATGAGGCTGGCGGCCACGGTGGGGCACGAGGACGACGCGGCCGTCCTGGTCGTCGGCCACGACGGCGTACCGGCCCCGCCCGCGGCCGAGGAGTGAGGGGGAGGCGTAAGGGGAGGGAGGGGCTCGCCTCGGGACCCGACACGCAGGGGCCTTGCCCGGCGTCGGCGGTCCGGCCGGTGTCTCATGGCTGACGTGTGGGAAACTCGGCAGTACCGGTCCGTTACGGAGACGGCTCTGATGTCGCTGGCCGTCGCGGCGTGCTACTTCGCGGCCGGACGACTCGGCCTGATGGGACGTCTCGTCGTCGAGGGCGTGGTGGTCACCCCCATCTGGCCTCCCACCGGCGTCGCCGTCGCCGCCCTGCTGCTGCTCGGCGCGCGGGTCTGGCCCGGGATCGCCCTCGGCTCCTTCCTCGTCATCGCCTCCCTCACCACCCCGGGGCCCGCCACGGTGGTCACCGTGGTCAGCAACACCGTCGCGCCGCTCTGCGCCTTCGTGCTCCTGAAGCGGGCCGGCTTCCGGCGCGACATGGCGCGGCTGCGGGACGGGCTCGCCCTGGTCTTCCTCGGCGGGTTCGGCGCCATGACGATCAGCGCGACCGCGGGGGTCGGGCTCCAGGTGGCGAGGAGTTCCCTGGACGCGAGCGAGTTCTGGCCCGTCTGGCTGGCCTGGTGGGTGGGCGACACGATGGGGGTGCTGCTCGTCGCCCCGCTCGTGCTCGTCCTCGCGGGACCGGCCGGACGGCTCCGGTTACGGCGCTGGAAGGAGGCGGCCTTTCTGGGGCTGGCGACCCTGATCGTCATGCCCGTGGTCGTCCTCAGCCCGATGAGCATGCTCTTCCTCGTCTTCCCCCTGCTGATCTGGGCGGCGCTCCGCTTCCAGCTCGCCGGGAGCATGCTGTGCGCGCTCTACGCCTCCGTGCTCGCCACCTCCGCGGCGACCTCCGCGCGGGGCGCGTTCCTCCACCTCACGGAAGTCGAGATCATGGCCAAACTCCAGGCGTTCAACGGTTCCGCCGCCCTGACGGCCCTGCTTCTCGCCTCCGTCATCACCGAGCAGCGGGCGACCCGCCGGTCCGTGCGCCGCGCCTGCCAGGAACTGGCGGAGGTCCTGGAGCACCTCGCGGCGGGCGAGCCCTCACCTGACCCGCCCGGCACCGCCGAGAGCCGGGCGGCTCCACCGGGCGGGCAGCGGAGTCCGTGATCCTCCCGCCGGGGGGGCGGGTGCCGAACGACGGCTGCCCGGCGGGGAAACGCACCGCGCGGGGCGCGTCAGCTGTACGCGCCCGGTGTCGCCGCGCGCTCTGACGTGCAGTCAGTCCGCCGCCTGGCCCCCGCCCGGGACGGCCCCCCGGTCCCGCGCCGAGGCCACGTGTGCGGCGGCTGCCGCCACGGCCTCGACGAGCGGTTCCGTGCGGTTCTCCCTCAGCCAGGCGAGGGCCGCCGTCGACGGGGGCAGGTCCGTGACCTCCACGTAGCGGATGCCGGGGCGCGGGAAGAGGTCGCGCGCCGCGGCCGGCAGGAAGCACATGCCCTGGCCCTGGGCCACGAGGTGCAGCAGGCCCTCCAGGTCCGAGGCGACGGGTCCATAGCGCACCGGGGTGCCGTCGGGGCGGGGGTCGGCCGCCCAGAAGTCCCACCAGAGTCGCGGCACCTGCGGCGGGACGTCGACCACCGGGTGGCGGGCCAGGTCGGCGAGGGCGATCCGCTCCCGGTCCGCGAGCGGATCGCTCGCGGCGAGGCAGGCCAGCCGGGGTTCCGTGGCGAGCTGCCGCACCTCGACGCCGGGCGGGACGGGTGGCCGGAGGAAGGCCACATCGACGTCGTGGCGGAACAGGGCGTCGAAGTGGTCGGCGAAGTGGAGGCTGCGCACGTCGACCTCGACCAGCGGGTGGCGTTCCTGGAGCAGGCGCAGCACGGCGCGCGTGTAGGGCATCGCCGCCTCCGCGCCGATGGTGCCGACGACGAGCCGTCCGGAGAGTCGGCGCGCCTGCGTCGAAGCGCTGCGGCTCAGGCGGTCCATGGCCGCCACCACGCCGCGCGCGTCCGCCAGCAGCACGCGGCCCTGCGGGGTGAGCGTCACGGCCCGGCTCGAACGGTCGAACAGCTTGACCCCGAGGCGTCTTTCCAGGTCCCTGATCTGCTGGCTCAGGGCCGACTGGGTGATGAACAGCCGGGCGGCGGCGCGTGAGAAGTGGAGTTCCTCCGCGAGGGCGACGAACAGCCGGAGCTGATGGGCGCTCGGCGTCCGCGGGTCGGGGCCCGTCGGCCCGGCGCCTCCTGCGGCCGTTTCGCCAGCAACCATGATGAATCCCTTATCGATCGTCTTTCATGTCGCATGGCCACAAGCGATGACATGGACAGAGAGCGAGTGGAAGGCTCGGTTCTCAAGCGACGCCCCGTGAAACCTCCTCGGTTCCACCGGGCCATCCGACCATTGCTTTCTCGACAACGGGGGCCGAAACATGTCTGTGAGACGAGCGGTGGCGGTGCTCGCCGCCCTGCTGGCCGTGCTGTTCGGCGCCGGCGCCGTTCAGGCGTCGTCGCCCCAGGCCGGTACGAGTGTCCGGGCGGCGGCGGAGAACGCGCCGCCGACCACGGCCGAGGCCGCGCCCTTCGCGGCCCAGGCCGGGTGCACCGCGCGCAACGTCAGCCATTACGACGCGTACACGGGGCGCACCTGGACGCGTGACTGGGTGTGCGGGAACCGTACCGGCGCCCCGCTGTACGGCTGTGCCAGCTTCATCGCCGCCTGTTCGGCGATCGGCTGGATCGACACGTCGCCGAGCTGGTTCGTGTGCTGGGGCAGGGGCGCCGCGCACGGCGGCGGCAACAGCATCTGGTACTACACGATGGGTGACCGTATCGCTCCCGGTCGCGAGCGCCAGCACGGGTGGGGCTTCATCCCCGCCGTCGACGTGTGGACGTCGACCGATCCCTGGCCCGGTATGACGGAGTGCAACATCCCGTAGAGCCGCCGGGAGCCCCGCTGCCCGGGACCCGGGCAGCCCGCTCCCCCATGCAGCGAGGACCCCCACACCATGCTCCGCATCTCCATGTGCTCCCGCACCACCGATCGCCGTACGCCCCGGCGTCTGCTCGCCGCGACGGCGGCCTTCCTCTCCCTCTCCTTCACCGGCGCGGCGCTCCCGCACTCGGCCACGGCCGCGGATGCGGCCGCGACGGGCTCGACGGGCTCGACGGGCTCGACGGGCTCGACGGTACGGACGGGACTCACGGGTGACTCCGTGTCGGTCACGCCCGCGAGCCCCCAGGTGCCCGTGGGGGTCACGGCGGGCGTGGCCGTGTTCGACCGGCAGACCGGGACGTTCACCGAACAACTCGCCCCGGCCGCCGCGTTCCGGTCCGCGTCGGTCGTCAAGCTCCTGATCGCGCTCGACTTCCTGTGGAACCGCAGCCCCGGCAGCCTTCCGGCAGCCGACCGCACGCGCCTGGACGCCATGCTCCGCAGCAGTCAGGACGCCGCCGCCAACCACTACTGGTCGACCTACGGCGGGCCGGCGATCGTCGAGCGGATGGTCACGCGGCTCGGGCTCGCCGACACCGCTCCCCCACCGGCGGGCTACGAGGGGTACTGGGGCTACACCGCCATGTCGGCCCGCGACGTCGTGACGACCTACCGGCACATCCTGGAGTCCGCTCCGGCGCCGGTGCGCGACTTCGTGATGGAGCGCCTGCGCCAGTCGACGCGGTGCGCGTCGGACTCCTTCGACCAGCACTTCGGCATCGCCGGCGCGTTCGACCGCCCGTGGGCCGTGAAGCAGGGCTGGTCGGGGCAGTACGCGAAGGGGAACTGCGGCTCGGTGAGCGCCGCGTCCGTCGGCGAGGGGGACCGTGACGGTGACGGTGACGCGAGCGTCGACCTGAGCCGGCCGGCGCTGCACACGACCGGCACCGTCGGGGCCGGTGACCGTTCGATCGTGGCCGTCCTGACCCTGCACCCGGACGGCACGTCGTACGGGAAGGCGTACACCGACCTCGGCCGGCTGACCCGCTCCCTGAACGTGCCCGGCGGCACGGCGGCGAAGGGGAAGTGGTACGGGACCTGGGGTCAGGACGTCGCCGTGCGGCCGGAACCGGTCGTCGGGGGCGACCCGCTGACCCGGCTCCCGGCCGGCGTGGAGGTGCTGGTGGGCTGCCAGAAGAAGGGGCAGTCCGTCTCCGTCCCGCCGTACACCAACGACTGGTGGGCGTATCTCCCGCAGTACGGGGGCTACATCACCAACATCTACATCAGCCATCCGGCCGACCGGCTGCCGGACGTACCGCTGTGCACGAATCCGAAGTGACCCCGGGAATGCCCGGAGAAGGAGTGGAGTGTGACGATGTCGCGTAGCAGGCGTTCGAACCTCGGTGCGGGCGGTGCGCTGCTGTGGGTGCTGGTGTCCGTCCTCGCGGCGGGCCCGGCCCAGGCGGCAGCCTCGGACGGGCCCCGCGCCGGCGGCGGCCACACCATGGTCATGCCGCCGGCGCCCCGGGGCGAGGGGCCCTCCTCGCGTACCGTGGCGGCCGTGTCGCCGACGGTCTCGCCCTGGGCGGACTACGTGCACACGTCGTCGGGCAGCCCGGTCACGTGCGCGTCGGGGAACCTCTGCACCGGGGTCTGGGACCCGGTGGTGGGCAAGTACAAGGTCTTCTTCCTCTACCGGTGCGCCCAGTACTCCCTGTCCTACTGGAACGGGGTGGGCCAGGTGGTGAACAACCAGGTCGGCGCCGCCGCGTTCTTCTACGGCCAGAACGGCCAGGTGCGGGACGTGGTCCTGCCGGACCCCAGGCCCTTCACGTACGACTGGGGGCCCGTGTGGTCCATCCGGAACTGCTGAGCGGCGGCACGCGGCGACACGGCCGAGACCCCTCGCCCTTGGGCTCCCAAGGGCGAGGGGTTCCGCACTCCGGGTGGGCGTGCCCGTGAGGGGTACGGATCAGCCTCGGAGTTTCCTGTCCAGGAACCGGGTGATCGTGCCCATGACCTTCTGCGTGGTCCACTTCTTGCCGGCCTCGGTGTCGCCGAGGAAGGCCAGGTCCCCGTGGTCCGCCCCCTTGACGACGTAGCGGGTGCCCTCCACCTTCGCGGCCCTGAGGGCGTCCAGCATGATGAGCGACTGGCTGGGCGAGATGATCCGGTCGCTGTCGCCGTGGAGCAGGATCATGGGGGCCGACCGGCGGCCGAGGTAGGTGGCGGGGTTGGCGGCCTGGATAGCGGCGGGTTCGGTCGCCACGGTCAGGGGTGAGTTCGGGCCGAAGACATAGGCGTTGACGAAGCTGCCGGGCGCCATGGTGACGGCCTTGGTCTCCACGTCGAAGTCGTCGGCGACCTTCGCCAGGTCGTGGGCGCCGAACTCGTCGACGACGGCCTGGACCGTGCTGCTCCGGTCGAGGTGTTCGCCCTGCTCGAAGCGCTCGTCGCCGTTGGTGGCACCGGTCATGGCGGCGAGGTAGCCGCCGGCGGACTGGCCCCAGACGGCCACCCGCTCCGCGTCGATGCCCCATTTGTGCGCGTGGGCGCGCAGGTAGCGGATGGCCGACTTCACGTCGGCGACGCCGTCGCGGTAGGTGGAGCCGCTCAGTATGGTGCGGTACTCGATGCTCGCCACGGCGTAGCCCTGCTCGGCGACGTAGGTGCGCTGGTCGAGGTTGTTCGACCGGTCCGCCATCACGAAGCCGCCGCCGGTGATGTAGACGACCAGGGACTTGGGTCCCTTTGTCCGGGGCACCTGAAGGTCGAGCTTCAGCTCGACGGGCCGGCCCGCCGCCGTCGGTGTCGCGTAGGTGATGCCCTGATGCAGGGTCACCGGCGTCCGGCCGCACCGGATCTGCGGCCCGTCCGGGACGATGACCTTGCTGGACCTCGTGCTGGTCGGCGCGATCGTCTTGGCGACCGGGATGGCGCCGCCGCCGGGTGTGCCGACGGGGTTCCGCGGGCACTCGGCCGACGCCGGGGCCGAGGCGTCCGGCGCGACGGCGGATGCCGTGCCCGAGCCCACCGTCGCCCCGAGGGCGAGAACCACGACTCCCGCGAGCCTGCCTAACCTGCCGCGTGCGGACATGAGACCTCCCGAGTAAGTGGAGAATGCATCTCCACTCTTGACGCCGGCACCGGGACGGGGGTGCGGACCAGCCCGGATCACCGGCCTACCCTTATGCCGCATGACGGAGAGTTCCCGGGAGCGCGGCCCGGCCGAGGGCGGCAGGCCGCTGCGACGGGATGCCGCCCTCAACCGCGAACGCATCCTGCAGGCGGCACGCGAGGTCTTCTCGGAACATGGCCTCGGGGTCACGCTCGACACCGTGGCCCACCACGCGAAGGTGGGTGTCGGCACCCTCTACCGCCGCTTCCCCACCAAGGAAGCCCTGATCCGAGCGCTGTTCGAGGAGGACCTGAAGCGCCGCCAGGACTCGGCGGAGCGGGCCCTGGCCCATCCCGACCCCTGGCAGGGCCTGGTCGACTTCCTCACGGAGATGGCGACCGACCTGGCCGCGAACCGGGGCCTGCACGAGGTGCTGATGCTCGGCGCCCACACCTCCGCGCCCATCGAGACGGCACGCGGCGGCATGCTCCCCTTCCTGGACGCCCTGATCCGCCGGGCCCAGGCGAGCGGGGACCTACGTCCCGAGGTGAACCCGTCCGACCTCCCCGTCATCCAGCACATGCTGCACTCGGCCACACGATTCGCCGAAGGCAGCCGCCCCGAAATCTGGCGCCGCTACCTGGAAGTCCTCCTCAACGGCCTCCGCGAACGCCCCGACAACCTCCCGCTGACGACCCCGAGCCTGAGCGACGAGGACGTCGAGAGCGCCATGGGCATCGTGCGGCCGGGGGCCTCGGGTTCGCCCGGGGGCGACGCCGGCTGAGAACTGCCCACGCAACGCCCCCGTACGGCCGGGCGCTCATGCACGTGCATGATGACGAGAGTCGTTGCGAGAGTGGGGAGCGGGCGTGGCCGAGGGCAGCACTGTGGATCTGATCCGTCTGGCCGACAGGGAGAGCAGTCTTGAGGTTCGCGTTCTGGGCCGGACGATGCCTGGGGTGTTGACCCTGCACGATCACCTCGATGCGGAGATCGTCGTCACGAGCGGCTTCGCCCAAGGACGTCTCGATGCGTGTCTGGCTCCGGACGACCTGGACAGCTGGTCACAGGTCCTGGGAGAGCTCGCAGCCGGGCGGGATGCCGTCTGGATGGATGACGGACGCAACCCCGAGATCCGGTTCGAGCCTTCCGGGCAGGACGGGGTCGCCGTCTTCGTGGTGGAGGACATGGCCGCATCGGGGACATCTGTCCGTGTCCCCGTGCGCCTGGCCGCCGGATGGGCCGATGATCACCACGAACGGCTGCGCCATGTCCGTGCCGCATGGCCGCAGGAGGTGGTGGAGACCTCTCCCGGCGCCTACGAGTGGCGACGCTGAGCCGTCGAGAACCGGCTCGGCGTGCGGTCTCGCCGGCCGTCGGCGTCGGAGTCTACGGCGTGTCCAGACGGGGGGATACGGCGCGCACGAGCGGTTCCAGGCCCCGGCTGGGGCGGCGGCCCGTCAAACAGGCGCCGGCCCGACTCGGTTCATCGGGCACGCACGGAAATCCGTTCGAGTGCGGAATGTCTGCTCTGTAGGGTGATCACACGGTCGGCGTGCACAGAGTGATGGATGGGCGCGGCCGTTCCCTGATCTACCGTGCTTGGAGCTCCACCCTCATGCGTCGCACTCTCTCCGCCGCTCTCGTCTGTCTGGCCCTGTTCACCTCCGGATGTGCGGCGAAGGGCGCGGGCGGGTCGGACGCCGGGCCCGCGGCTGCCGCTCCCTCGGTCTCCGCTGTCGCCACCACTGAGGCCGATCACGCCGCCGTGGTGCGGAAGGCCGTCGAGGGGGTCACCACGGCCCGTACGGCGTACCGCTGGGAGGTCGGACAGGCGGGTGGGAAGGTGTACGCCGTGACGGGGAAGGGCAGTCACGACTTCGCTCGTCGGCAGGGTGCGCTCGTCGTGAGCCTTGAGGAAGTGGCCCGTTTCGAGCAGGTCTTCACCCCGGAGCGGCTCTACATACGAGGCAGCGCGGGCGCGGAGTCCGTCGGCTGGACCTTCGTGGACCGGGCCGGGGTCAAGGGGCAGCGGCTGCTCAAGACGCCGGGCAACGACCCCGAGTTCCTGCTGCGGCAGGTGGTCATGGCCGAGGGGTATCAGCGGGTCGCGGTCGACGACGTGGACGGGGTGTCCGCCGCGCTCTACCGGGGGATGCTCCCCCACGCGGCGCTGACCCTGGACATGGCCGATGCGGCGCGGAAGCAGGTCGACCAGATGCGCGACATGCTGGGCGCTCCGATCCCCGTCACCGCCGACGCCTGGATCGACGAGCGGGGCCGGCTCGTGCGGGTCCGGCTGGAGATGGACCTCCAGGGGTCCGTCCGGTCCACGACCGAGCTGACCCTCACCGGACTGGGCGAGCCCGTCAAGGTCAAGGTGCCCGCCGGTGCCGTCGAGGGCTCCGCGTCGTCCCTCGTCTGACCCGGCGGGCCGGATCTTCCGCCTCTCCCCCTCCGCTACGCCGCGCCTTCCCGGGCCAGCGCGCTGGGCCACCAGGCGCGCGGGCCCACGTCGATCACCAGGGCCGGGACGAGGAGGGACCGGACGACCAGGGTGTCCAGGAGGACGCCGAAGGCGACGATGAAGGCGATCTGCACCAGGAAGGCCAGCGGGATCACCATCAGGGCCGCGAACGTGGCCGCGAGGACCACGCCCGCCGAGGTGATGACTCCGCCGGTCGTGGTCAGCCCGCGCAGCACGCCCTGGCGCGTCCCGTGCGTCAGGGTCTCCTCGCGCACCCGCGTCATGAGGAAGATGTTGTAGTCCACCCCCAGCGCGACGAGGAACACGAATCCGTAGAGCGGTACGGAGGCGTCGGTGCCGCTGAAGCCGAGCAGGTGCTCGAAGACGAGGGCCGACACCCCCAGCGTGGCGAAGAAGTTGAGCGCGACCGTGGCCACGAGGAGGACCGGGACCAGCAGGGAGCGGAGCAGCAGGACCAGGATCAGGAGGATGACGCCGAGGATGACGGGGACGATGACGCCGCGGTCCCGCTCGGCCGTCCGCTGGGTGTCGTACTGCTGGGCCGTGTAGCCGCCGACGAGCGCGTCCGCGCCGGGGAGCGCGTGGAGGCGGTCGCGCAGGCGCTCGACGGTCTTCTTGGCGGCGTCGCTGTCGGCTGCCGCGGACAGCGTGGCGTCGACGCGGACGCGGCCGTCGACGACGAGCGGGGCGCCGGATCCCGGGCGACCGGTCGCGGTGACGGGCGCGGCGGACGAGGCCCCGTCGGTCTCGGCCGCCGCTCGGGTGACCTCCTCCGTGTGGCCCGCGTCGGCGATGATCACCGTGGGGTTCCCCGATCCGCCCGGGAAGTGCCGGGCGAGGGTCTGCTGCGCGGCGACGGAGGGGGCGTCGTTCACGAAGATCTCGTCGAGCGGCACGCCCTTGGCGGACAGTCCCGTCGAGAACGCGGCCAGGCCGAGCAGGACGGCCGCGGTGGACACCCACACCCGGCGGGGCGCGCGGTCGATGAGGGCCGCGGCGCGGCGCCAGATCCGGTGGCCCTCCTCCGTGGCGTCCGAGGGCTTCGGGGTGGCGGGCCAGAAGGCGGCGCGGCCGAGCAGGACGAGCACCGCGGGCAGGAACGTCAGCGTGCTGAGCACCGCGCAGACGATGCCGATGGCGCCTACGGGGCCGAGAGCCCGGTTGTTCGTCAGATCGCTCGCGAGCAGGGCGATCAGGCCCAGTGCCACGGTGGCGGCGCTGGCCACGATCGCGCCCGCCGAGCGGCGCACCGCCGCCATGGCCGCCGCCGCGAGGTCGTCGCGGGCGGCGAGTTCCTCGCGGTGGCGCGCGGCGAGCAGCAGGGCGTAGTCGGTCGCGGCGCCGATGACCAGGATCGACAGGATGCCCTGGACCTGGCCGTCGACCCGGACGATGTCACGCTCGGCCAGCGCGTAGACCACCGCGCAGGCCAGGCCGAGGGCCAGCACGGCACTGATGATGATCACCAGCGGCAGCAGCACGCTGCGGTAGACCAGCAGCAGGATGAGCAGGACGGCGCCGAGCGCGACACCCAGGAGGAGGCCGTCGATCCCGGCGAAGGCCCCGGACAGGTCGGCCTGGCTGGCGGCGGGGCCCGCGATCTGGACCACGGCGCCGGGGACCGATGCCGCGGCCGTACGGACGTCGTCGAGGACGGACCGCAGGTCCTCGCCGAGGCCGGGGGCGAGGGGCACGACGGCCTGGAGGGCCCGCCCGTCCTCGGAGAGGAGCGCGGGTGAGGGCGTTCCCGCGACGCCGGTGTCCCCGGCCAGTCCCGCCACGGCGCGGGTGGCGGCCTGCCGCTGGGCCTCCGTCGCCGTTCCCCCGGCAGTCGTCCAGACGACGATCGCGGGCACCGTCGCCGAGGTCTCGAACGCCTTGCGGGCTTCGAGGACGCGGGTCGACTCGGCGCTGCGCGGCAGGAACGCGGCCTGGTCGTTCGTGGCGACCTCGCCGAGCTTGCCTGCATAGGGGCCCAGGACGCCGCCGACGCCCAGCCACACCACCAGAAGAACGGCCGGCACCAGCCAACGTACCCACCGCGATGCGCTTCTCATGTCAGTCCTCTGGAGACGATGGCACAACAAGTTCGGCTGTAAAGTATCTCATCGGTTGAGTTACTTGCACTCCGCCCCCTTGCCTGGCGGGCCTGCCGCTCGCCCGCCGCCGCCCGCACGCGTGAGCCGTCGGCGCGCCGTCACCCGGATCTCCGCCGCCAGTTCGGCGTCGAGCGCCGCGCGGGCCCGGTGTACGGGGCCGTCGACGACCTGGCGCAGCACCTCTCCCGGCGGGGCCGTTCCCGTCAGCCGGAGCCTGACCGTCGCCCGGAGGTCACCGGCGTGACCGCGCAGCCCGACGCCCGCCGCGTCGACTCCGGGCAGCGCGCGGATGTCCCGGGCGATCGCGCGGGCCAGCGCCCGGCGCCGGACGCGGAGCCCCGGTACGGCCGCGATGAGCCGCGACCGGCGCCCGTCGGGCAGTTGGCCGACGCCCCAGAGAAGCGACAGCGCGAGCAGGGCCGCGAGCGGCAGGAGGAGGGCGGCGCCCGTCGGCTGTCCGTACGCCCGCCACAGTGCGGCCGGTTCGGTCGGCGGTGACCAGGGCAGGGCCTTCCGGACGGACGGCCCGGCCCAGAGGAGCAGGGCCCCCGCCGACACCGCCGCGCCACCGGCCAGCAGCAGGAGGAGCCGGTTGACGACGAGCCGGGCGGCGTTCACTCGGCACCCTCCGCGTCCTCGTGCGGGCGGCCCCGACCGACGGCCGCCACCTTGACGGACAGCCCCGGGGCCCGGACCAGTCCGGCGCCCCCCAGCGCGTCCGAGGCGGCCCGCGTGGCCTCCGCCTCCAGCGCGTCCGTCGCACCGGGCGCGCCCGTCCGCACCCGGATCCGTACGCGACGGCAGCCGGGCCGCACCCGGACCGAGCCCACCCCCTCGACGCGCAGCACGGCCTGCCGGAGCGTCAGGGCGAGGGCGGCGCGGTCCAGGGTGGCGCGCGCGGCGGCGTCGGGCGAGGCCATCGGCAGCCGGCGCCGGTGGCCTGGCGTGACGGCCAGGACCAGCAGGACGAGGCCGAACAGGGCGACCGCCGCGCCCGCCGCAGTCAGGAATCCCGGTGACAGCGGGACCTCACCCCGCCCGCCCCACGGGCCGAGCCCGTCCCGGACCGCCCGGACCAGAAGCGCTCCGGCCGTCGCCGCGCCGACGAGGGAGAGCGCGAGGGCCGGGAGCCGCCGCGCGGACCACGGCCGACGCCCCACCCGGCGCGGCGGCCCCGCCCGCTCCGCCGGTACCGCGTCCGACTCGGGCGCCGCGGCCCCCTCCCGTGGCTCCTGGGACTCTCGTAGCTCCCGTGGCTCCTGGGACTCCCGTAGCTCCTGGAACTCCCGTACCTCCCCAAGGTCCAAGGACGCGGTCGGCGCGGTCGACAGTCCTTCGATGACGACGTCGGCCCGCCTGATGTGCAGACCGGACAGCTCCGACGCCCGGTCGATCACGTGCCGCCGTACCCGCTCGCCCTGCCCGACCAGATCGGCGGGGTAGGCGAGGTCGATGCCGACCCGCACCTGTGCGTACCCCTCCCCCGGTCTCGCGACCGCGGGCTCCCGCAGCGTACCGGCGCCGTCCAGGGCCTCCGTCGCCGCCTGCCGGACGATGCGCCGGACCGCGCGGTCGGAGACCCGGACGCCGCCGCGCTCGCCGACGGCAGGTCCCGTCAGAGATCTGCTCACTCCACACCCACCTCACGAGAAGTCGACCGTCCGTCGCCGGACGGGGAATCGGCCACGGCCCGGTCTAGTTGACGCGGCTCTCCCCGGTGTACGGCTCCGGCACCTCGTCGGGGAGGTGCACGTCGTTCACCGCGATGTTGACCTCGACGACCTCCAGGCCCGTGGTCCGTTCCACCGCCGCGACGACGTTCTCCCGTACGTCACGGGCCACGTCGGCGATGGGCACGCCGTATTCGACGACCAGCTCGATGTCCAGGGCCGCCTGACGCTCGCCGACCTCCACCTTCACGCCCCGGCCGACGTTCGGGCGCCCGCCCGGCACCCGGTCGCGCACCGCGCCGATCGTCCGGGACAGGCCGCCGCCCATGTCGTGCACGCCCGGGATCTCGCGCGCCGCCATGCCCGCGACCTTGACGACGACCAGGTCCGCGATGGTGGTCCTGCCCCTGCCGCCCGCGGGCTCGGCGGCGGTGTACGCGGCGGGCGCGGCGGGCGCGCCGTCTCCGGGGGCGGGGCGCGGGCGCCGTACGTCGAGTCGGCTGGTGTCCCCGGCGGTCACGGTTGCCTCGGCCATGTGATTTCTCCTCGTCGGCTCTCGACACAAGTGGTCGTTCACGTCGTTGGACACCGGCGAGCGGCATTCGTCACGCGGCGATCCGCGGACTTTCGAGCGCGCCCGGTCCCGGAGGGACGCGCCCGGTGAGGAGAGGAACGGCCAGTGCGAGGGCTGACGGACGAACCGCCGGGGCCGACCCGGTGCGGGACCGGCCCCGACGACACCCTGCTCGTCGAACGGGCGCGCGAGGGCGACGAGGAGGCGTTCGAAACGCTGGTCCGCCGGCACGCCCCGACCCTGCTGAGGCTGGCCCGCCGGATGCTGAGCGACGCGGCGGAGGCCGAGGACGTCGTTCAGGACGCCCTGGTCAGCGCGTGGCGCAGGCTCCCGGACTTCCGTGGGGACGCGACGTTCCTCACCTGGATGTTCAAGATCGTCACCAATGGCTGCCTCAACCGGCTCAGAGCCCGGCGGCCGACCATGGAACTCGACTCCGTTCCCGAGCCGCCCGCTCCCGCGCACGAGGGCTCGCCCGCCCGCGCGGCGGAATCGAGCGCGGCGCTCGCCGATCTGACGGCCGCTCTGGCCGAGCTCTCCCCGGAGCAGCGCGCGTGCTGGATCCTGAGGGAGCTGCACCTGCTGTCGTACGAGGAGGTCGCCGAGGCCGTGGGCATCAGCGCGACGGCGGCGCGCGGCAGAATCTTCCGGGCCCGGCGCAGTCTGACGGAGGCGATGAGCGAATGGCGTTGAACGCGGACCCGCGGCCCTCCGGAGAAGGCGGCGAGGAGGACGAGGTGCTGCCCTGCGGCCGGTCGCTGGAGGAGGTCTGGGAGGGGGCGGCCGGGCACGGCCGGGGCACGGCGGCGGACGACGGTCACGGTGCCCGCTGCCCCCACTGTTCGGCTGCCGTCGCCGAGCTGCGCTCGCTCGACCGGCTGATCGCGGCGGCGCGCGACCTCGACACCCGAAGCGACCTCGACGCCCGAAGCGGCCCCGGCGCCCGGATCGGCCCCTGCGCGCCCGGTGCCGAAGGTGCCGACGGTTTCTACGACGCCCATGGCGCCGCCGAAGCCCTGACCGCCCGGGTCATGGATGTCGTACGCCTGGAACTGCGGCCCGGCCGCAGGCTGCCGCTGGACGACGGTGCGGACGGGTCCGGCTGGATCTTCGAGTCGGCGGCGGCGCGCGAGCTCCGCGCCGCCGTGGACGCGCTGCCCGGCATCCGGGCCGGAAGCTGCCGCATCCATCCGCTGGGGGAGACCGGAAGTGAGGATGGCGCGGGCCGTGGCCCCCTGCGCGTGCGGGTGGCTGTCGCCGCCTCGCTCGCGGCGCTGCCCGGCGCCGCCGAGACGGTGCGCGACACAGTGTTCGCCGTGGCGGACGAGGCACTGGGCATGGACGTCCGGGAGGTCGACGTACGCGTCGTCGACGTGCTCGCGGAGGACGTCCCGCCGGGGCCGGAGGGCGGCCCCGGGCCGGAGAGGAGCTCGATGTGACGCAGCGGGACACCCGGACCGAGCTGGAACGGAGGGCGGGCGCGGCCGCCCGGGCCACCGAGGGGGTCGCCTTCCTGCGCCCGAACCTCGCCGGGCTGCTGCGCAGACTGACCGTGGGGGCCTCCGGGCGCGTCGCCGTCCGGGCGCCGGACGGGGGAAGGCCGGTACGGGGGGACGGGGAGGCGGCCCGGGACACGGCCCGGGAGATGGCGCGGGAGGCTGCCCGGGAGGCGCCCCACCCCGGCGGGGTCCGGGCCGTCAGGGACGCGGCCGACGGTACGTGGGAGGTGGAGATCCTGCTGACGGTCCGCCGGGGCGGCGGGCGCGCGCGGGACGTCGCGCGGGCGGTCCGGCGCGCCGTGGAGCACGCCGCCGAGCCGATCCTGGACGAGGAGGGCGCGCCGCTCGGCGGGCGGGTGCGGACGACGGTGGTGGTGACCGGGATCGTGTGAACGCCGGCGTCGGGCGCGGGCTCGGCCGGTGGGAGACGCCGGGCACTGCGCCGCCCGGGTGAAGCCTGCGGATCGGGCGTGACGATCCGTCAGACCGATGGTCCGACTTCATATGAACGCCACTTTCGCGCCTCCGGCCCCGCAGACTCCGGCCCCGCGCACACCCGCCCCGCACGGCCCCGTCCGCACGCTCACCGGCACCCACGCGCCCGCCCACGCTCACGCTCACGCTCGCGCCCGCCGTTCCTCGTCCCTTCCGACTCTGCCGACTCTGCCGCCCCTTCCGCCCCTTCCGCCTCTTCCGCCTCTTCCGACGCCCAAGACGCTCCCGGCGCTCCCGGCGCTGCCTCCGCTCCCGCCGCCCGCGACGCGGCTGCGGCTCCGCGAGGCGTGGGGACTCACCCGTCCTCAGGTCGCGGCGGCCTTCGGCGTCACCCCGGCGACGGTGCGCTGCTGGGAGTCGGGCCGGTCCGCCCCGCGCGGGGCGCGCCGCCGGGCCTACGCCGAGTTCCTGAACGGCCTCGCGGTGCTGGAGCTCCGGTCGCCCGCCGCGCGGGGACCCGCCATCGAGCCCGCGTCCGGCGCCGCCCCGTCGTGGTATCCGGCCAGGGCGGTCCCGGTGGGCAGACCCGTTCGCCCCGTCCGGGCCGATCCCGTCTCGGAGCCCCGGCTGCGCCGGTGGCGCAGAGCGGCGGTGGCCGCGGGCTGCTGGACCCTCGTGCTGCAGCTGCTGCTGACCGTGCCCGTCGTGGGCTGACCCGCCGGTACGCGGCGGCGGGCCGGCCCCGGGTCGGGTCAGGGCTGCGGCGGCGCGGCGGCGGGTGCGTCCGGTGCCGCCCGGAGGTCCGCGAGGACCTCCCGGGCGGCGCGCGCCCCGGAGGCGAGGGCGCCCTGGAGCGAGCCCGTCGCCCGGTGGTCGCCGCAGACGTAACGGCCCGGCCCGAAGCGGCTGGTGCGGGACAGGGCCAGCGGCGGGGGCATGGCGGGCAGGGCGTCGCGCACCGTGACCCGGTGCACCGCCTCCCAGTCGGCCACGTCCGCCCCGTACGCCTCGCCGAGAGCCGCTTCGACCGCCGCCGTCGCGTCGGGCCCCGGGGAGCCGAGGACGGAGGTCGAGACGAGGGCGCGGCCGTCGTCGGCGTATCCGGGGTGGAGCTCGGTGAGAACGCAGGAGTTCAGGAACCGGCGGCGCGCGTCGACGACGAGGGTCGGTTCGGCCAAGGGGGACCGCGCGACCGCGTGGTAGAGGGTGGTCACCGTCCGGCCGGGCGGCACGCGGAGGCCGGGCAGCAGTCGGGCCGCCGCGCTCTGGCCGGTCGCGACGACGACGGTACGGGCGGACAGGCCGCCGCCCTCGGCGAGGGCCACTCCGTCCGGGGTCAGCGCGGCGACCCGGGCACCGGTGCGGAGCACGCCGTCGGGGAGCCGGGCGGCGAGCTGTGCGGGGACGGCGCCGATGCCGTCGGCGGGCAGGCACGGCGTTCCCCGCAGCATGGTCCGCCAGACGAGGTGGAAGAAGCGCGCCGACGTCTCCAGGTCGTCTTCGAGGAAGACGCCCGAGAGGAAGGGCCGGAGGAAGGTCTCGACGAGTCCGGCGGACAGCCCGGCCTCGGCGAGCGCGGTCGCGGTGGTCGCGTCCGGACGCCCTCGCAGCCACGACACGGGCGCCAGCATGTCGCGGGCGGACAGCAGGCCCAGGGCCACCGTGTCGCGGACCGAGGCGCCTTCGGCGGGCAGCGGCCCGCCGTGCCGGGGGCGTCGGGTCGGGTCGCCGAAGCGGCGCGGCCCGTCGGAGGTGTGTGCCAGCACACCGGGGGTGAACGGCCGCAGCCTGAGCGCCTTGAGGTCCAGGCGCCGTTTGACCTGCGGATAGGCGGTGTTGAACACCTGGAATCCCCGGTCGAGAGTGAAGCCGCCGATCCGGTCGGTCCGCATCCGGCCGCCCACCGTGTCGTCCGCCTCCAGCAGACGCACGCTCAGACCGGCGGCGAGGAGGTCCGCCGCGCACGCGAGACCGGCCGCGCCGGCCCCGACGACCACCACGTCCGCACACGCTCCGCCGGTCCCGCTCATCGCCGCCACCTCTCCTCGGTGTCCTTCGCCCGCCGCCGGGCGACGGTCACGTTACTGCCGGTGACCGGGCGGTCGCGGGAGGACGCGGCGGGGCGGCGCCTCGCCGGTGATCCGCTCGCCGCCGGGACACGTAGGCTGGCCGTGTGGCCGGTACCGATGACGAGACGACGTCGCCCCCGAGGCGTGTGACGGGTGACCTCCAGGGCTTCGCGGTGGCGCTGCGCCGTACGCACGGGGAGCTGAACCGGCTGGTCCACGGCTTCGCGCTGGCCCACGGCCTGCACCCGACCGACGTTCAGGCCCTCGGCATCATCCTGGACAGTCCGCAGCCCCTGACGCCGAGCCTGCTGCGCGAGAAGCTGGGACTGACCTCGGGGGCGGTCACCGCCTGTCTCGACCGCCTGGAGAAGGCCGGCCACGTCCGCAGGTCCCGGGAGAGCGCGGACCGCAGGGTCGTGCACGTGCGCTACGAGGAGGGGGCGCGGGCCGTGGCCCGGCAGTACTTCCGCCCGCTGGCCGAGGCGACCTCCCGGGCCCGGGAGCGGTTCGACGACGCGGAACTGGCCACGGCGCTGGCGTTCCTGACCACGCTCAACGAGGAACTGACGGCGCTCCGCGCGCCCGAACGCTGACCGCGTGACGCGCCCGGCGGGAGGAGCCCGGCCGACCCGTCCCTTGGTCTGGACCTGTCGGGGGCGGCGCGTCAAGCTGGGCGCATGGACTTGGAGCTGCGGCATCTGAAGACGGTCCGGGCGATCGCCGAGGCGGGCAGCCTCACCCGCGCGGCCACCGCCCTCGGGCTGGCGCAGCCCGCGCTCAGCGCCCAGCTCAAGCGGATCGAACGGACCCTGGGCGGCCCCCTGTTCGTGCGCGGCCGGGACGGGGTGCGGGCGACCGCGCTCGGCGACCTGGTCCTCGACCGGGCCCGGGTGGTGCTGCCCGCCGTCAGCGGGCTCCAGGAGGAGGCGGTCAGGTTCGCCCGTGACGGCGCCGCCCCCGGGCCCCGGCTCGGCGGGACCCACGGGCCGCTCCTCGGCGGCCTGGTGGACCGGCTGGCCAGGGCCGACCCGGACGCCCGGGTCTCCACGTACACGTCCTGGTCGGAGCGGGAGGTGGCCCGGGGGGTGGTGGCCGGGCGGCTCGACTTCGCGCTGGTCGGCGTCTGCGGGGAGAGCCCGCCGCCCGAGGCCGGACGGCTCGCCTGGACGGAGGTGGCCCGCGACCCGGTGTACGCGATGCTGGCGAGCGGGCATCCGCTGGCCGCCCGCGCCCAGGTCGCCCTGGCCGAACTCGCCGCCGAGGAGTGGACGGACGTGCCGGGCGACGGCTGCTTCGGCGACTGCTTCGCCGCCGCCTGCGTGCGGTCCGGCTTCACCCCGGCCCGGGTGTACGAGGCGGACACCGCGTCCTGTGTGCACCTGGTCCAGGTGGGCCGGGCGGTGGGCCTGTGCCGGGCGACCTTTCCGGCCACCCCCGGCGTGGTGACCCGCCCGCTCACGGGGGCCCCGCTGATCTGGCGCCACCTCCTCGGCTGGCACCCCGAGGGCCGGGCGGCCGGGCGGGCCGCCGCCGTCCTCGCGTACGCCCGCGACGCCCACGCGGAGGCGCTGGCGCGCAGCGCGGGGCGGACACCGGCGGACGCGCCTCCCTGACCGGCACGGCCACCGTCACCGTCACCGCTGCCCTCGCCCCGGTCGCCCTCACCGTCCCCCCGTCACCATCGCCGTTCCCCCCGTCGCCAGGTGACGGACCCTCGGCCGCACCCGGCCACGCCCGGGGCATAACGCGAGGGAAGGGGCCGACCGGAGGCTCCCCCTCCCCCGCCGCCGTTCCTACGGTTCTCCGCAGATCCCCCACCGAGAACCGAGGAGACTCCTCATGCTCCGACGACACGCCCGCGCGGCCTGTACCGCGCTGGCCGCCGCCGGGATGGTGCTGGCCGGGCTTCAGGCCGGGTCGGCGACCGCCGCGCAGCCCTCCCCCGGGACCTCCCCCGGCGCGCAGAGCGCCGCCCGGGCCCTCGGCGCCGCCGACGCGCGGCCCGAACTGCTCGCCGCGATGGGCCGTGACCTGGGCCTGACCCGGGCCCAGGCCGAGCGCCGGCTCGTGAACGAGGCGGAGGCCGGGGCGACGGCCGCCCGGCTCCGGGACCGGCTCGGCGCCTCGTTCGCCGGCGCCTGGGTCGACGGGGCGGAGTCCGGCACCCTGACCGTGGCCACCACCCGCGCCGCCGAGCTGGACGCGATACGGGCGAGCGGTGCGACGGCCCGGCTGGTCGGCCACGACCTGGCCGCCCTGGACCGGGCGAAGGCCGCCCTGGACCGCGCGGCGGACGCCTCGGCTCCGGTGCGGTACGTGGACGTGCGGGCCAACGTGCTCGTCGTCGAGGAGGTCCGGCCGGGCGCGGCGGCGCGCCTGGCGGCGGCCACCGGTGTCCCGGCCCGGCTGGTGCGGGCGGTGCGCGTCGCCGAGGCGCCGCGCCCGCTCTACGACCTCCGGGGCGGCGACGCGTACTACATGGGCGGCGGCGGGCGCTGCTCGGTGGGCTTCCCGGTGACCCGGGGCACCACGCAGGGCTTCGCGACGGCGGGCCACTGCGGGCGCGCGGGCCAGAGCACCAGCGGCTTCAACCAGGTGGCGCAGGGCAGCTTCCAGGCGTCGGTGTTCCCCGGCAACGACATGGCGTGGGTGGCGGCCAACTCCAGTTGGACGGCGACCCCGTACGTGAAGGGCTCGGGCGGCGCGAACGTGCAGGTCAGTGGTTCGGTGCTGCAGCCGGTCGGCGCGTCGGTCTGCCGCTCCGGCTCCACCACGGGCTGGCACTGCGGCACGATCCAGCAGCACAACACGAGCGTGACCTACGCCGAGGGCACGGTCGGCGGCGTGACCCGCACGACCGTGTGCGCCGAGCCGGGCGACTCGGGCGGCTCGTACATCTCGGGCAGCCAGGCGCAGGGGGTGACCTCGGGCGGTTCGGGCAACTGCTCCAGCGGCGGCACGACGTACTTCCAGCCGCTGAACCCGATCCTGTCGGCGTACGGCCTGACCCTGCGGACCGGCGGCACGGACCCGGGTCCCGGCCCGGGTGAGCCGCAGCCGGGCGGCACCTGGAAGGCGGGCACGGTGTACGCCGCCGGTGCCACCGTGACGTACGGCGGCGCGACGTACCGCTGCCTCCAGGGCCACCAGGCCCAGACGGGCTGGGAGCCGCCGGCCGTGCCGTCGCTGTGGCAGCGCGTCTGACAGCGGTCCCGCTTCACCGGGGGCCGTACCCGCCGACCGGCGGGTACGGCCCCTCGCGTGTGCCCCGCCACGCGCGCCCCGTCACCCGTGTCCCGTCACGCGCGGCCCCTCACGGCGTGACCCGGTCCGCCAGGGCCGTGCGCCAGGCCGGGTCCGGGGTGGCCGGGGCGGTCTCGGGGCGGCGGCCGCCGCGGGTGAAGAAGTCCGCCAGGGGGAGGAGGGCGGCGCCGACCGTGACCGCCTCCGGGCCCAGGGTGCCCAGGGCGACGCGGGTGCGGCTGGCCGGGTAGCGCAGCGCGTAGCGGGTGGCATGTGCGGTGACGGTGTCGAGGAAGCGGGCGCCGAGCTGGAGGCCGGCCCAGCCGCCGACGAGGACGCGCTCGGGCTGGAAGAGGTTGATGAGGTCCGAGAAGCCCGCGCCGAGGTATTCGGCGGTCTCCTCCAGGACGGCCAGCGCCGTGGTGTCGGGGGCGGTCCCCGCGTCCTCGGGCGGGTAGGCGGCGGTGAGCATCGCGGTGAGCGCGGTCTCCTCGTCGGCTCCCTCGGGGGGCCGGCCGCCCGCCTCCGCCCAGCGTTCCAGGAGGGCTTCGGCTCCCGCGTACGCCTCCAGGCAGCCCTGGGAGCCGCAGCGGCAGCGGCGGCCCCGGACGCTGACGGTGAGGTGGCCCCATTCGAGGGCGCGGCCGGGGCCGAGCGGGTCGGTGACGACGCAGGCGCCGACGCCGGAGCCGAAGAGGACGATGACGGCGCTGCGGGCGCCGCGTCCGGCGCCGAACCACATCTCGGCCTGACCGAGGGTCTTGGCGCCGTTGTCGATCCAGTACGGGACGGTGCCGGGCAGGTCGACGGCCTCGCGCAGCAGGCGCTCGAAGGGGACGGCGTCCCAGCCGACGGTCTGCCCGTGGACGACGGCGCCCTCCTCCGGGGTGTACGCGATGATGCCGGGGACGCCGACACCGACGCCGAGCAGCCGGTCGGCGGGGACGTCCGCCGCGCGCAGCACCTCCGCGATGCCGTCGCGGACGTGACGGACCACCAGGTCGACCTCGTAGCGCGAGATGCGCGGTCCGGTGCTGGGCAGGGCCCGTTCGGTGCGGGCGAGTTCGTTGAGGGTGAGGTCGAAGAGCTCGACCCTGACCCGGGTCTCGCCGACGTCAACGCCGATCATGCAGCCGCTGCCGGGGCTGATCCGCAGCAGGGTCTGCGGGCGTCCGCCGGCCGAGTCGACGCTGCCGGCCTCCTCGACCAGTCCCTCCGCGACGAGTTCGGCCACCACGTTGCTGACCGATCCGGAGCTCAGCCCGATGGCGGGGCCGAGCATCAGGCGGCTCATCGGTCCGTCGAAGTACAGCCTGCGCAGTACGGCGGTGCGGTTCTCGCGCCGCAGGTCACGCACCGTACGGCCATGTGTCGCGTGCACGTGGGTTCCCGTCTCTGAAGTCTTTCGCTGCAACATACCCGGATTCCGGGCCTTGACGCGCCCTTCCCATGAGGCTTAACTCACATCCTAAATTAAGCCGATGACACGGGATGGCGGTCGGGACCGCCCCCGTTCCCTCGGTCCTCCCGTCGTCCCTGAAAGGGCCCTGGAGCCATGCGCACACGCAGAGCCGCCGTCACCGGTACCGTCACCCTCTCGCTCCTCCTCGCCGCCACCGCCTGCGGCGGCGGCACCACCGGCGGCGCGGGCGGCTCCGGCTCCCCGAAGACGCTCACCTACTGGGCCACCAACCAGGGCCCCAGCCTGGAGGCCGACAAGAAGGTGCTCCAGCCCGAGCTCGACAAGTTCGAGAAGCGGACCGGGATCAAGGTCAAGCTGGAGGTCATCCCCTGGTCCGACCTGCTCAACCGGATCCTCACCGCCACCACGTCCGGCCAGGGCCCCGACGTCCTCAACATCGGCAACACCTGGAGCGCCTCGCTCCAGGCCACCGGCGCCCTGCTGCCCTGGGACGAGAAGAACTTCGGCGCGATCGGCGGCAAGGACCGCTTCGTCGGCTCCGCGCTCGGCTCCACCGGCGCCCCCGGCAAAGACCCGGCCGCCGTGCCGCTGTACTCCATGGCGTACGCGCTCTACTACAACAAGAAGATGTTCGCCGACGCGGGCATAGCGAAGCCGCCGACCACCTGGGCCGAGGTCGAGGCCGCGGGCAGGAAGCTGAGCCGGGACGGAAAGTGGGGCATCGGCGTCGAGGGCGCCAACCTCGCCAACAACATCCACCAGGTCTTCGTCCTCGGCAAGCAGCACGGCGCGGACTTCTTCACCCCCGACGGCAAGCCCGCCTTCACCTCCGACGGCGCCGTCGCCGCCGTCAAGCAGTACGTGGACCTGATGGCCGCCGCGAAGATCACGGCGCCCGGCAACGCCGAGTACGCGCAGAACCAGTCCCTCTCGGACTTCGCCAAGAACCGCACCGGCATGGTCCTGTGGCAGACCCCCTCGCAGACCTTCGCCGCCCAGGGCATGAAGCCCGAGGAGTGGGGCGTCGTCCCGGCCCCCGTCGCCTCCGGCACCCCCGGCCAGGGCGCGCAGACCAACTCGATGGTCGCCGGCATCAACATCTCCGTCTTCAAGAACACCCGCAACCTCGACGGGGCCCTGAAGTTCGTGGACTTCATGACCGGCGACGAGGAGCAGATCCTGCTCAACAAGGCATACGGCTCCGTCCCGCCGGTCAAGACCGCGCAGGCCGACGCGGCCTTCGGCTCCGACTCGCTGGCCGTCATCCGCGACACCCTGGCCGGCAGCGCCGCCGCGCTGCCGCAGGTCCCGGAGGAGTCCCAGTTCGAGACCGTCGTCGGCACCGCGGTGAAGGAGCTCTTCGCCGACGCCGCCGCCAGCCGGCCGGTCACCACCGAGTCCGTGCGGGCCAAGCTGGACAAGGCCCAGCAGCAGATGCCGAAGAAGTAGGCAGCGCCCCCATGACCCAGACCGCCGTCGCGCCGCGCGGCGAGCCCGCGGTGCGCGGGGCCGCGCCCGGCGAGGCGCCCGCGCCGCGCCGCCCGGGACGCCGCCGCATCGCCCTCCCGTACCTGCTGCTCCTGCCCGCCCTCGTCCTCGAACTCCTCGTGCACCTGCTGCCGATGCTCATCGGCATCGGGATGAGCTTCAAGGAGCTCACCCAGTTCTTCATCCGGGACTGGTCGGCCGCGCCCTGGGCCGGCCTCGACAACTACTCCGTCTCCCTCGACTTCGACGCCCCGGTCGGCCAGGCGCTGCTCAAGTCCTTCGTCACCACCTGCCTGTTCACCCTGGCCTCGGTGGCCCTGTGCTGGCTGCTGGGCACGGCCGCCGCCGTCTTCCTCCAGGAGGGCTTCCGGGGCCGGGCGATCCTGCGGACGCTGTTCCTCGTCCCGTACGCCCTGCCGGTCTACGCGGCGGTCATCACCTGGGCGTTCATGTTCCAGCGGGACAACGGCCTGGTCAACCACGTGCTGCACGACCAGCTCGGCCTCACCGACGGACCCGCCTTCTGGCTCATCGGCGACAACAGCTTCTGGGCGCTGCTGACCGTCTCGGTCTGGAAGGGCTGGCCGTTCGCCTTCCTCACCGTGATGGCCGGGCTCCAGAACATCCCCCGGGACATGTACGAGGCCGCCGCCCTCGACGGCGCCGGCGTCTGGCGGCAGCTGCGGCACATCACCCTGCCGTCGCTGCGCCAGGTCAACCAGGTCCTCGTGCTGGTCCTGTTCCTGTGGACCTTCAACGACTTCAACACGCCGTTCGTGCTCTTCGGCAAGGCGGCGCCCGAGGCGGCCGACCTGATCTCCCTGCACATCTACCAGTCGTCCTTCCAGACCTGGAACTTCGGCACCGGCTCGGCCATGTCCGTCCTGCTGCTGCTCTTCCTGCTCCTGGTGACGGGCGCGTACCTGCTGCTCACCTCCCGGGGAAGGAAGGTCTCCGATGCCTGAGCCCCGCTCGCCGATGGCGGCGCCGCGCTCCTTCCTGTGGACCCGGCGGATCTTCCTCACCCTGCTCACCGGCTTCGTGCTGCTGCCGGTGTACGTGATGGTCTCCAGCTCCCTCAAGCCGCTCGCGGACGTCTCGGGCAGCTTCCAGTGGCTGCCGTCCCGGGTGACCTTCCGTCCCTACCTCGACATCTGGCGGACGGTCCCGCTCGCCGACTACTTCCTCAACTCGCTGGCCGTGGCGGGCGCGGCGACCGTCTGCTCGGTGGCGGTGGCGGTCTTCGCCGCGTACGCCATCAGCCGCTACGACTTCCGCGGCCGGCGGGTCTTCGCGGTCACGGTCCTGTCGACGCAGATGTTCCCCGGCATCCTCTTCCTGCTGCCGCTCTTCCTCATCTACGTCAACATCGGCAACGCCACGGGCATCGCGCTCTTCGGCTCCCGCGAGGGCCTGATCCTCACCTATCTGACGTTCTCGCTGCCCTTCTCGATCTGGATGCTCACCGGCTACTTCGACTCGATCCCGCGCGAGCTCGACGAGGCGGCGAAGGTGGACGGCTGCGGACCGGTCGGCGCGCTCTTCCGCGTGATCGTCCCGGCCGCGCTGCCCGGAATCGTCGCGGTCGCCGTCTACGCCTTCATGACCGCCTGGGGCGAGGTCCTCTTCGCCTCGGTCATGACCAACGACACCACCCGCACCCTCGCCGTCGGCCTCCAGGGCTACGCCACCCAGAACGACGTCTACTGGAACCAGGTGATGGCCGCCTCCCTCGTGGTGAGCGTGCCCGTCGTGGCCGGGTTCCTGCTGCTCCAGCGCTATCTCGTCGCCGGGCTCACCGCGGGCGCCGTCAAGTGACCGGCGCCGCACCGCCCTTCGCGCCCACCGCGCGCCCCGCTCCCGCTCCCGCTCCCGCTCCCGCTCCCGCTCCCGCCGCCGCAGCGCGGTCCCTCACGAAAAGGTGCTCCGTGTCCGACTCCGCCCACTCCCACCCGCTCGACCTGGAGGCGTTCCCGGCCGGCTTCGCCTGGGGCACCGCCACCTCCGCCTACCAGATCGAGGGCGCCGTCGCCGAAGACGGCCGCTCCCCGTCCATCTGGGACACCTTCAGCCACACCCCGGGCCGGATCGACAACGCCGACCACGGCGACACGGCCTGCGACCACTACCACCGCTGGCCCGAGGACGTCGCGCTCATGCGCGAACTCGGCGCCGACTCCTACCGGATGTCGATCGCCTGGCCCCGCGTCGTGCCCGGCGGCGACGGGCCCGTGAACGCCGCCGGACTCGACTTCTACGACCGGCTCGTCGACGCCCTGCTCGCCGCCGGGATCACCCCGAACATCACGCTCTACCACTGGGACCTGCCGCAGGCCCTCCAGGACCGCGGCGGCTGGACCGAACGCGCCACGGCCGAGCACTTCGCCGCGTACGCCTCCGTCGTCGCCGGCCGCCTCGGCGACCGGGTCACCCGCTGGGCCACCCTCAACGAGCCGCTCTGCTCGGCCTGGATCGGCCACCTGGAGGGCCGGATGGCCCCGGGGCTCACCGACCTCACGGCCGCCGTCCGCGCCTCGTACCACCTGCTCCTCGGCCACGGGCTCGCCACCGCCGCCGTGCGCGCCGCGGCCCCGGGCGCCGAGATCGGCCTGGTCACCAACCACTCCCCCATCACCCCCGCCTCCGGCAGCCCCGAGGACCTCGCCGCGGCCCGGCGCGCCGACGGGCACACCAACCGCTGGTGGCTGGATCCGGTGTACGGGCGCGGCTTCCCCGCCGACATGCGCGAGCTGTACGGGGTGGAGCTCCCCGAGCAGCCCGGCGACGACGCGCTGATCGCCGCCCCGCTGGACTGGCACGGCCTCAACTACTACTTCCCGGAGACCGTCGCCGACGACCCGGAGGGTCCCGTCCCGCACGCCCGCGCCGTGCGCCTGCCGGACGTGCCGCGCACCGGCATGGACTGGCCGATCGACGCCGGCGGCCTGGAGGCGCTGCTGCTGCGGCTCACCGAGGAGTACGGGGTGCGCAGGCTGTACGTCACGGAGAACGGCTGCGCCTTCCCCGACGCGACCGGTCCCGGCGGCGCGGTCGACGACCCGGACCGGGTGCGCTACCTGGAGCAGCACCTCGCGGCCTGCGCCCGCGCCGTGCGCAAGGGCGCGCCGCTGGCCGGCTACTACGCCTGGTCCCTGCTGGACAACTTCGAGTGGGCCTACGGCTACGACAAGCGCTTCGGCCTGGTGCACGTGGACTACGCGACCCAGCGCCGGACGGTGAAGGCGAGCGGCCGGCGGTACGCGGAGATCATCCGCGCCCACCGGGAGCTGCACGGCTGACCCCGGCCGCCGGGCCGGACCGGGTGGCCGGACCGTCCGGGCCACCGTCCGGCCGCCGGGCCGCGGGCTCCGGCCCCGGCCCGGCCCCGGCCGCCCACCCGCCCCCGAGGAACGTGCGCCATCCCCCCTGCCCCCACGTCTCCCCAGGAGTCCCGATGCCCTTCCTCACCTCTCCGCCACCCGCCCGGCGCCGCGCCTCCGGCGCCCGGCGGGCCGCCGTCGGCGGGCTGGTCGCCGCGCTCGCGGGCGGTCTGCTCGCGGTCGCCCCGGCCGCGCCCGCCGCCGCCGCGCCCGCCCTGCTCTCGCAGGGCAGGCCGGCCACCGCCTCCTCCACCGAGGGCCCGTTCGGCGCGGGCGGCGCCGTCGACGGCGACCTGACCGGCACCCGCTGGGCGAGCGACTGGTCGGACGCCCAGTGGTTCCAGGTCGACCTCGGCCGCAGCGCCGCCCTGAGCGGCGCCGTGCTGACCTGGGAGGCCGCCTACGGGCGGAACTACCAGATCCAGGCGTCCGAGAACGGCACCGACTGGCGCACCGTCACCACCGTGACCGGCGGCGACGGCGGCACCGACGAGCTCGCCCTGTCCGGCACCGGCCGCTACGTCCGGATGAACGGCCTGGCCCGGGGCACCGCCTGGGGCTACTCGCTGTGGGAGTTCCAGGTGTACGGCACCGCCGACGGCGGCGGCACGCCGCTGCCGGGCGGCGGGGACCTCGGGCCCAACGTGCACATCGTCGACCCGGCCACGCCGAACATCCAGGGGCAGCTCGACGACGTCTTCCGGCAGCAGGAGTCGGCGCAGTTCGGCAACGGCCGGCACGCGTTCCTGTTCAAGCCGGGCACGTACAACGGGCTCAACGCGCAGCTCGGCTTCTACACCCAGATCGCCGGGCTCGGGGTCCGCCCCGACGACACCACGATCAACGGCGACGTGACCGTGGACGCGGGCTGGTTCAACGGCAACGCCACCCAGAACTTCTGGCGGAGCGCCGAGGGCCTGGCGCTGAACCCGGTGAACGGCACCGACCGCTGGGCCGTCGCGCAGGCGTCCTCCTTCCGCCGGATGCACGTCAAGGGCGGGCTCAACCTCGCGCCCAACGGCTACGGCTGGGCCAGCGGGGGCTACATCGCCGACTCGAAGATCGACGGCCAGATCGGCAACTACTCGCAGCAGCAGTGGTACACCCGCGACAGCTCGATCGGCGGCTGGTCCAACTCGGTCTGGAACCAGGTCTTCTCCGGCACCGAGGGCGCGCCCGCGCAGTCCTTCCCCGAGCCCCGGTACACGACCCTCGCCACCACCCCGATCTCGCGCGAGAAGCCGTATCTGATCTGGGAGGACGGGCAGTTCAAGGTCTTCTCCCCGGCCAAGCGGACCAACGCCCGGGGCACCACCTGGGCGAACGGCGCCCCGCAGGGCGAGCGGATCCCGCTCGACCGCTTCTACGTGGTGAAGCCGGGCACCAGCGCGGCCACCATGAACCAGGCACTCGCGCAGGGCCTGCACCTGCTGTTCACCCCCGGCGTCCACCACGTCGACCGGACCGTCGAGGTGAACCGTCCGGGCACGATCGTGCTGGGCCTCGGGCTGGCCACGCTCATCCCGGACAACGGTGTCACCGCGCTGCGGGTCGCCGACGTCGACGGCGTCCGGCTGGCCGGCTTCCTCGTCGACGCCGGTCCGGTGAACTCGGCGACGCTGCTGGAGGTCGGCCCGCAGAACGCGTCCGCCGACCACGCCGCCGACCCGACGACCGTCCAGGACGTGTACATCCGCGTCGGCGGGGCGGGCGCGGGCCGGGCCACCGTCGGCATGGTCGTCAACAGCGACGACACGATCGTGGACCACACCTGGGTCTGGCGCGCCGACCACGGCGAGGGCGTCGGCTGGGAGACCAACCGCGCCGACTACGGGGTGCGCGTCAACGGCGACGACGTGCTCGCGACCGGCCTGTTCGTCGAGCACTTCAACAAGTACGACGTCGAGTGGTTCGGCGACCGCGGGCGCACGATCTTCTTCCAGAACGAGAAGGCGTACGACGCGCCGAACCAGGCCGCCATCCAGAACGGCGCCACCCGGGGCTACGCCGCGTACCGCGTGGACGACTCGGTGACCAGCCACGAGGGCTGGGGCCTGGGCAGTTACTGCTACTACAACGTCGATCCGACGATCCGGCAGGCGCACGGCTTCAAGGCGCCGGTGAAGCCGGGTGTCCGGTTCCACGGGCTGCTGACGGTCTCGCTCGGCGGCAACGGGCAGTTCGACCACGTCATCAACGACACGGGCGCGCCCACGGAGGGCACCGCGACCGTGCCCTCGACCGTCGTCAGCTTCCCCTGACGGTCCCCCGACCCCTGACCCCGTCCGGGCCGACCGGGCGGGGTCAGGCGCGGGCGCGGGCGGCGGCCAGGGCGTCCTTGACCTCGCGGACCACGCGGGCGGCGTCGTCGGCGTCGTTCACCACGTCGGTGCGGTTCATGTCGATGACGAGGACCTCGCTGGCCGCGTAGTGCAGGTTGACCCAGTCGTCGTAGCCGGCCCACAGGGTGCGGTAGTACTCGACGAGGGCCTCGTCCTGCTCGAAGTCGCGGCCGCGCAGTCCGATGCGCTTCAGGACCGTCTCGAAGTCGGCCTTGAGGTAGACCATGAGGTCGGGGGCCTTGCGGTAGGGCAGGCCGTCGATCTCGCGCATCATCTCGTTCAGCAGGCCCTCGTAGACCTGCATCTCCAGGGAGCTGATGCGGCCGAGGTCGTGGTTGACCTTGGCGAAGTACCAGTCCTCGTAGATGGAGCGGTCGAGGACGTTGTCGCCCCGCCGGTACGCCTCCTTGATCGAGGCGAAACGTGTCTGCAGGAAGTAGAGCTGGAGGAGGAAGGGGTAGCGCTTGGCCTGGATCTCCTCGGGGCTCGCCGTGTAGAAGAGCGGGAGGATCGGGTTGTCGTCCACGCTCTCGTAGAACACGTCGCTGCCCAGCTCCTTGGCGAGCAGCTCGGCGACGCTGGTCTTGCCGATCCCGATCATGCCTCCGACGCAGATCACCGACATACCTCACTTCTCCCTGGGGGCTTCCGTTCACGGGCGCGGACCGGGCTGCCGGCCCCGCGGGTGCGGAGGCGGCGGTCGGCCGGTTGTTCCCCAGGATCTTCATGATCGGTGTCACGTGGTCCCCGCCCGGGCCTCGGAAATCATAGAGGACGCCGGGCCGGGGGCCCGCCCGGCGGGGGGCGGCGGCACGGCCAGGACGTGCGTGGTCCAGGTGCGGAAGGTGCGCAGCCCCCTGTGCGCGTAGAAGCCGCCGGCGGCCATCGGGTTCTCGGTGTCCGGTCGGCGAAGATCGCGTTGCGGGCGGCGAGGAGCGCCGCGTCGAAGGAGTCGGCGTACGGGACGATCACGGTGCCGTCCGGCGGCGGGGCGCCGGCCGGCCGGTGCGCGGCGAGGTCGAGCCACATGCCCTGGTGGGCGCGGGCCCGCCGGTAGCCCGCGGTGTCGAGCGCCTCGGCGAGCCGGCCCTGGCCGTGGTGGGTGCGCAGGTGGAGCTCCAGCGGGGCGTCGCCGTACAGCGCGCGGTGGCGGCGGGTCCCGGTCTCCCGGCACCAGTCGAGCAGCCGCCGGAGCAGCTCGGGGGTGCGGTGCCCGGGGTGGACGGCGCGCTCCAGGGTGAGCCGGTGGACGGGCCCGGCGCGCTCCGCGGTGCGGGTGGTGGCGAAGGCGGCGGGCGCCTCGCCGGAGCGGACGAGGAGGGTGCCGTCGGCCAGGTCGACGCCGGGGGCGGTGAGGTCCTCCCGGACGTCGGCGGCGTCGTGGGCGGTGCCGGTGCCGTCGGCCGCGCCGCAGGCGTTGAGGAGCGCGGCGAGGAGGGCGCGTCGGTGAGGGCGAGCGGGCGCCCGAGGGGTTCGGTCATGGCCGAGGACCGCCGTTCCGCGCCGGCCGAGGACGACGACCTGTCCGTCGGTGACCAGCATGAACCGCTCCGGTCCCGGTACGCAGAGGTTGACGACGGCGAGGTCGGGGGTGACGTGGTGGTCGCGCTGGTAGACGGGCAGCCCGTGGGCGCCGAGGACGGCGAGGAGCCGGTCGAGGTGGCCCCGGGGGGGTGGCGGGCGCGACCGGGCTGGCCCCCCCCCGGCGCTACCGGGAGGCCGTCCGGGCGGGCTGACCGGCCGGGGTGCAGGGCCCGGCGGTGGGGCCGGGCGGTGGGGGGCGGTCAGCTCCGGGCGAAGGCGCGTGCCCTGGCGCGCCGTTCGGGGGCGAAGGCGTCGGTGGCTCCGGCGCCGACGCCGCCGGGGCCCGCGTTCCAGCCCTCGATCCGGGCCGCGACGGCCGTGAGGCGCCGGTCGCCGGGGCCGTGGGCGAGCTGGAAGTGCGACTCCTTGGGGGTGCGGAAGTCGCCGCCCCAGGCGACGGTGCCCTCCAGTTCCGCCAGGATGTCGCGGACGACGACCAGTTCGCGCGGGTAGAGGCCGTCCTTGACACCCGTCGGGTAGGCGGCGGGGCGGATCGCGAGGGCGGTGCCGGAGAGGTGGTTGGACTCGTAGCGCTGTCCGACGGTCCGGTTGCGGGTGTGTCCGTCCAGGTCGTCGGCGCGCAGCTCGGCTATCTCGTAGTGGAAGCGGCGGGCCACGTGGAGCAGGAGCACGGCGGCGGGCCCGGCGGCCAGCCGGACGCGGCGGCCGGAGCCCTCCACCGTGAACTCCTGGGCCTGCTCCAGGACGGGCCAGCCGTTGGCGGTCCGTTTCCCGGTCCAGGCGGCGGCCCGGGGGGCGGGTGCGGCGTGGGCCGTGCCGGTCAGGGCGGGGGCCAGGGCCGTGGCGGCGCCGAGGGCGGCGCCGGCGGCCAGGACGCGGCGGCGGTCGATGGGGTGCGTCATGCCTCTTCCTTCGGTCGTGAGTCGCGTTGCGTCGGCCGTGCGGCGGGGTCGGCTCACCGTCCGGTGCCCGCGGCGCCGCGGGAGCGGGCGGCGCGCAGGTAGGTCGCGTGGTTGGCCCGGTAGGTGCCGAGGGAGCGGGTCTCCATGCCCATGCGGGCCAGCATCGCGTCGACGAAGCCGAGTTCGAAGGAGTCCAGCTTGTCGCCGCCGCCGGGCAGGTTCTGCAGGATCGAGGGCAGCATGGCGCCGGCGAGCGAGATGAGCTGCTTGCGGCCGAGGCCGAGGGTGAGGTCGGCGGCGGTGAGCGCGTTGTGGGCGGAGAACTTGCAGTTCTCGGCGGTGCCCCAGCGGTTGGTGAAGAAGTCGTTGAAGCGGCGCAGTCCGCCGCCGCCGTTGTAGTGGTCCCGGACGGCCTGGAGGATGTTCTTGCCGCCGCGGACGGCGCGGGCCAGGAGGTAGCCGTCGGCGTCCTCGATCATGTCGTTGAAGCCGAAGGAGGAGGCCACGTTGGGCACGGCCAGCTTGGCGGCGCAGAAGGCGCGGCCGGAGGCGTACTGCTCCTCGGAGTTGCGCCAGTCGGCGTAGAAGGTCATCCAGTCGCCGGCCCAGCCGGCGACGTCGCCGCCGTTGGCGGCCTTCTGGTTGGAGTCCTGGGCGGTGAGGAAGTGCCCGTTGGCGGTGGCCATGAGGTGTTCGGCGCCGAGGTTGTAGCCGGTGAAGGGGTCCTTGAACTCCTTCATGATGGTCATGCCCCGGTCGTTGGCGTAGGTGATGAAGTTCTCGTCGTAGCCGCCGATGAGGAACCACCAGCCGAGCTCGTTCATCCAGTCCTTGTTGCCGTACTCGGCGTGCCGGATGTACTCCATGACGAGCTGCGAGGCGCTGCGGTCGGAGGAGTTGTACGAGACGGCGATGTTGTACAGGCGCTCGATGTACGCGATGAAGGCGTCGGCGGGTCCGGTGGGGTCGTTGACGGAGGCGGTGGCGGGGTCGCTGTTGTTGCGCCAGACGTCGCGGTCCAGGTCGAAGGTGTCGGAGCCGTTGACGACCTGGAACTCCTTGATCTGGTTGAAGGACCAGTTGTTCGGGAGGGTGAAGCCGAGGTTGCCGGAGAAGCCCCAGGACATGCCGGACACGAAGGAGTAGCGGGCGAAGGTCCTGTTGGTGACGTTGATGCAGACGTTGCGGGAGCCGTAGACGCCGTGGACGTACTTCTTGCCCTGGCCGGCGAGTCCGGCGGCGACACCCTGGAAGTAGGGCACGATCGCCGAGTCGATCTCGTCCTGGGTGGCGTCGTAGTCGACGGCGAAGTAGAGGACGGTGCCGCGGTTGAAGCCGTAGCCGCTGGCCAGCGAGTGGGCGTTGAGAGCGTGCTGGTAGCCCTTGGTGTACGTGAAGTCGGAGAGCTGGCGGGCGTTGTCCTGGTAGATCGGGAAGACCCGCAGGCCGGCGTCGAAGATCGTGCGCAGCTCGCCCGGCTTGATCTCCTTGTCGAGGGTGGAGCCCGGCGGGTCGTAGAGGTAGCGGCCGACCGCGCGGTAGCCGTTGGCGTAGAGCCACTGGGCGCGCGAGGCGGTGATCTCGAAGCGGGTGTCGGAGCCGCCGGCGGGTCGGTCGGGGTCGCCCATGGAGACGAGCAGCTGGGCCCAGGTGGGGTAGTCGGCGCGGCCGTTCTCGGCCAGCTGGGAGAAGCGCTGGAACGCCTTCACGTAGTCGGAGAGGGCGTTGTCGTAGCTCGCGCGCTGGTTGGTGCGGTAGTCGCCGATCGGCTCGTTGAACACGCAGGCGGCGGAGAAGAGTTCGACGAAGACGCCGGAGTCGCCGGGGCCGAGGTTCTTGCCGCGCAGGCCGCTCTGGGTGGCGGGGCCGAAGTTGCCGTTCGGGGAGGCGATGCCCAGCTCGTACTGGACGGCGATCATCAGCGCCTTCTGGACGTCGCGCGAGTAGATGCCGTCGGCGGGGCCGATGCTGTAGGCGTCGCGCTGCCAGTAGCGTCCGTTGAGCCAGCGCTGGATGCCGCGGATCTTGTCGGTGCCGCCGGCGACGACGACGTACGCGTCCATGTTGAGGATGCACTTGAAGAGCTTGGCGTCGACGGTGCCGTCGCCCTCGGGGACGCCCATGTTGGAGCGGAGGTCCTTGACGGCCTGCCGGGTGACGCCGGTGTACCAGCCGTAGCTGTCGGGCTCGACGGCCCAGTAGCCCTTGCAGAACAGGCCGTGTTCGAGGATGGCGACGATGTTGCGGTTCTTGTCCCAGCCGAAGCCGATCTCGCCGAGGGCGGCGACCTTGCCCATCGTGGTGGGGCCGAAGCTGGCGACGACGGGACTGATGCCCAGTTCGGCCTGGAGGCCCATGATCAGGGCGTTCATGGTGGACCAGCCGGTGCGGCCGTCCTCGGGGCAGCGGACGTAGCCCGCCACGGTCCCGTAGGTGGCGTTCACCCATTTCTGCGCTTCGAGCACCTTCTGGTCGGCCACGGCTGATCCCTGCCTCTCGGTACGCGCTGTCCGGCCCGGCCGGCGTCGGAGGGCCGGGCGCGGGCCCGACCGAAGGTAGCCGCCGCGCACCGGGTCCCGGCGGGGTCCTACGGTGCGCGTGGGGCGTGCGCCCGGTGGGGGCCCGGGTGTCCGCGCAGGTCACGGGCGGGTGCGGGCGGGGCGGGGGCGGGCCGGGCGCGGGGGCGGGAGGAGAGCGGGCGGAGAGCGCGGGAAGAGCGCCCCGGCCGGAATGCGCCGGGCGCCGCCGGGGCGGGCGGCGGGTGTCAGGTCCCGGCCGGGCCGGTGGCGGTGAAGGGCCGCAGCGGTACGGGGTCGAGGACCCGGGTGGTCTGCGTGCCGCGGGCCCCGGCGGCCCGGTCCAGGGCGTGCGCGGCGGCGGAGCGGTCGGCTCCGGTGGTCCCGGCGGCTCCGGCGGTCCCGGCGGCTCCGGCGGCTCCGGCGGCCCCGGCGGCCCCGGCCGGGGGGATCAGCGGGGAGACCATGTCGTCGTGGTGGCTCGGCAGCAGCAGCGGGGGGTCGCCGAGCGCGGCGAGGAGCCGCTCCGGGTAGCGGTGGACGGCGCTGTGGGAGGTCATGCCGACGACGGCGATGTCGGGCCGCAGGCCGGTGAGTTCGCGTTCGGCGAGGTTGCTGGTCCCGGAGAGGTAGACGGAGGGGCCGTCGTCGAAGGTGACCTGGTAGGCGAGGGTGCGGCCCTCGACGAGGTCGCCGAGGGTGCGGGGGGCGCGGGGGCGGCCGACGTGGGTGCCGGGGGCGAAGTAGCCGTGGTCGGCGAACTGGCTGTGCAGGCTGCGGAGGACCTCGACGGTGAGGCCGGGGAAGCGCAGCTGCTCGCCGCCGCGGACCCGGATCACGTCCGCGAGCCGGTGTTCGGGGGTGCCCATGGCGGTGAGCAGGTGGTCGGAGGTCTCGTCGCAGAGGGTGCGGATGCGGTGTCCCGCCCAGTCGGGGTGGGCCAGCAGCTGGGGCACGTCGGCGAGGTGGTCGAAGTGCCCGTGGCTGACCAGGATCAGGGCGGGCGGCCCGGCGAGCGCGCGTTCGGCGACGGCGGCGACGGCCTTCGGGTCGAGCCGCAGCGGCAGGGCGGGGTCGAGGGCGCCGTCGGCGTCCGCGTAGGGCATCCGGCTCAGGTACGGGTCGAAGAGCAGCCGGGTGTCGCCGAAGCGGAGCTCCCAGCCGGCCACGCCGAGCCACTGGAGGGTCAGTCCCCCGGGGGTCGGGCGCCGTTGCTCCGCGCCGGCGCGCTCCGGGCGCGCCCGGCCCATGAGCGCGGCCGAGCCGAGCGCCATGGTGCTCCTGAGGACCGTCCGTCGTCGCTGTCTCATGTGCCCCTCCGCCATCACGTTCGCGGTCAGGAAGGTACACAGCGGGCGAGCGGATGCCGCTCTTTCCGGTCATTTCGGCTCCCCGGCGTGGCGGCCCCGGAGCGCTCCGCTCCGAACGCGGGTTCGTGCCGCGGGGGTGCGGACCCGGAGGGTACTCACGGGTACGCTCTGCGGCGCGCTCGCGTGGTGAACGGCTCGAACGCCGTGGCGGGTCGGCGTTTGTCCGAGAACACTCTGGTGCCCCCGCTTTCCCGTCCGGGTGGACGGAGGTGCGGATCCCGGATCCAGCCGGCGCGCGCCCCTTCCGCGGCCCGGACTGACCTGTTGCGGAGGCATATGCGGAACTCTCAATACCGAGGGGGCGTACGGGCGTTGAGATGTACCACCCCCGGCGGAACCAGCCATTCGTTCCGGGCCTCCCGGAGTCCATTGACATGGCCCTTACACACTCCGTCTACTTCTCACGCACCAATCATTCCCAGTCGACGCGCGCAACCCTCGGGGGAGGACCGGAATGAACGCTGTTGACGGTGAGAGCGGCCCCGCATCGGTTCACATCGCGGTGCTGGGTCCGCTGGAAGTACGCGTCGGTCGGACGCACGTGCCCGTTCCGGGACGCCGCCAGCGCGGCATCCTGGCCGCCCTGGCCCTCCAGCCCGGCCGGGTCGTGCCCACCGACCAGCTGATCAGGGCCGTCTGGTACGACATGCCGCCCCGCACCGCCATGGGCCAGGTGCAGACGGGCATCTGGATGCTGCGCACCGCCCTGGTGAACGCCGGCAGCCCCTCGGAGGCGGTGCAGTCCTGCGCCACCGGCTACCGCCTCAACGGCGACTGCTGCGCGGTGGACGTGGCCGCCTACCGGGCCACCATCGCGGCGGCCCGCGACATGCAGCGCCGCGGCCGGATCGACGAGGCCGCCCGCCTGGTGCGCTCGGCCCACGAGCTGTGGCGGGGCCCGGCCCTCGCCGACATCACGTACCAGGGCCTGCGGGGCAGCGCCACGCGGCTGGAGGAGGAGTACACGGCCTCGGTGCACTACCGGGCCTCGCTCGAACTCCAGCTCGGCCGGCACGAGGAGGTCCTCTCCGACCTGTTCGAGCTGGTCGACCGCTACCCGCTCCGGGAGAGCCTGCACGCCGACCTGATGCTCGCCCTGTACCGCTCGGGCCGCCAGGCCGACGCCCTGGAGGTCTTCCACGGGGTACGGCGGACCCTCGCCGAGGAGCTCGGCATCGACCCGGGCCCCACCCTGCGCACCCTGGCCCAGGCGATCCTGCGCCAGGACAGCGCCCTCATCCACGCCTGAGCGACGGCCGTCCGGCCCCGCACCCGTCATCGACGACCCGGAGGACATCACCGTGAGCAACGCCGGCAAGGGGAGCCGGGGGCCGACGCTCCCCCGGGGCGAGGGGGTCGGCTGGTTCGGCACGGCCGCCCTGGTCAACGCCGTCGGCACCGGCTTCTTCTACCCGTACCAGCTGCTCTTCTTCGTGGCGGTCACGGAGCTCTCCCTCACCACGGTGGGCGCCGGCCTCACCGTGGCCACGCTGATCGCGCTGCCCGCCGTGCTGCTGGTGGGGCGCTGGGTGGACGAGTGGGGCACCAAGACGGTGCTGATCGGGGCCGCGCTGCTGCGGGCGGCGGTCTTCGTCGCGTACCTCTTCGTCCACAACGTCGTGGCCTTCGTGGCCCTCGCGGTCGTCGCCGCCGTGGCGCAGCGGGCGGAGCAGGTCTCGGTGCCGGTGCTCGCCTCGGGGATCGCGCCCGAGGGCGAGGTGGGCCGCTGGCTCGCCCTGACCCGGGTGACGCTCAACGCGGGCATGGGCTTCGGCGGGCTGCTCGCGGGCCTCGCCTTCGTGGCGGGCGACGGGCGCTCCGGCTTCGTCACCATGGGCCTGCTGAACGCCCTCAGCTTCGCCGTCGCGGCCCTGCTGTACCTGCCGCTGCCCAGCGTGCGGCCCTCGCGCGCCAAGGCGCCGCTCAGCGGCGGGCGGCCGTGGCGGCGCGGCATGTTCCGGTGGATGGCGCTGGCGAACTTCCTGCTCATCACCGTCATCGTCGCCACCGAGGCGGGGCTGCCGGTCTACCTCATCGAGGAGCTGGGCACCCCGAGCTGGACGGTGGGCGTGCTCTTCGCCGTGAACACTGTGCTGATGGTCGTCCTCCAGCTCCCCGTCACCGGCCGGGTCGAGGGCCGCTCCCCGCTGCGGGTCGTCGCCGTCGGCAGCGTGCTGCACGCCGGGCTGCTCGCGGTGCTGGGCCTGGCCGGCGCGCTGCCGTTCGGGGCGCTGCTGCCGCTGCTGATCGCGGGCATGGCGGTCTACACGCTCGGCGAGATCCTGGCCACCCAGACCCTGGCGGTCCTCCTGGTCAAGCTCGCCCCCGAACGCGAACTCGGCTACTACCAGGCGTTCAACCAGGTGCTGGTCGGGCTCGCGTTGGCGGTGGTGCCGCTGCTGGTGACCTTCTTCCTCACCCACGCGCCGGCGGGCCTGTGGTGGCTGCTCACCGGGGCGACCGTGGCGCTGGGCCTCGCCATGCTGGCGCTGCGGCGGGATCCGGCCGCGGAGGCGACGGCGCCGGTCCCCGCGACCGCGAGCGGTCCCGGGGACTGACACCGCCGGTGTGCCTACCGGCGCGGCGTGAAGGTGATCACGTCACCCGCGCGCTCGCCGCCGGTGGGCAGCTGGCCGTGCGAGTTGGTGCGGATGTAGACCCGGTGCAGCCACCGGTCGTGTCCGTCCCAGCGCGGCGTGAACGGCGTCCGCGCGTGCGTGGTACGGAAGTTGTCGATGATCAGCAGGTCGCCGGGGGTCAGGAACACGCCCTCGGTGACGTCGTCCAGGGCCTGCGACAGCTTCGCCACGGCCTCCGCGTCGGCGCCCTCGTGGGGCTTGAGGAGCTCGCGGTCGTAGCCGAGCAGCGGGTCGTCCTGGACCCCGTACAGCGGCTTGACCTTCGCGATCGCGCCCGGGTCCTCGATACCGCCGCGGAAGGCCACGTCGACCTCGCAGGGCTGCTTGTTGTCGTAGAGGCGCTCGACGGTGCCGGGGTCCAGCAGCCCGAACGCCTTGCGGATCGAGCCCACCAGGGTCTCCGCCCGGCGCTCGTGGTCGGCCCGGGAGCAGGCCAGCATCACGTAGTTGGGCTGGAGCGTGTGGTACGCCATCTCGGTGTGGAACTCCAGCAGCGTCTCGCTGGTCTCCGAGGACAGGTGGTGGGCGCCCGGCGAGGGGTACACGTCGTGGTAGACAGTCCCCGACCGGAGCTCGGCGTAGCCGGTGTGCAGGCCGAGCCGGCGGCCGATGATCGCCAGGTACGCCTCCATGTTGAGCCGGGGGCGCTCGACCGGGGCCGGGGTGCTCGTCGGCGTCGGCGGCAGCTCGTGGTCCTCCTCCACGGCGAGGCCGCGGATCAGGAGGTACCCGTCCCCGTTGCCCGCGTGGTTGAAGGCGTCGAGCGTGTCGCTGATCTCGTACGGCAGTTCCTGGGCGAGCCGGTGGGCCACGTCCAGGAAGTGGTACAGGTCCTGGCGCGGCACCGCGGGAAGCCGCGACGCGAGCGCCAGCAGCCGCTCCCGGTGCTCGGTGACATCCAGAATGGCCATTCCTACTCCTCCTCGTCCTTCTCGTGCTTCTGGTGCTGCTTCTTGGGGTGGTGCGCGCGGGCGTACTGGTAGAGCAGTTCGGCGGCGACCTCGGTGGCGAGCACGCTGGTGATCCCGGCGTGGTCGTACAGCGGGGACACCTCCATCACGTCGAAGCCGACGGGGTTGAGCTCGCCGACCGTGCGCAGCAGCGCCAGCACCTCGCGGCTGGTGGGCCCGCCGGGGGCGGGGGTGCCGGTGCCGGGGGCGAAGGCCGGGTCGAAGACGTCGATGTCGACGGAGACGTACACCGGGCGGTCGCCGAGCCGTTCGCGGATGAGCGCGGCGGCGGCGCGGACGCCCAGCTCGGCGAACTCGTCGGCGGTGACGATCCGGACGCCGTGGCCGCGCGCGTAGTCGAGGCTGTCGGGCTTCGGGTTGTGGCCGCGGATCCCGAGCTGGACCATGGCGTCCGCGACGACCAGGCCCTCCTCGATGGCGTGCCGGAACGGCGTGCCGTGGTGGAACTCGCCGCCGATCATCGCCGGGTTGGTGTCCGAGTGGGCGTCCAGGTGCAGGACGGCCACCGGGCCGTGCCGGTGGTGGACGGCGCGGAGCGCGGACAGGGTGAGCGAGTGGTCGCCGCCGAGCATGAGGAAGGCGGAGTTGTCCGCGAGCAGCGCCGTGAGGTGTTCCTGGGCGGTGGCGATGGCGATGTGCTGGTTGAACGGGGTGAGGTTGATGTCGCCGGCGTCGACGACCTCGATGAGGTCGAAGACGCCGGGGCCCCGGTCGATGCCGACGCCGTGGATGAGCCCGGACTCGCAGCGGATCTGCTGGGGTCCGAAGCGGGCGCCGGGCCGGTAGCTGGTGCCCCCGTCGTACGGCGCCCCGATGACCACGACGTCCTTGTCGCGGGGCGCGGGGTCGTGCGGCAGGCGCATGAAGGTGGGGATCTGGGCGTAGCGCGGCGAGACGCTGGAGTTGAGCTGTCCGCTCACGGGGCCGTCCTCCGGGTGTGGATGCGGATGAGCGCGGCGGCCTCGCGGGCCAGCCGGAGCGCGGCGTCGGCGTCGGCGGCCCGCGCGTAGACGAAGCCGACGGAGGCCGAGTTGTCGAGGCGGTCGGCGACCAGGTCGCCGGGCGCGTGGTGGAAGCGGACGGTGACGCCGAGCCGTTCGGCGTCCTCGACCCCGTCGGCGCCGGTGAACTCGCCGGTCTCGTCGGGGAAGAGGACGGTGACGGCGGCGCCGCCCGCGGTCCCCCGGCCGGGCGCGCCCTCGGGGGTGTGCGGGGCGCCGAGGGCGAGCAGTTTGGCGTCCAGGTGCGGGTTGGTGCCGCAGACGTCGGTGACCATCGTGGAGATCATGTGGGCGGGCAGCCGGGGGTTGACCTCGACGATGCGGGGTCCGGCGGCGGTGAGCATGACCTCGGTGTGGGCCGGGCCCTGCCGGTAGCCGATCGCCCGCAGGGTGCGGTCGACGGCGGCGCGGACCTCCTCCCAGAGGCCGGGTCCGAGGGCGACCGGGAAGGAGTGGGCCTCCTCCAGCATGGTCTGCTTGTGGAGGTCCTTGGAGGTGGCGCCGAAGAAGTGGGTGGCGCCGTCCACGGTCATGGACTCGACGCTGATCTCGGTGCCGGACACGTACTCCTCGACGAGGACGTGGCCGGGCCTGGGCTGGCCGCGCAGGGAGTGCCGGATGGCGGAGAGCTCCGTCCAAGCGGTGTGGGCCTCCTCGCGGGTGGCGCACTTGCGGACGCCGTAGGAGATGGCCTCCGAGGGGGGTTTGGCGATGAGCGGCAGGCCGACGTGGTCGATGGCCTCGTCCATCTCCGCAGCGTCGGTGACCAGCCGCCAGCGCACGTTGGCGGGGTCGTCGCCGAGCGCGGCGCGCAGCAGGTGCTTGTGGTTGGCGGCCCGTACGGCCGCCAGCCCCTGGGAGGGCAGGCCGAGGGCCTCGGCCGCGCGGGCGGTGGCCTCCGTGTGGTAGTCGGAGAACGACAGCACCCCGTCGACCAGCGGTTTGCCGTCTGTGTCGGTGAGGGCGTCGACGACGGCGCGCCAGTCGTGGGTGTCGACGTGCAGGACGCGGTCCACCCGGCCGAGCGGGTGGTCCTCGATGGGCCCGCCGCCGGTGTACCACTCCTCGCCCTGGACCAGGAGCCAGATCTCGGCGCCGTGGTCGCGGGCGCGGTGGATGCCGTCGTAGAAGGCGTCGTGGAGCATCGACTCGACGACGGCGAGCCGCCGGCCGCGGAATCCCTCGTAGCCGCTCATCCCCTGCCCTCCGCCACGATCTTTCCGGTGAGCTCCTCGACGTCGACGGTGTCGGGGTGTGCGCCGCCGACGACGACGCGGTCGTAGAGCTCGCGCACGACCCGTCCCTTGACGGCGGCGACCTCGTCCTCGGCGGCGCCCGCCCGCAGGACCAGGGCGGAGAAGGAGGCGGTGGTGCCGGAGCCCTCGTGGACGCCGAGCTTGGGCCGGTTGACGGTCTCGGCGGGGAGCAGGTCGCCCATGGCGGCGCGCAGCACCCATTTGTCGCGGCCGTAGCGGCGCTTGAGGCCGGCCTCCAGGGAGGTGAGGGTCTCCAGCACCTCCCGGTCCCAGTAGGGGTGGGTGGACCAGTGGCCGGAGACGGTGGACAGGACGGGGCTCATCTCGTTGAGCCCGTCGAAGGTGTCCATGTCGTGGGCGACGGCGGTGTCCAGGTTGGGCAGCCGGTCCTCGCGGTGCATCCCGCCGAGCGGGATGTCGGCTCCGTAGCCGGTGAGGACCCGGCGGGCGGGGCCGTCCATCCGCCGGTAGAGCGCGGTGAGCGGCAGCAGGTACTCGATGACCTCGGGGTCCAGGGACTCCGCGGCGTGCACGGTGTGCGGGAGCAGGGTGAGCAGCTCCGCGGAGGGGACGGTGATCTCCCGGTGGGTGGAGCGGAGGTGCCGGGCGACGACGCGGGCCTGCGGGAACTCGTCGGAGGTGTCGGTGCCCATGGACAGGGTGTCGATCCCGGCGGTGGCGACGCCGTCGGAGAGCGCGGCGACGGCGGAGGAGTCGATGCCGCCGGAGAGCACGACGAGCGGGCGGTGGGTGCCGGGGAGGCGGCGGACCACGGCCGCCTCCAGGGCCGCCCGGACCCGGTCGACGGCCTCGTCCTCGTCCATGAGGCGGCGGTGCACGGGCGGCACCCAGGTGCGGTGCGCGGTGACGGTGCCGGCGGCGACGTCGATGTCGAGGACGGCGCCGGCGGGCACCTGGTGGACGCCGGGCAGGCCGCGGACGCGGCGGGCCCCGGGGATGGGGGCGCCCCTGACGGTCCCGCCGGCGCCGACGGTGCCGCCGTCGCCGCCCGCGCCGGTGAGGGCCTTGACCTCGGTGGCGGCGAGGGTGTGGCCCGGCTCGGCGCGGACGTACAGCGGGACGGAGCCGGCGTGGTCGGTGGCGGCCAGCAGGCGCCCGCCGGTGGCGAGCAGCGCCGCGTACCGCCCGTTGACCACGCGGAAGGCGTGCGGCCCGTACTTCGCGAACAGGCCGGCGAGGAGTTCGGCGTCGGTGGCGTCCGTGGGGGTGCCGAGGGTGTCGTGGATCTCGTCGCGGTTGTAGATCTCCCCGGCGAGGAGCACCAGGGTGTCCTCCTCGGCGGTGTGCGCCCCCGCGCAGTCGGCGCCGGGGTGGACCAGGACGGCGTCCACGGTCTGGCCGGGCAGGCGCTCGGTCAGCCGCGTGTGCCGGCCGCGGGTGGCGAACGCGGCCTCGGGGGCCCGGCCCCCGCCCAGATGGGCGGAGGCCAGCAGGCCGTAGGCGGCGGGAAGCTCGGGCTGCGTCATGTCAGATCTTCAGCGCCCCGAAGCCGCCCGAGGTGAACTCGTAGTTCACGGGGACCTCGATGAGGTACGGGCGGCCGAGCTCGACGCCCTTGCGGAGCGCGGCGAGGAGCTCCTCGCGGGTGGTGGCCTTGGTGCCGTCGACGCCGTTGGCCTGGGCGAGCTGGACGAAGTCGACGCCGGTGAACTTGATCGCCGGGTCGTGGCTGCGCTGGTGGCCGATGTTCTGGTAGAGCTCGATGAGGCCGTTGGTGTCGTTGTTGACGACGACGGTGATGATGGGCAGGTTGAGGCGGGCGATGGTCTCCAGGTCGGCGCTGTTGGAGTGGAAGCCGCCGTCGCCCGCGATGAGGAAGGTGGGCTGGCCGGGGCGGGCGAGCTGGGCGCCGATGGCGGCGGGCACGCCGTAGCCGAAGCTGGAGCAGCCGGCCGAGGTGAGGAAGCCGTAGGGCTGGTCGGCGCGGGCGAACAGCACGCCGTAGTGCCGGAAGAAGCCGATGTCGGAGACGATGGTGCCCTCGCCCGCCTCGGCGGTCTCCTCCATGACGGTGTTCATGGAGTCGATGACCTGGTGGACGCGCATCCCGTCCTCGTAGCCCTCGGGGTCGGCGAGCAGCTCGCCGATCCGCTCGCGCAGGGCGTCGACGCGGTGTCTGTCCTTGGCGGGGGTGTCGGCGGTCCCGGCGTCGAGGTACTCGACGAAGGCGCGGACGTCGGCGACGACGTCGACGGTGGGGCGGTAGATCCGCGGCACGGGGTTGGCGGTCGGGGACACCCGGACGGTCCGCTTGGCGCCGCCGCGCTCCCACATGGAGGGGCGCAGGTCCTCGGCGTAGTCGTAGCCGAGGGTGAGGATGACGTCCGCCGGGCCGAAGAGGTTCTCCAGGGCGGGGAAGCCGAGGATGCCGTCCATGTAGCCGGTGACGGCGCCGTAGTTCAGCTCGTGGTCCTGCGGGAGCACGCCCTTGGCGATGTACGTGGTGATGACGGGGATGTCGAGCCGCTCGGCGAGCGCGCGGATGGCGGGGACGGCCCCGGCGCGGATGGCGGCGGCGCCGACGACGAACACCGGGTTGGCGGCCTCGCGGACGAGGGCGACGGCGCGCTCGGCCTCGTTCTCCCAGCCGGGCTGGACGGTGTTGATCGGGCGGGCCGGGGTGCGGGCGGGGCCGTGGTCCGTGTCGAGGTCGATGCCCTCGGAGGAGCCGAGCAGGTCGACCGGGAGGCTGATGAAGGAGGGGCCGACGGGCTCGGTCATCGCGGCGGTGACGGCCGAGTCGACGAGGTCGGTGATCTCGTGCGGGCGCTCCAGCTCGACGGCGTACTTGGAGATCGGCTCGGCGATCTTGACCAGGTCGAGGCACTGGTGGGTGTCGTTCGGGAAGATGTCGTGCGACTCGGACTGGGCCGCCATCGCGATGACCGGGGAGCGGTCGAGGGCGCTGGTCGCCATGCCGGTGGCGAGGTTGGTCATGCCGGGACCGAGGGTGGCCCAGCACGCCTGCGGGCGGCCGGTGATGCGGGCGAGGACGTCGGCGGCGACGCCGGCGGTGAACTCGTGGCGGGTGAGGACGAACTCGATGCCGTCCTGCTCGTCGAAGAGGATCGACGCGGCCTCGCGTCCGACGACGCCGAAGACCTTCTCGATTCCGTGCTCTCGCAGACGCTTCAGCAGCGCGTGCGCGGTGGTCGGCTGCTCGCTGGGGCCGGTGGATACGCGCGACATGGCTCGGTCTCCTGGTTCACGGGGCGACGGGGAAGCAGGACACACCCTGCGCCGGTCCGCTCTCCCCGCTCTCTCAGGCCGCTATCCGGTCGCGGCGGGCGCCGCCGGGGAGCGCGCCGAGAGCGGGTGAAGACCGCGCGGGCCGAGGATCCCCCCGTGACCAGTGGAGTGGTGATCAGGCAATGGCAGTCGCCCGAGGACGCGCGCGAGGCCGGCTGGGACGGGCTCGTCGGCGCGGAGGACTTCTTCCTCGGCCCGGACTGGATGCGGGTCCTGCAGGACTCCGCCGGGGCGTGGATGGGCTATCTGACCGCGCACGACGGGGACCGGCTGCTGGCCGCGCTGCCGATGGTGCGGGCGACCCACGAGTCCCCCTGGTCGCTGGGGCGCACGGACCTGCTGATCCGGCACTGCGCCGAGGAGGGCATGGCGGGCGCCGCCGGGATCCTGGCCGGCTTCGGTGACGTGGACCGGCTGATGCCGTCGATGATGTCGGGCGGCCGGCACCTGGGCCGGACCCGGCTGCTGCTGGCTCCGGACACGGGGGCGGACATCGCGCACGCGATCGTGGAGCGGGCCGAGCGCGCCGCCGCGCTGGAGGGCTGCCGGTCGATCTGCCTGCCGTACGTGGACGCGTCCGACGTGCTCCAGCGCGAGGTGCTGGCGGAACGCGGGTACGTGTCGCACGAGTCGGGGCGGTTCGCGAGCCTGACGCTGCCCGGCGAGGGGTTCATGGACTACGCCATGGCGCTGCCGGGCCGCCGCTCGCGCCGGGTCCGCTCCGAGCGGCGGCACATCGAGGACTCGGGGGTGTGGATCACGCTGGACCCGCTGGATCCGGCCGACATCCCTCGGCTGGCGGCGCTGGAGACGCAGCTGTTCGGCAAGTACGGGATGACCGGCTGGGACCCGCGCCGCTCGGAGGCCGTGCTGCGGGCGGCGGCGGAGCGCCTCGGCGGGCGGGCGCTGGTGTCGCGCGCCGAGCTCGACGGGAGCGTCGTGGGCTTCGGGCTGGTCCTCGCGCACGGCGACGCCTGGTTCGCGCACCGGGCGGGCTTCGACTACGCGGCGGTCGGGAAGCTGCCGCTGTACTACGAGCTCCTGTACTACACGCTCGCCGACCACGCCCCGCGGCACGGGGTGCGCACGGTCCACTACGGCATCGGCTCGACGGAGGCGAAGGTGTCCCGGGGTTGCGGCCTGTCGGCCCAGTACCTGTACGTGAAGGAGCTCGGCTGATGGCGGGCTGGAACGCGGCCGTCGGCGCCGTGGCGAACCCGGGCGGCAAGCCCGGCGGGCGGCTGGCCATGGTGGCCTCGGCCGACGTGGACTCGCTGGACCCGGCGCGGACGTACTACGTGTGGTCGTGGCTGCTGCAGCGGACCATGCACCGGACCCTGATGGCCTTCGGCACCGACCCGGCGGCGCCGACGGTGGTGCCGGACCTGGCGGAGGGGCCGGGCGAGGTGTCGGACGGGGGGCTGACCTGGACCTACCGGCTGCGGGACGGGGTGCGCTTCGAGACCGGCGAGGAGGTGTCCGCCCGGGACGTGGCCTACGCCGTGGAGCGGGTCTTCGCGCAGGACGTGCTGCCGGGCGGGCCCACCTACCTGCTGGACCTGCTCGACCACGGGGATTACCGGGGCCCGTACGGCGGGGAGCGGTGCCGGGCCGTGGAGTGCCCGGACGGGCGGACGCTGCGCTTCCGGCTGCGCCGGCCGTTCGCGGACTTCGACTTCCTGATGGCGCAGCCCAACACGGCGCCCGTGCCGGCCCGGTACGACACGGGGGCGGACTACGGGGCGGCGCCGGTGTGCTCGGGACCGTACCGGATCGAGCGCTACCGGCCCGGGAGCGAGCTGCTGCTGGTGCGCAACCCGCGCTGGGACCGGGACACCGACCCGGTGCGGCCGGCGCTGCCGGACGAGCTGGCGGTGACCTTCGGCGTCGACGTGGACGAGCTGGACGCGCGGCTGATCGCCGGGGAGTTCCACGTGGACGTCGAGGGGCGCGGGATCCAGCACGCGGCGCGGGACGTGATCCTCGCCGACCCGGAGCTGCGGGCCCGCGCCGACAACCCGGCCACCGGCTTCCTCCAGTACATCACCGTGCAGACGGCCGTCCCGCCCTTCGACGACGTGCACGCCCGGCGGGCCGTGTTCTACGCGGCCGACAAGGCGGCGCTGCTGGAGGCGCGCGGCGGGGACGGGGTGGGCGGCTCGCTCGCCACCAGCCTCATCCCGCCCACGCTGCCCGCGCACACCGGCGGCGACCGCTACCCGTCGGGCGCCGATCTGACCGGCGACCTGGCCGCCGCCCGCGCCGAACTGGCCCTGGCGGGGCTGCCGGACGGCTTCGACACGGTGATCGGCACGCAGCCGGGGAAGTTCGAGCTGGTGGCCCGGACGCTGGCCCGCTCGCTGGCCCGGGTGGGCATCCGGGCGCGTGTGGAGGTCCTGGACACCGCCTCGTACTACCGCTCCGGGCTCGGGCACCCCGGGACGGTCCGCTCCCTGGGCCTGGGGCTCGGGGTGACCGACTGGGGCGCCGACTACCCGACCGAGTACGGCTTCCTCGCCCCGCTGGTGGACGGGCGGCAGATCAAGCGGGGCGGCGGCAACTTCAACTTCGCCGAGCTCGACGACCCGCTCGTGCGCCGGCTGATCGACGAGGCGCAGGCGGGGGCCGATCCGGCGGAGCGGCGGCGGCTGTGGCGGCGCGTGGAGGAGACGGTGATGGAGCGTGCCGTGATCCTGCCGATGGCGCACGACCGGACGCTGCACTACCGGCACCCCGACGTCACCGACGCCTATGTGCACCCGGCCTTCGGGCTGTACGACATCCAGGCGATGGGGCTGGCGCGGTGAGCCCGCTCCCCCGCCGCCCCCTCGGCACCTCCCCCTCCCCCGCCCGATCCCAGAGCACCGGAGAACCCGTGGCATTCAATGCGGCAGCACGCGGCGTCGTGAACCCGTCGGACCAGCGGGGCGGGACGCTCCGGTTCGTCCGCACGGACGACTTCGACTCGCTCGACCCGGCCGACACGTACTACGCGTACACCTGGAACTTCATCCGGCTCATCGGCCGCCCGCTGGTCGGCTACACCACCGGCGCGGACGGCACCCCGAAGCTCGTGCCGGACCTGGCCGAGGGGCTGGGTGTCGCGTCCGACGGCGACCGGACCTGGACCTACCGGCTGCGCGAGGGCGTCCGCTTCGAGGACGGCACGCCGGTGACCTCGGCGGACGTGCGGTACGCGGTGCTGCGGGCCGCGTTCCCCGAGGAGGTGTACGAGGGGCCGGCGACGCGCGGCGGGCCCGCGTACTTCCGGCAGTACCTCACCGGGCCCGAGGGGATCGAGACCCCGGACGAGCGGACCCTGGTCTTCCGGCTGCGCGAGCCCTTCGCCGCCTTCGACTACTTCGCCGCGCTGCCCACGACGATCCCGGTGCCCCGCGCCCACGACACGTACCCGCGCTACCGGCTGCGGCCGGTGTCCTCGGGGCCGTACCGCATCGAGGCGTACGAGCCGGGGGCGGAGCTGGTGCTCGGCCGCAACCCGCACTGGGAGGCGGCGGGCGATCCGGTGCGCACCGCGCTGCCGGACCGGGTCACGGTCCGGCTCGGGGTGACCGGGGCGGAGGTGGACCGGATCCTGCTGGCCGGGGAGGCGGACATCGACCTCGCCGGGGTCGGGGTGCAGCCCGCGACGCAGGACCGGCTGCTGGCCGAGCCGGAGCTGCGGGAGCGGGTGGACAACCCGCGCACCGGCTTCGTCTGGCTGTACTGCATCAACCAGAACATCGGCCCGCTGGCGGACGTGCACGCCCGGCGCGCGGTGCAGTTCGCGACGGACAAGGCGGCGATGCTGCTCGCCTACGGCGGGGATCCGGCCGGCGAGATCGCCACCACGCTGCTGCCCTCGTCGGTCCTCGGCCACGCCCCCTTCGACCGCTATCCGGTCGGCCCGGAGGGCAGCGGCGACCTGGAGGCGGCCCGGCGGGAGCTGGCCCTGGCGGGGCTGCCGGACGGCTTCGAGACCCGGATCGGCGCCCGCGAGGACCGGACGAAGGAGTGGAACGCGGCGCTCGCCCTGGCGAAGGGGCTGGCCCGGATCGGCATCCGCGCCGAGGTGGTGCCGTACACCTCGGGCGACTACTTCACGAAGGCGGTGGGCGTGCCGGAGTACGTGCGGGAGCACGGCATCGGGATCGCGATGTTCGGCTGGGCGGCCGACTTCCCGGACGGCTACGGCTTCCTCCAGCAGATCGCCGACTCGCGCGCGATCAAGGAGACGGGCAACCAGAACCTCGGGGAGCTGGCCTCGCCTCGGATCGACGCGCTGCTGGACACCGGGGCGGCGACGAGCGACGAGCGGGTGCGCGCCGGGATCTGGGCGGCGGTGGACCGGGCGGCCCTGGACGAGGCCGTGATGTGCCCGTACATGTACGTGAAGTCGGTGCTGTTCCGGGGGCCTCGGGCGGCGAACGTGGCGATGTCCCCGGCGTACGGGATGTACGACTACGCGGTGATGTCGGTGGCCGACGGGGGCGGCGGGGACGCCTAGGACACCTGGGACGCCCAGGGCACGAACGGCTGACGCGATGCGGCGTTCGCGGGCGTGAGGGCCGCGGCGTCTGGTACCAAGGACGTGGGCCGGCGGGTCGAGGACCCCCCGGCCCCTTACTCGACCCGACATGAATACTTATTCCGCCAGGAGAAATTCCATGCATAATGAGGCCATGCACTCCGACACCGCCGTCCCCCAGGGATTCCTCGTCCACACCGCGCCCGTCGGCATCGAGGACGACGGCCGCGACGACCTCTGCCTCATCGTCTCCGAGGTCCCGGCGCGGACCGCCGCCGTCTTCACCCGCTCGCGGTTCGCCGGGCCGTCCGTGACGCTCTCGCGCGCGGCGGCGGCCGACGGCCTCGCGCGCGGCGTCGTCGTCATCGCGCGCAACGCCAACGTCGCCACCGGCGCGCAGGGCGCGGCCAACGCGGTCACGGTGCGGGACGCGGCCGCCCGCGCGGCCGGGATCGACCCGGAGGAGCTGCTGATCGCCTCCACCGGGGTCATCGGGCGCCAGTACCCGCTGGAGCGGATCTCCGGCCACCTGGAGGGGCTGGCCTGGCCGCCCGCGGCGGACGGGGCCCGGGACATGGGGACGGCCGCGCGGGCCATCATGACCACCGACACCCGGGCGAAGGTCCTGAGCGTGCGGATCGGCGACGCGACGCTGACCGGCATCGCCAAGGGCGTCGGGATGCTGGAGCCGGACATGGCGACGCTGCTGACCTTCTTCGTCACGGACGCCGAGCTCGACGGGGAGACGCTGACGGCGGTCTTCAAGCGGACGATGGACGTCACCTTCAACGCGGTGTCGATCGACACCGACACCTCCACCTCCGACTCGGCGGCGCTGTTCGCCAACGGGCTGGCCGGCCCGGTCGACCCCGCGGCCTTCGAGGAGGCACTGCACACGGTGGCGCTGGGCCTGGTGAAGATGATCGCCTCGGACGGCGAGGGGGCGTCGACGCTGATCCAGGTCGAGGTGACCGGCGCCCGGGACACCGCGCAGGCCAAGCGGGTCGGCAAGGCCGTGGTCAACTCGCCGCTGGTCAAGACGGCGGTGCACGGGGCCGACCCGAACTGGGGCCGGGTCGTGATGGCCGTCGGCAAGTGCCAGGACGACGTGGACATCGTGCCGGAGAACGTGGCGGTGCGCTTCGGCGACATCGGCGTCTACCCGCCTGGCGCGGACGAGGACGAGCGCCGGGAGACCGTGGCCGCGTACCTGAAGGCGCACGAGGAGGTGGTGATCGGCGTGGACCTCGGCATCGGGGAGGGCCGGTTCACCGTCTACGGCTGCGATCTGACCGAGGGGTACGTGCGGCTCAACTCGCAGTACACCACCTGAGCTTGGCGGTGGACGCGGAGGCGCCGGGGCCCCTGGGGGCCCCGGCGCTCCGGGTTCGGCGCGCCGGCCGTCAGCCGGTGCGGGTGGTGAGGGTGACGCCGCCGAAGTCCTGGGCGGCGGCGAGGCTGAAGTAGACCCAGCCGGACGGCGGGTTGTCGATCGTCAGCGTCTCGGCGTTCCCGGCGTTGACGGACTTCGCCTGGTAGGAGCCGGTGGTGGCCCAGCTGCCGCCGCCGTAGTACAGGTCGGCGTTGCCGGTGCCGCCGGAGCTGGTGAGGGTCAGCTTCTTCACCCCGGCCGGCAGGTACACGAAGTGGTAGCTGTAGTTGCCGGCCGCGGCCGTCAGGCCCTCGCGGCGGCAGTTCTGGTCGAACTGGCGCGGGTCGCTCAGGGTGCACAGCGGGGCCGCGTCGGACGGGGCGTCCGGCAGCGGGCCGCAGTCGGCGGTGGCGCAGTCGGTCGCCAGCCAGGTGGCGAAGTCGGCGTCGTAGCGGGTGCCGATGGTCTGCTTCAGGAGCGTCCGGGCGCCGGTCCAGTCACCCGCGCGGTAGCGGCCGAGGACGGCCTGGACGTCGGCGGGGTGCTTCTGCATCATGTAGCGGACGGCGAGCCAGCCCCAGCGGTAGACCCGGTCGGAGTTGACCGTGGGGTCCTCCTCCTGTCCGTAGACGGTGTCGAACAGCTCGCTGAGCCGGTAGGTGTTGCGGGCCGCCTCGGCGATCGCGTCGGCGTTGCGCTCGCCTCGGTAGCCGTACGAGATGTTCTCGGCGATGCCCTCGACCCACCAGATGGTCGGGGTGACCATGCCCGCCTCGAAGTCGCCGTACATGTTGTAGCGGCCGTCGAGGTAGTGGGTGTACTCGTGGTTGAGGTTCCAGATCTGGAACTCCGGGCGCAGCCAGCTCGCCTCGTGGGCGATGAAGCGGGCCTGGTTGCCGGGGACCGCCGGGTTGCCCTCCTCGTACATGCCGCCGTTGTCGACGTCGATGTCGTAGATGGCCCAGGCGTACAGGGCGTACTGGGTGTAGTCGTCGAAGGCGACGACCTCCAGGTTCGTGTTGACGTCACCGGGGATGGCGCCCTTGTCGCCGATGATCCGGTGGAAGTACGCGTCCTGGCCGATCAGGCTGGCGCAGGTGGTGGCGAGCTGGCCGGGCGACATGTCCTGGGCGCGGATCTTCAGGCCGGCGTTGCAGGTGTGCTGGATCGGCAGGACGGTCGGCAGGACGCGCTGGCCGAGGTCGCAGATGGCGTAGGTGGCGCAGTTGCCCCGGTCGTACTGGCGGGTGTACCAGCCGAGGTTCATGGTGAGCGGGGCCGTCGGGCCGGTGTTGGGGTAGCGGTTGATCAGGTCCTTGAGCAGCGGCCGGACGCGGTCCTTGAGCTCGGGGACGTCGAGGACGTTGCCGAGGTAGCGGCCGACGTTGCTGATGACGTCGAGGCGGTTCAGGTCCGCGCCGTTGCGGGTGACGAAGCCGGCCCAGGTGTCGAGGATGGACGGGTCGGCCTTGAGGGCGGCGCGCCAGCCCCGGGAGTCGTTCTTGGCCTTGAAGGCGTTGTCGACGACCCACTCGACGTGCTGCATGGCGAGGTTCATCTGGGCGGGCCAGCTGCCGGTGTACGAGCCGAGCAGCCACTTCACGACGCCGGCGTAGCGGCCGGCCTCCTGGGTGCTGTCGATGAGGGTGACGACCTCGTTGAGGATCTCGCCGTTGGCGTCGGTGACGTCCTTGCTGCGCGGGGCGGCGAAGAAGGCGTCCAGGGCGCCGCGCGCGGCGGTGGTGAGCGCCGGGCCGTAGGCGCCGACCGCGTCGGCGTTGTTGTCCTGCACGTAGTAGCCGGCGCGCAGGAACATCACGAGCTGGCCGGTGGAGGTGGCGTTGTTCCCGGCGTACGTGGCCGCGTCGGCGCGCAGCGCGTCGGCGACGGTCACCATCTGGGCCTCGCGGAACGCCTTGCGGGCGTTGTCGCCGGTGAGGTTGAACAGCGGGTACGTACAGGTGATCTGCGGGAGCGCCTTGAGGCGCTGGACGAGCGTGGCGCCGGTGGCGTCGATGACGCCGGAGAGGTCGGGGCACGCCTCGGCGGCGGCGCTCGCGGTGAGGCGGCCCGCCTTGTCCCGGGCGGCGGGCTTGGCGGTGGCGGGCGCGGGCCGGGCGCCGTTCTCCTCCGTGCCGTCCTGCGAGGAGAGCCGGAAGCGCGGGGTGGCGCTGATGGCGTGCGGCGACTTGGGGACGGGGATCGCGCGGGGCGCGGCGGCGCCCGCCGCGTCGGCGGCGAGGGCCGCGGCGGCACCGGCGGCCTCACCGGCGGCGGCGGTGGCCTGGGCCTGGGGCGCGAGCAGACCGAGGGAGAGGAAGAGGGCGGCGCCGAGCACGGGGAGTCTTCGGGCGCGGGTCTTCGATATCCGGGAGGGACGCAAGGGACGCATCTGTGGGGGCCTCCGGGGCCGTTGGAGCCACATGCTGGGAAACACGGGCGGCTGACACGAGGTCTGTAAAATTTCACATGTCGCATTGTTCTGGAAGACCTGTGACCGGATTCTTCCTGGACGGATCCGGTCGGCCGCCGGGCGGTCGCCGGGCGGCGGGATCTCGAATCACGGCGTGAGCAGGGGAAACACCCCGCCGACGGACGCGGCGGGGTGACGGCACATCAGGGTGCCGGAGGGGGTGTGCCGGCGGATCAGCCCTCGGTGGCTGGGGCTCCCGGGAGGTCGCGGAGGCCCCTGAGGGGGCCGACGAGCAGGAAGCCGCCGGCGGCGATCAGCGCGGCGGTGACGGCCCACAGGGTGGTGCGGGCACCGAGGAGCGAGGCGAGGGAGCCGCCGAGGAGCGCGCCGAGCGGGATGGTCCCGTAGTTGAGGAACAGGGTGGTCGCGGTGACGCGTCCGAGCAGCTCCGGCGGGCAGTACGCCTGCCGGAAGCTGACGATGACGACGTTGCACGCGACCACCCCGGCGAACATCACGACCGTCCCCGCCACGAAGAACCCGAGCCGGGGCCCCGGCCCCGCGAAGGGGGCGAGCAGCCCGAAGGGCGCGGCCGTGAACTGGACGACCAGCAGCGCGCGGGCGCTGCCGAGGCGCCGGGCGAGCCGTCCGGCGGCGAGTCCGCCGAGCACCCCGCCGAGCCCGCCGCAGGAGACGAGCCAGCCGAGGGTGTCGGAGCCGACGCCGAGGGTCCGTACGAGGAAGACGATCTGAACCGCCTGGAAGCCGGCCATCGCCAGGTTGACCGCCGCGCCGAAGCCGGTGACGGCCCGTACCCACGGGTCGCCGGTGACGAAGCGCAGCCCGTCGGCGATCTCCCGGGCCAGCGGGCGCCGGGGCGCCGGGGCGGGCCGCGGCGCGGCGCCCCGGATGGCCATGAGGCAGAGCGAGGAGACGAGGAACGTGGCCGCGTTGAGGAGCAGTCCGGGCACGCCGCCCGCGGTCTGGGCGATCAGCCCGCCGAGCCCGGGGCCCGCGACCCTGGCCGCCTGGTCCCCCGCCTGTAACTGCGCGTTGCGCCCCATCAGTTCCCCGCGGGGCACCAGGAGGGGCAGGTACGAGGAGTAGGCGGTGGAGAAGAAGACGGAGGCGGCGCCCTCGATCAGGGCGGCGGCCAGCAGGTGCCCCATGGTCAGCGCGCCGAGCCACCAGGTGACCGGCACGCTCACGAAGACCGCCGCCGAGACCGCGTTGCACACCAGCATCACCGGGCGCGGCGCGAGCCGGTCGACCCAGGCACCCGCCGGCAGCCCGAGCACCAGCCACGGCAGCCAGGGCGCGGCGGTGAGCACGCCCATCATGAACGGGGAGGCGTGCAGGGTGGTGACGGCGACCAGCGGCAGCAGGACGGAGGTGACGCTGATGCCGAGCTTGCTGGTGGTCTCGCCGACGAGCAGCAGGCGGAAGTTGCGGTGCGGGCGGTGGCCGTGGCCCTGCGCGGACCGTGCGGCGGTGGGCGGGGCGGACACCAGCGCGGCCTCCGGGATGCGATAGCGCGAACGGATTTCCGAACGCGCCACAGCGTACGTGCGGTGGCCACGAGCGCGTGCTGGATCGTACAAGTTCAGCGCCCTGGAAACCAGGGTGGCCATTTCCCGTCGGTGCCGCTTAGGCTCGACCGCGTCGACGACCGACACCGCAGGCCACGCGGGGGGCATGGGGCGCCCCCGCTCCCTCCGGCGACGCCCGACCGGCACCGCACCCTTTCCGTTCCCCGTGCAAGGAGCTGTCCGTGGTCACCAGCGCGCACGAACTCCTCGGCCCCTTCCTGCGGGAGTCGGCCGGGCACCCCGGGCGCGCCGCCGTGACCACCCCGGCGGAGTCGGTGAGCTTCGGCGAGCTGGCCGCGCGCACGGAGCGCACCGCCCGCGCGCTGCGCGCGGCGGGCGCGGGCCCCGGCACGGCCGTCGCCTTCCGGCTGCCGCGCGGCGCCGACCTGGTCGCGGCGATGCTCGCCGCGTGGCGGGTCGGTGCCGGGTACGTCCACGTGCCGTCCGGGCCGGGCGGCTCCGCGCCCGAAGGCCCGGACGGGGAGCCGGTGTTCACCTTCGCGGAGGGCGCGGCGGCGGACTCGGCGATGAGCGAGCGGCGGGCGGCCCGGCTGTTATCCGCGGGCGGGGAGGCGGGGACGGCGACCGTCCCCGGACCCCCCGCCGCCGCTGCCCCTCCCCCTCCCGTCGTGTGGGACGCCGGGCTCGGGCTCGACGCGTCGGTCCGGCAGTGGGCCCGCGTCTGCCGGGGCGAGACCCTGCTGGTCCCGGGCGCCGAAGGGGCCGCTGAGGGCGGCTTGTCCGGTGCCCGACCCGGCTTGTTCGCCCCACCCCTCTCCGAACCCGCGCCGCGCCCCTTCCTCGACCTCTTCGAGGAGCGGGCCCGGACCTCCCCCGACACCGTCGCCGTGATCTTCGGCGGGGAGCGGGTGGCGTACGCCGAACTCGACGCGCGCGCCGACCGGCTGGCGCGTCTGCTGGCCGCGCGGGGCGCCGGGCCCGGCGTGCTGGTCGCGTCGGCGCTGGACCGCTCGGTGGAGCTGGTCGTCGCCGTCCTCGCCGTCCTCAAGTCCGGGGCCGCCGTGCTGCCCGTGGACCCGCGCTACCCGGAGCGGCGGATCGCCCAGGTCCTCGGCGACGCGCGCCCGGTCCTGCTGCTCGCCCGGGGCGGCGGCGTCCTGCCCGACCACGGTCCCGTGCCCCGGCTCGACCTCGACGCCCCGGCGACCGCCGAGGCGCTGCGCGGGTCCCCGGCCGACGGGCCGCCCGCCGGGACGCGGCGGGCGGAGGGCGAGCTGCCCGCGTACGTCATCCACACCTCCGGCTCCACCGGCCGCCCCAAGGGCGTGGTCGTCACCCGGTCGGGGCTCGCCTGGCTGACCGCCCATCAGCGCGACAGCCTCGGGGTGACACCCGCCAGCCGGGTCCTGCAGTTCGCCTCGCCCGGCTTCGACGCGTTCTTCTGGGAGCTGGCGATGGCGCTGTCCGCCGGGGCGGCGCTGGTCATGGCGCCCGCCCGCGAGCTGCTGCCCGGCCCCGGGCTGAGCCGCCTCGTCGCCGAGCAGGGGGTCAGCCACGCGACGCTGCCGCCGTCGGTACTGCGGGCCCTGCCGCTGGACGGACTGCCCGGGGTGCGGGTGCTGGTCGCGGCGGGCGAGGCGCTGGACGCGGAGCAGCGGCGGCGCTGGGCGCCGGGGCGGACCCTGATCAACGCGTACGGGCCGACGGAGACGACGGTCTGCGCCAGCATGAGCGGTCCGCTCGCGGCGGGCGACGCGGGCCCGCCGCCGATCGGCCGGGCGGTCCGGGGCGCCCGGCTGCACGTCCTGGACGGCGCGCTGCGGCCGGTGCCCGACGGGGTGGTGGGTGAGCTGTACGTCGCCGGGGCCGGTGTGGCGCGCGGTTACCTGGGGCGCCCCGATCTGACGGCGAATCGTTTCGTCGCCGACCCGTACGGCCCGGCCGGGAGCCGGATGTACCGCACCGGCGACCTGGTCCGCCGCACTCCCTCGGGCGACCTGGAGTTCGCCGGCCGGGCGGACGGCCAGGTGAAGGTGCGGGGCCACCGGATCGAGCCGGGCGAGGTCGAGGCCCGGCTGGCCGCGCACCCCCGGGTGGCCGCCGCCGCGGTGACCGCGCGCGAGGACGCCGGAGGCCCCGGGAGCGGCGGGGCGGGCGCGGGCGGGGACCTGCGGCTCGTCGCGTACCTGCGGCGGGAGCCCGGCCCGGCGGCCGGGACGGAGGCGGGCGACGCGGCGCGGGTGGCCGAGTGGCGGCGGGTCCACGACGCGGTGCCTTGCGACGGGACGGCCCCCTTCGGCGAGGACTTCACCGGCTGGAACAGCGCGTACGACGGCGGGCCGCTGCCGCTCGCGGGGCTGCGCGAGTGGCGCGAGGAGACGGTCCGGGCGATCCGCGCCCTGCGGCCCCGCCGGATCCTCGAACTGGGCGTAGGCAGCGGCCTGTTGCTGTCGCGCCTCGCCCCGGACGCCGAGTCCTACTGGGGGCTCGACCTGTCGCCCCGGGTGATCGGGCGGCTGCGAGAGCAGGTGGCCCGGCGGCCTGAGCTGGCGGGGCGGGTGGAGCTGCGCGTCGGCGCGGCCGACGCCCACGAGGGCGTGCCGCGCGGCCACTTCGACGTGGTCGTCCTCAACTCCGTCGCGCAGTACTTCCCGAGCGGGCGGCACCTCGCGCGGGTCCTCGGGCTCGCGGCGGAGGCGCTGGCGCCCGGCGGGGCGGTCTTCGTCGGCGACGTGCGCCACCTGGGCCTCGCGGAGACCCTCCACGGGGCGGTCGCGGCCCGCGCGGCGGACGGCGCGCCGGGAGATCCGGGCGGTCCGGAGCGGCGGCGCGTGGCGGCGCGCGGACTCGCGGCGGAGCCCGAACTGCTGGTCGACCCGGAGTTCTTCCGGTCCCTCACCGTCCCGGACGGGCCCGCCGCGCCGCCGTTCACGTACTGCGACGTGCGCCTGAAGCGCGGCGCCCACCACGACGAACTGACCCGCTACCGCTACGACGTGGTCCTGCGCACCGGCCCCCGGCGGCTCGGGGACGACGGCGGCGGCACGGCGGCGGCGGAGCTCCTGTGGGGGGCGGACGTGCGCTCCCCCGGCGCCCTCGCCGAGGCGCTGCGCGCCCGCGCCGGGGACGGCACGCCGGTGCGGCTCGCCGGGGTGCCGAACGGGCGCCTCGCCGAGGACCTGCGCGCGGCGGGCGGGACGCCGGGGGCCGGTGCCGACCCGGAGGAGCTGGCGCGGCTCGGCGAGGGGCTCGGGTACCGGGCCGTCGCGCGCTGGTCCGCGAAGGCGGGCCCCACGCACATGGACCTCGAATTCGCGCCGGCGGGGCGGGAGTTCGCGACGGAGCCGGGGGCGGGGCCGCTGACCGACCCGGAGCGGTACGTCAACGTGCCCGTCCCCTTCGCCGGGTCCGACGACGCCGAGCTCGTCGCGGAGGTCACCGCCTGGGCGGCGGAGTACCTGCCCGGGTACATGGTGCCCTCGGCGATGGTCGTCCTCGACGCGTTCCCGCTCACCCCGCACGGCAAGCTGGACCGCGCCGCCCTCCCCGCCCCGCCCGGCGCCCGGCGCGCGGCGGGCCGCCCGCCGGGCACGCCCACCGAGGCGACGCTGTGCCGGCTGTACGCGGAGGTCCTCGGGCTCGGAGCGGGCGACACGCCGAACGGGCCGAGCGGGCCGAGCGGGCCGGACACGGCCCTGGAGCTCGGCACGGTCGGCGCGGTCGGCCCGTCCGGCGCGGTCGGTGTCGACGACGACTTCTTCGAGCTCGGCGGGCATTCGCTGCTCGCCACCCGCCTGGCCGGCCGCATCCGCGCCGAGCTGGGGGTGGAGGTGCCGGTGGGCACGGTCTTCGAGGCGCCCACCGTCGCCGCGCTCGCCGCCCGGATCCCGGGCGCCCGCAAGGCCAGACCGGCCCTGCGCAGGATGGCCCGCCCCGACTGACGGAGCGCCCCCGTCCCGACCACCAGGCACACCGAGGGATCCCCTATGGACTTCAGCCTCTTCTACTTCGCCGACGACAGCACGCCCGACGGCGACGCCGGACGCTACGAACTGCTCCTGGAGGGCGCCCGCTTCGCCGACCGGCACGGCTTCCGCGCCGTGTGGACGCCCGAGCGGCACTTCCACCCCTTCGGCGGGCTCTACCCGAACCCGTCCGTGGTGGGCGCCGCCCTGGCCATGGTGACGAGCCGGGTCGCCCTGCGCGCCGGGAGCGTCGTCGCGCCGCTGCACCACCCGCTGCGGATCGCCGAGGAGTGGTCCGTCGTGGACAACCTCTCCGGCGGGCGCGCCGGGATCTCCCTCGCCTCCGGCTGGCACCCGGTGGACTTCGCCCTCGGCACCGTGCCGTACGCGGACCGCAAGCGGGCCCTGGCCGAGACCGCCGGGCGGCTGCGGGCGCTGTGGCGCGGGGAGGAGTGCGAGGTCGTCGACGGCAACGGCGCCCCCGCGCGCGTACGGATCTTCCCGCCGCCCGTGCAGCGGGAGCTGCCGCTGTGGGTGACCAGCGCCGGGGACCCGGAGACCTTCCGCACGGCGGCGGTGGCGCGCGCCGGGGTGCTCACCCATCTGCTGCACCAGGACGTGGACGGACTCGCCGCGCGGATCGCGGAGTACCGGCGGGTGGCGCGGGAGACCCACGACGGCTGGGACGGGCACGTCGTCCTGATGCTGCACACCTTCCTCGGCGCCGACCGGGACGAGGTCCGCGCGCGGGTCGAGGCGCCGCTGTCCGCGTATCTGAAGAGCTCCGTCGAGCTGCTGACGCGCTCGTTCGGCTCCCTGGACCCGGACTTCGACCTCGACGCGCTGGAGGAGGAGGACCTGGACTTCCTCGTCGCGCGGTCCTTCGACGCGTACTTCGAGCAGCGGGGGCTTTTCGGGACGGTGGCGGACGCGCGGCTCACGGTCGAGCGGCTGCGCGCCGCCGGGGTGGACGAGCTCGCCTGCCTCATCGACTTCGGCATCGACACCAAGACCGTCCTGGACGGGCTGCGCCACCTGGACGAGCTGCGCGCCTCGTACGCGACCGGCTGACCGTCCCGCCGGCCGACCACCCGAGAGACCCGAGTGACCCGAGTGACCCGAGAGAGCTGAAAGGCCGAGACCACCGTGATCCCTCTGTCGTTTTCGCAGCTGCGGTTCTGGTTCCAGGAAGAGATGGACCGCGCGGGCGGCTCGCCGCACGCCTCCATGGCGCTGCGGCTGACGGGCCGGCTGGACGCGGAGGCGCTGCGGGCGGCGCTGGGCGACGTGGTGGCGCGGCACGAGATCCTGCGGACGGTGTTCCCGGTCGCCGACGGGGTGCCGGGGCAGCGGGTCCTGGCCGACGCGCCGGTCGAGCTGCCCGTGCGGCGGGTCGCGGAGGAGGACGTCGAGGCGGCCGTGGCCGAGGCCGCCCGGCACGTCTTCGCGCTGGAGCACGAGATCCCGCTGCGGGCCGTGCTCCTCGCGGTCGGCGCCCCGGACGGCCCCGAGGTCCACGTGCTGGCGGTCACCGTGCACCACATCGCCTTCGACGGCTGGTCCGTCGCGCCCTTCCTGCGGGACCTGGCGCGCGCCTACACCGCCCGGACCGGCGGCGGCGCCCCGGAATGGGAGGAACTCCCCTTCCAGTACGCGGACTTCACCCTCTGGCAGCGCAAGGAGCTCGGCGCGCCCGACGAGCCCGGCAGCCTCTTCGCCGAGCAGCTGGCCCACTGGACGGGGGCGCTCGCCGGGGCCCCGGCCGAACTGCCGCTGCCCGCCGACCGGCCCCGGCCCGCCGCCGCCTCGTACCGGGCGGGCAGCGTCCCCTTCCGCCTGCCGCCCGAGTCCTTCGGCGCGCTGTCCCGGCTCGCCCGGCGGCACGGCGCCAGCACCTTCATCGTGCTGCACGCGGCCCTGGCGGGCTTTCTGCGGCGGCTCGGCGCCGGGACGGACGTCCTGGTGGGCAGCCCGGTCGCCGGGCGGGCCGACGTCGGCCTCGACGAGCTGGCCGGCTGCTTCGTCAACACCGTCGTCGTGCGCACCGACACCTCCGGCGACCCCGACTTCCACGCGCTCGTCGGGCGGGCCCGGACGGGTGTGCTGGCCGCGCTCGACCACCAGGACGTGCCGTTCGAGCAGGTCGTGGAGGCCCTCAACCCGGCGCGGACGGCGGCCCGGCACCCGCTGTTCCAGGTGATGCTGAGCCTCCAGAACAACGCGGACGCCGCCCTCCGCCTGCCCGGTCTCGACACCCGGCTCCTGGACCCGGTGCCGCACCGGACGGTCGCCTTCGACCTGCTGCTCGACCTCACGGAGACCGACGGCGGCCTCGGCGGCTCCCTGGTCTACGCCCGCGACCTCTTCGACCACGCCACCGCCGAGCGCCTGGCCCGCCGCTTCGCCGCCTTCCTCGCCCAGGCGGTCGCCGCGCCCGAGCGGCCCACCGGCGAACTCGACCTCCTCTCCCCCGCCGAGCTGCGCACGGTGCTGGAGGAGTGGCAGGGCCCGGAGAGCGCGCTCCCGGCCGACTCCGTTCCCGAGCTGTTCCGGCGGCGCGCGGCGGCCACACCCGACGCCCTCGCGGTGGTGTGCGGCGCGACCCGGCTCACGTACGGGGAGCTGGACACCAGGTCCGCGCGCCTGGCGCACCGGCTGCGCCGCGCGGGCGCGGGTCCCGAGCGGCTGGTCGCGGTGGCCGCCGAACGCTCGGCCGACCTGGTCGTCGCCCTGCTCGCCGTGGTGCGGACGGGGGCCGCGTACCTGCCCCTCGACCCGCGCAACCCGGACGAGCGGCAGCGCGCGGTCCTGGCCGAGGCCCGGCCCCACCTGCTCCTCGCGGACCCGGCGACCCGAGCCCGCGCCGAGGCCCTCGCGGGCCCGCCGCTGGACCTGCCGCTGCTCCCGCTGCTCCCGCCGCACGAGGACGCCGGGGAGGACACCGGACGGGAGACGGGCTCCGGGCCGGAGGACGCCGAGGGTTCCGAACTCCCCGTCCCCGTACCCGTAACCGCCGACGCGGCCGCGTACGTGATGTACACCTCGGGCTCCACCGGCCGCCCCAAGGGCGTGCTGGTGACGCACCGGAGCATCGTCGCGCTGGCCTGCGACCCCTGCTGGGCGGCGGACGGCGGGCACGCGCGGGTGCTGGCCCACTCGCCGCACTCCTTCGACGCCTCGACGTACGAGCTGTGGGTGCCGCTGCTGTCCGGCGGCACGGTCGTCGTGGTGCCCGCGGGCGACGCGTCCCCGGGTGCGCTGGCGCGGGCGGCGGCCGAGGGCGGGGCGACGAGCGCGTTCCTCACCACCTCGCTGTTCAACCTGCTGGTCGCCGAGGGCGATCCGCTGCTCGGGCGGCTCGGGCACGTCTGGACCGGCGGCGAGCAGCCCTCGGCCGGGGCCCTGCGGCGGATGCTGACGGAGTTCCCCGGCACGGCGCTCACCCATGTGTACGGGCCGACGGAGAACACGACGTTCTCCGCGTTCCGGCGGCTGGACCCGACCCGGGACGCGCACGGCGGGAAGCCGCCGATCGGGCGGCCCATGGCGGACACCCGGGCGTACGTGCTCGACGGGCGGCTGCGGCCGGTGCCCGCCGGGGTGCCGGGCGAGCTGTACCTGGCGGGCGCCGGGCTGGCCCGCGGCTACCTCGGGCGGCCCGGCCTCACCTCGGGGCTGTTCGTCGCCGACCCGTACGGGCCGCCCGGCGGGCGCATGTACCGGACCGGCGACGTGGTGCGCTGGACGGCGGACGGCGAGCTCGACTTCCTCGCCCGCGCCGACGACCAGGTGAAGATCCGGGGCTTCCGGATCGAGCCGGGCGAGGTCGCCGCGGTCCTGGAGCGCCACCCGGCCGTGGGGCGCGCCGCCGTGCTCGTACGGGAGGAACGGCCCGGGGAGCGCGGCCTGGTGGCCTACGTCGTCCCCGCCCCCGGGGCGGCGGACGATCCGGCGCCCGAGCTGCTGGAGCACGCCCGCCGGTCGCTGCCCGACTACATGGTGCCCGCCGTCGTGGTGCTGCCCGGCGGGCTGCCGCTGACGCCCAACGGCAAGCTGGACGCGGCGGCGCTGCCCGCGCCCGTCGTGCGGGCCGGTTCGCGGGCGCCGGGCACGCCAGCCGAGCGGCTGCTGTGCGGGCTGTTCGCCGAGGTGCTGGGGGTGCCGGAGGTCGGCGCGGACGACGACTTCTTCGCGCTGGGCGGGCATTCGCTGCTCGCGGTCCGGCTGGTGAACCGGCTGCGCGAGACGCTGGACGAGGGCATCGGGCCGAAGGCCGTGTTCGAGTCGCCGACACCCGCCGGTCTCGCGGCGCGGTTCGGGGCCTCGGGGGCGGGGCGGGGCGCGCTGCGGCCGGGGCCGCGCGGGGAGGTGCTGCCGCCGTCGTTCTCGCAGCTCCGCTTCTGGATGCAGGGCGAGCTGGCGGAGGGCGCCGCCGCGCAGACGGTGACGACGGCCCTGCGGCTGACGGGCGCGCTGGACGCGGGGGCGCTGGAGGCGGCGCTGCGGGACGTGGTGGCGCGGCACGAGAGCCTGCGCACGGTCTTCCCGGTCACCGACGGGGTCCCGCGCCAAGTGGTGCGGGACGGGGACGGGTTCGGGCTGCGGGTGCGGGAGGTGGCGGAGCCGGAGGTCGGGGCGGCGGTGGCCGGGGCGGCCGAGCCGGGCTTCGACCTGGCGCGGGAGCTGCCGCTGCGGGCCGAACTGCTGGTGTGCGGGGCCGAGTCGCACGTCCTCGTGGTGACCGTCCATCACATCGCCTTCGACGGCTGGTCCGCCGCCCCGTTCCTGCGCGACCTCTCGGCCGCCTACGCCGCCCGGCTGCGGGGGCAGGCGCCCGTACTGCCGGAACTGCCTCTGCAATACCCGGACTTCGCGCTGTGGCAGCGGGCGGCGCTGGGCGATCCCGGGGATCCCGGCAGCCCGTTCGCCCGGCAGCTCGCGCACTGGAAGGCGGCGCTGGCCGGGGCGCCGGAGGAGCTGCCGCTGCCGACGGACCGGCCGCGTCCGGAGGTGGCCTCGCTGGAGACGGGCACGGTGCCGTTCCGGCTGGCGCCCGCCGACCACGCGTGCCTGACCGCGCTGGCCCGGCGGCACGGGGCGAGCGTCTTCATGGTGCTGCACGCGGCGCTGGCGGGGCTGCTGGGGCGGCTCGGCGCCGGGACGGACATCGTGGTCGGCAGCCCGGTCGCGGGGCGCGCCGACAGCGCGCTCGACGAGCTGGTCGGCTGCTTCGTGAACACGGTGGCGGTGCGCACCGATGTCTCCGGCGACCCGGACTTCGGCGCGCTGCTCGACCGGGTGCGGCCCGGGGTCCTCGCGGCGCTGGAGCACCAGGACGTGCCGTTCGAGCAGGTCGTGGAGGCCCTCGACCCCGCCAGGTCGGCGGCCCGGCACCCGCTGTTCCAGGTGATGCTGAGCCTCCAGAACAACGCGGGCGGCGCGGTGGAGCTGCCCGGGCTCCGCGCGGAGGCGCTGGACCACGCCCGGTACCGCGCGGTCCCGTTCGACCTGCTGCTCGACCTCACCGAGTCGGAGGGGGGCCTCGACGGCACCCTCGTCTACGCCCGGGAGCTCTTCGACCACGGCACGGCGGAGCGGTTCGCGGTCTGGTTCACCGCGTTCCTCGCCGACGCGGCGGCCCGTCCCGCCGAGCCCGTACGCCTGCTCGACCTGCTGTCCCCGGCCGAGCGGTCCGCCGTGCTCGGCGCGTGGAGCGGCCCGGCGCCCGGCGCGGTGCTGCCGGGTCCTTCGGTGCCGCGCCGGTTCCGGGAGCGGGCCGCCGCGGCGCCCGACGCGCCCGCGCTGCTGCACGGGGCGCGCCGGATCACGTACGGGGAGCTGGACACCCGGGTGGAGCGGCTGGCGGTACGGCTGCGGGGGCTCGGCGCCGGTCCGGAGGCGCTGGTCGCGGTCGCGATGAACCGCACCCCCGACCTGGTGGTCGCGCTGCTGGCCGTGCACCGGGCGGGCGCCGCCTATCTGCCGGTCGATCCGCACCATCCCCGGGACCGGGTGGCGGCCGTGCTGGCGGAGGCGGCGCCGCTGCTCGTGCTCGCGGACGCCGCCACCCGCGACGCCCTCGGCACCCCCGACTGGCTGACCCCGGACGACCCGCGGCTCGACACAGCCGAAGCCGTCGGTGCGGCGGGTGCGGTGGACGGCGCGGTGGACGGCGCGGCCGAGGTGGCCGCCGACAGCGCCGCGTACGTCCTCTACACCTCCGGTTCGACGGGCCGGCCGAAGGGCGTGGTGGTCGGCCACGGCAACCTGGCGCATCTCCTCGCCGCCGTGCGGGACCGGCTGCCGCTGCGACCCGCCGACCGGCTGCTCGCCGTGACCACCGTCGCCTTCGACATCGCCCACCTGGAGCTGCTGCTGCCGCTGGTCGACGGGGCGGCGGTCGTCCTCGCCTCGCCCGACGAGGTGCGCGACCCGCGCGCCCTGGGGCGCCTGATCGGGCGGCACGGGGTGACCGCCGTCCAGGCGACGCCCTCGCTGTGGTCGGGGCTGGTGGCGGAGGTCCCGGACGCGGTGCGGGGGCTGCGGGTCCTCGTGGGCGGCGAGGCGCTGCCGCCCGCGCTGGCCGCGGGGCTGCTCGGCCTGGCGGCGGAGGTCACCAACGTGTACGGGCCGACCGAGACGACCATCTGGTCCCTCGCGGCCCCGCTCGGCCCGCGCGACACCGCGCGCCCGCCGCTCGGCACCCCACTCGGCGACACCCGCGTGTACGTCCTGGACCGGGCGCTGCGGCCGGTGCCGGTGGGGGTTCCCGGCGAGCTGTACGTGGGCGGCGCCGGGGTGGCCCGAGGCTATCTCGGGCGCCCGGGGCTGACCGCCGAGCGGTTCGTCGCCGCCCCGTTCGGGCCGCCGGGGGCGCGCCTGTACCGCACCGGCGACCTGGTGCGGTGGACGTCGGACGGGCGGCTCGACTTCCTGGGGCGCGGCGACGACCAGGTGAAGCTGCGGGGCTTCCGGATCGAACCCCGGGAGATCGAGGCGGTCCTGGACCGGCACCCCGGGGTCGTCCGCAGCGCGGTCGTGGTCCGCGAGGACCGGCCGGGCGAACGACGGCTCGTCGCGTACGCGGTGCCCGCGCGGGTCGCGATGGACGGCGGGGGCGCGGGGGCGGGGGCGGGCGGCGGGGGCGCGGGGGCCGGGGCGGCCGGCGGGGGCGCGGCTCCCGAGGCGACCGGCGCGGGCGCGGAGGCCGGGACGACCGGCGCGGGCACGACGCCCGGGGCGGACAGCGGGAGTACGACGCCCGAGGCAGGCGACGGGGGCACGGCACCCGAGGCGACCCGCGCGGGCACAGAGGCCGGGCCGTACGGCGCGGGCACGACGCCCGGGACGACCGGCAGGAGCACGACGCCCGAGACGGCCGACGGGAGCACGGCACCCGAGGCGACCCTCGCGGGCACAGAGGCCGGGACGACCGGCGCGGGCACGACGCCCGGGGCGGACAGCGGGAGCACGACCCCCGAGACGGCCGGCGGGAGCACGACTCCCGAGGCAGGCGACGGCGCCGCGGCTCCCGACAGTGCCGCGCTCGTGCGCGAGCTCGACGCCTGGGCCCGGAGCGCGCTGCCCGCGTACATGGTCCCCACCGTCGTCGTGCTGCCCGGCGGGCTGCCGCTGACGCCCAACGGGAAGCTGGACCGGGCGGCGCTGCCCGCCCCGCAGGCGCCCGCCGCGCCGGGCGGGGCGGCGCGGGAGCCGGCCACCGACGCGGAGCGGCTGCTGTGCGAGCTGGTCGCCGCCGTCCTCGGGCTCCCGTCGGTGGGCGTGGACGACGACTTCTTCGCCCTCGGCGGCGACAGCATCGTGTCGATCCGGCTGGTGTCCCGGGCCCGTTCGCGGGGCCTGGGGCTCTCCACCAGGGACGTGTTCCGGCACCGGACCGTCGCCGAGCTCGCCCGGCACGCCAAGGTCAGGCCCGCCAAGGCGGCTCCGGCTGCCCCCCAGGCCCCGGCGGCGGCCGGTGGCGAGGTGCCGTTGACGCCGATCCTGCACTGGCAGCGGGAGCGGGGCGGCCCGGTCGCCGGCTTCCACCAGTCGGTGCTGGTCCGCACCCCGGCCGGGCTGACCGAGGCGCGGATGCGGGAGCTGCTTCAGGCTCTGCTGGACCGGCACGAGGCGCTGCGGTCCCGGCTGACCCGGGAGCCCGCGTGGCGCCTGGAGGCGCTGCCGAGCGGCCAGGTCGGCGCCGCCGGGGCGGCCGGGTGCCTGCTGGTGATCGACGCGCCCGGCGCGGACGGCGGGGTGCCCGAGGAGCGGCTGCGGGCCGAGGCGGACGCGGCCCGGCGGCGGCTGGCGCCGGAGGAGGGCCGGATGGTCCAGGCGGTCTGGTGGGACGCGGGTCCCGGCCGCCCCGGGCGGCTGCTCCTGATGGTCAACCACCTCGTCGTGGACGGCGTGTCCTGGCGGATCCTGCTGGAGGACCTGGCCTCGGGCGTGGCGCCGCGCGCGGCGGCCGGGGACGCGGCGCCCGTGTCGTTCGCGGACTGGGGCCGCCGGCTGGCCCGCGAGGCGCCCGCGCGGGCGGCCGAACTCCCGCTCTGGCTGGGCCAGTCGGACGGGGTCGGGCCGCTCGTGCCCGGCGCGGCGCTGGTGCCCGGCCGGGACGTGGAGGGCGTCAAGCGGACGGTGACCCGGGTGCTCCCGGCCGACCGGACGGAGGCGCTGCTCACCCGGGTGCCCGCGCGGCTCGGGGCGGGCGTGGACGCGGTGCTGCTCGGCGCGCTGAGCACGGCCGTGGGGCGCTGGCGCGCGGCGGCGGACGGCCCGGACGCGGGGGCCCCGTTCCTGGTGGACGTGGAGGGGCACGGGCGCGAGGAGATCGCCGAGGGGCTGGACCTGTCGGCGACCGTGGGCTGGTTCACCAGCATGTTCCCCGTACGGCTCGCGGGGCGCCCGGAGGCCCCCGAGGAGGCCGTACGGGTGGTGGCGGCGCGGCTCGGCGCGCTGCCCGACAAGGGGCTCGGGCACGGGCTGCTGCGCCATCTGCACCCGGAGGCGGGGCCCGTGCTCGCGGCGCGGCCCCGGGCGCAGCTCCTCTTCAACTACCTGGGCCGCTTCGACCGGCCGGACGGGGCCGACTGGGGCCTGGCGCCGGAGGCGGGCGCGGTGTCCAGCGGCGGCGACCCGGAGCTGCCCGTGACGCACCTGCTGGAGCTGTCGGCGGTCGCGCACGAGCGCGCGGGCCGGCCGGAGCTCCATGTCACCTGGGCGTATCCGGAGACGCTGCTGGACCGGGCGCGGGTGGCGGCGCTGGCCGACGCCTGGTTCGAGGCCCTGGAGACCCTGACCACTTCCCCACCTGCTTCCCCACCTGCTTCCCCATCCCCATCCCCATCCCCATCCACCGGCGAACCGGGAGAGACGGCGTGACCGCACTGGACCGCACCGACGAGCACGGCCCGCAGCACGGCCCGGGGCGGGACGACGGGCCGGTCTCGCGGCCCGCGCCGCTCCAGCAGGGGCTGTTCTTCCACACCGCGTTCGACGCGGAGGGCCAGGACGTCTACACGATCCAGCTCGCGCTGGAGTTCGTGGGGCCGCTCGACCCCGAGCGGCTGCGCGGGGTCTGCCAGGCGCTCCAGGACCGGCACGACAGCCTGCGGTCGGGTTTCCGCACGGACGCCTCGGGCGCCCCCGTACGGTTCGTCGCGTCCGGGGTCGGGGTCGAGTGGCGGACGGCGGACCTGACCGGGACCGCGCCCGAGGCGCGGCGGGCGGAGGCGGCGCGGCTGCTGGACGAGGAGCGGCGGCGGCGCTTCGACACCGCCCGGCCGCCGCTGATCCGCTTCCTGCTGATCCGGCTGGGCGGCACCCGCTGGCGGTTCGTGCTGACGAACCATCACATCATCCTGGACGGCTGGTCCACCGCGATCCTGCTCGACGAGCTGTTCGCGCTGTACGAGGCGGGGCCCGGCGGCGCGGAGCTGCCGCCCGCCCCCGCGTACACCTCCTATCTCGACTGGCTCGACGCGACGGACCCGGAGTGGTCGCTGGAGGCGTGGGCCGGGGCGCTGGCCGGGATCGACGGGCCGACGCTGGTGGCGCCGCGCGCGCCGGGCGCGGGCACGGTGGTGCCGGAGCGGGTGCTGTGGACGCTGCCGGCCGAGCGGACGGCCGCGCTGGCCGAGCGGGCGCGGGAGGCGGGCGTCACCCTCGGCACGGTGACGCAGGTGGCATGGGGGCTGGTGCTGCGGCAGCTCACCGGGCGGGGCGACGTGCTGTTCGGGCTGACGGTGTCGGGGCGGGCCGCCGACGTCGACGGGGTCGACACGATGGTCGGGCTGCTCATCAACACGGTCCCGGCGCGGGTGCGGGCGGAGCCCGGGGACTCGCTGCTCGACGTCCTCGAACGGGTCCAGGACGAGCAGTTGGACCTGCTGGACCACCATCACCTGGGGCTGACGGAGATCCAGCGGCAGGCCGGGTTCGGGGCGCTGTTCGACACCACGGCCGTGCTCGACAACTATCCGGCGGGCGCGGGACGGCGGCGGCTCGGCGAGGCGCTGCTGGTGGACGTGTCGGGCTTCGACGCCACCCACTATCCGCTCTCGCTGATCTGCACCCCGGCCGAGGAGCTGGGCCTGCGGCTCGACTTCCGGCCCGACGTGCTGGACCGGGCGGCGGTGGAGGGGATCGCGGGCCTGCTGACGCGGATCCTGGAGGCCGTCGCCGAGGACCCGAACCTGCGGGTCGGCGCCCTGCCGTCGCTGCCGGACGGGGAGCGGCGCAGGCTCCTGGAGGAGTGGAACGCCACCGCCCGGCCGGTGGCCCCGGCGACGCTGCCCGCGCTGATCGGGGAGCGGGCGGCGGTGGACCCGGAGCGGCCCGCGCTCGTCCACGGGGAGCTGGTCCTCACGTACGGCGAGCTGACCCGGCGGGCGCACCGGCTGGCGCGGGAGCTGCTCGCCGAGGGCGCGGGGCCGGAGACCCTGGTGGCGCTGGCGCTGCCGAGGACGGCGGACATGGTGGTGGCGCTGCTCGCCGTGCTGACGGCGGGCGCCGCCTACGTGCCGGTCGACGTCCGCTATCCGGCGGACCGGGTGGCGCGGATGCTGGGCGACGCCCGGCCGCGCCTCGCGGTGGTCACGGGGGCGACCCGGGAGGTGCTGCCGGAGGGCACGGCGGCGCTGGTCCTGGACGATCCGGCGGTGGCGCGGCGGATCGCGGAGCGGCCGGACGGGGAGGTCGCGGACGCGGAGCGGCCGGAGCCGCTGCTGCCCGGGCATCCGGCGTACGTCATCTACACCTCGGGCACCACCGGGGTGCCCAAGGGTGTGGTGGTCGAGCACAGGAACGCCGTCAACTTCACGGCGACCGTGGCGGACCACTTCGGCGCCGAGGGGATGGCGCGGGTGCTGGCGTCCACCTCGCTCAGCTTCGACGTGTCGGTCTTCGAGATCGTGACGACGCTGGCGCTCGGCGGGCGCCTGGAGCTGGTGGACGACCTGTTCGCGCTGCTGGACCGGGGCGGCTGGGAGGGCAGCCTGGTGAGCGGCGTCCCGTCGGCGGTGGCGACCATGGTGGCGGGCGGCGCCTTCGAGGTGGCGGCCGGGCACGTGGTGCTGGGCGGCGAGGCGGTGCCGGGCGCGCTGCTGCGGGAGCTGTGGGAGCGGGTGCCCGGCTGCGCGGTGACCAACATCTACGGGCCCACCGAGGCGACCACGTACTCGACGTGGTGGCGCGGGCGGGCCGGGGACGCGGCGGGCGACCCGCCGATCGGGCGGCCGGTGCCCAACGCCCGGGTGTACGTGCTCGATCCGTGGCTCCAGCCGGTGCCGGTGGGGCGGCCGGGCGAGCTGTACATCGCGGGGGCGGGGGTGACCCGCGGCTATCTGAACCGGGCCGCGCTGACCTCGGAGCGGTTCGTGGCCTGCCCGTTCGGGGAGCCCGGCGGCCGGATGTACCGGACGGGCGACCGGGTGCGGTGGCGGGCGGACGGGGAGCTGGAGTACTTGGGGCGGTTCGACGGCCAGGTGAAGGTGCGGGGCTTCCGCATCGAGCTGGGCGACGTGGAGGCGGCGCTGCTGCGGCACGAGGGGGTGGCGCAGGCGGTCGCGGTGGTGCGGGAGGACCGGCCGGGCGACCGCAGGCTGGTCGCCTACGCGGTGCCGGGCGGCGGGCCGGGCGCCGCGCCGCTGGACGGGGCGGGGCTGCGGCGGGCGCTGCGCGACATGGTGCCGGACCACATGGTGCCGTCGGCCGTGGTGCCGCTGGAGCGGCTGCCGCTGATGCCGAACGGCAAGCTGGACCGGGGGGCGCTGCCCGCCCCCGCGTACGGGGTGTCGGCGCGGCGCGGGGCGGCGCACGCCCACGAGGAGCCGCTGTGCGCGCTGTTCGTCGAGGTCCTGGGGGTGGAGCGGGCCGGTCCCGACGACGGCTTCTTCGACCTGGGCGGGGACTCGCTGCTGGCGACGCGGCTGGTCAGCCGGGTGCGGGCGGTGCTGGGCACGGAGCTGACCGTGCGGGCCCTGTTCGAGGCGCCGACCCCGGCGGCGCTGGCGCGCCGGCTGGGACGGCTGGACGGGGAGGGCGGCGGCTCGGGCCTGGACGTGCTGCTGCCGCTGCGTTCCGGCGGGCGGCTGCGGCCGCTGTTCGCGGTGCACGCGGCGAGCGGCCTGGCCTGGCCGTACGCGCGGCTGCTGCCGCACCTGGACCCGGAGGTGCCGCTGTACGGGCTGCAGGCGCCGAGCCTGGGCGCGCCGGAGGGCGGCGCGGGCAAGCCCGGGGAGCTGGTGCGGGAGTACGCGCGGCGGATCGTGGAGACGCAGCCGGAGGGCCCGTACCGGCTGCTGGGCTGGTCGGTGGGCGGGACCCTCGCGTACGCGGTGGCGGCGGAGCTGGCGGAGGCGGGGCGGGCGGTGGAGTTCGTGGCCCTGCTCGACTCGTATCCGGCGCCCGGGGAGGGCCTGCCGGACTGGGAGGTGACGCACCGTCACGTGGCCGGGTCCGCCGGGTTCGCGGCGGACGGGGCGCCGCCGGAGCAGCTCGCGCTGCTCGGGGAGCGGGTCGTGGAGGGCGCGCGGCTCGCGGTGCGGTCGGCGGTGGACGCGCTGCGGACGCCGCCCGCGCGGACGCGCGGGGTGGACGTGCTGCACGTCAGGGCCGCCGCCGACGGCGCGGCGGGCGCGGACCCGGCGGCCTGGCGGGCGTACGTCGAGGGGCGGCTGACCGCCGTGGACGTGCCGTGCGGGCACTACGAGATGCTGGATCCCGCCCCGGTCGCGGAGATCGGGGCGGTGCTGTCGGCGTGGGCGACGGGGGGCCGGGCGGGGCGCTGACCCCGCCCGGGCTCCCCCGGCCCGCGCGGGCTCAGAAGTCCCAGCCGGCCTCGTCGGCCCCGGTCCCGGCCTCGGCGCCCGTATCGGCCTCGGCGTCGGCGGGCGCGCCGAAGGAGGCGCCCGCCATGCCCGCCGTCAGGGTGGTGCCGTCGCCGGGGTCGATGAGGAGGAAGGAGCCGGTGCGGCGGGATTCGGCGTACGGGTCGACGGGCAGCGGCTCGGCGGTGCGGAGCCGGATCCGGCCGATGTCGTTGGCCGCGAGGGCCCCGGAGTGCGGGCGCAGCGACAGGTCGTCGAGGCGGAGCCGGGCCGTGATGTCCTCGACGAGCGCCTTGACGGTGCGGGTGCCGTGCTTGACGAGGACGCGGTGGCCGACGGTCAGCGGCCGGTCGGCGACGTGGCAGACGGTGGCCTCGATCTCCTGGACGGGGGTCGGGGCGCCCGAGGCGGGGGCGATCAGGTCGCCCCGGGAGACGTCGAGGTCGTCGGCGAGCAGCACGGTCACCGAGTCCCCGGCGCGGGCGCTCTCCACCGGCCGGCCGAGCCGGTCGATGCCGGAGATCCGGGTGGTGCGCCCGGAGGGCAGCACGGTGACCTGTTCGCCGACGCGCAGCGTGCCGGCCGCGAGCTGGCCCGCGTAGCCCCGGTAGTCGGGGTGCGTGGCCGTCCGCGGGCGGATGACGTACTGGACGGGGAAGCGGCCGGGCCGCCCGGACTGGGCGTCGCCGTCGTCGTCGTCGAGCGGGACGGTCTCCAGGTGTTCGAGGACGGTCTTGCCGCCGTACCAGTCCATGTGCGCCGAGGGCTCCACCACGTTGTCCCCGGCGAGCGCCGAGATCGGGACGGCGGTGACGGCGGGGACGCCGAGCCCGGCGGCGTGCTCGCCGAACTCGGCGACGATCGTGGCGAAGACGGGCTCGCGGTAGCCGACGAGGTCCATCTTGTTGACGGCGAGGACGAGGTGCGGGACGCGCAGCAGGGCGGCGACGGCGGCGTGCCGGCGGGTCTGCTCGACGACGCCGTGGCGGGCGTCGACGAGGATCACGGCGAGGTCGGCCGTGGAGGCGCCGGTGACCATGTTGCGGGTGTACTGCACGTGGCCGGGGGTGTCGGCGAGGATGAACCGGCGCCGGGCGGTGGCGAAGTAGCGGTGGGCGACGTCGATGGTGATGCCCTGTTCCCGTTCGGCGCGCAGGCCGTCGGTGAGGAGGGCGAGGTCGGGGGCGTCCTGGCCCCGCCCGGCGGAGGCGCGGGTGACGGCCTCCAGCTGGTCGGCCAGGACGGCCCGGGAGTCGTGCAGGAGGCGGCCCACCAGGGTGGACTTGCCGTCGTCGACGGAGCCCGCGGTGGCGAACCGCAGCAGGCCGCCGGCCGGGAGACCGGTGGCCGGCTGTCCGGCGGGCACGGGTGTGGGGGATGTCGTCGTGGGCGTCATGCTCAGAAGTACCCCTCGCGTTTGCGGTCCTCCATGGATGCCTCGGAGAGCCGGTCGTCGGCGCGGGTGGCGCCGCGCTCGGAGAGCCGGGCGGCGGCCACCTCCGTGATCACCTGGTCCAGGGTCACGGCCGCCGAGTCGACGGCCCCGGTGCAGGACATGTCGCCGACGGTGCGGTAGCGGACCAGCCGCCGCTCGACGGTCTCGCCGTCCCGGGGGCCGCCCCAGTCGCCGACGGGCAGCCACATCCCGGAGCGGCGGAAGACCTCGCGCTCGTGGGCGAAATAGATCTCCGGCAGCTCGATGCCCTCGCGGGCGACGTACTGCCACACGTCGAGCTCGGTCCAGTCGGAGAGCGGGAAGACCCGGACGTGCTCGCCGGGGGCGTGCCGCCCGTTGTAGAGGCGCCAGAGTTCGGGGCGCTGGCGGCGCGGGTCCCACTGGGAGAAGCGGTCGCGGAGGCTGAAGACCCGTTCCTTGGCGCGGGCCTTCTCCTCGTCGCGCCGGGCGCCGCCGAAGACCGCGTCGAAGCCCTCGGCGCGGATGGTCTCGGTCAGCGGCAGGGTCTGGAGGGGATTGCGGGTGCCGTCGGGGCGTTCGGTGAGCACACCTCGGTCGAGGTAGTCCTGTACGGAGGCCACATGGAGGCGCAGCCCGTGTGCGGCGACCACACGGTCGCGGTAGGCGAGGACCTCGGGGAAGTTGTGTCCGGTGTCCACGTGCAGCAGGGCGAACGGGAGGGGTGCGGGCGCGAACGCCTTCAGCGCGAGGTGCAGCAGGACGACGGAGTCCTTGCCGCCGGAGAAGAGGATCACCGGGCGTTCGAACTCGCCCGCCACCTCCCGGATGATGTGCACGGCCTCGGCCTCCAGCACGTCCGCGTGCGTCCGCGGCTCCGCCCCGGCCACGGCGGGCGGGGGCGGCACCGGCGCCGCCGGTGCGGGCACGGCGGCCGGTGTCGTCGCGGTCGTCGCGGTCGTCGCCGTCGTCATGCCAGCCCCCTCTCCCGCAGCAGCGCCAGCAGCGCCCGCGTCGACTCGGTCCCGGTCTGCTCGTGGGCCGGGAGCCGCAGCTCCGGCGCCGCCGGCGGCTCGTACGGGTCGTCGACGCCGGTCAGCCCGGAGAGTTCGCCGCGCGCCTGGCGGGCGTAGAGCCCCTTCACGTCGCGCCCGGCGCAGACCTCGACCGGTGTCGCCACGTGCACCTCGACGTACGCGGTGCCGGCGGCCTCGTGCCGGGCGCGGACCTCCGCGCGGGCGTCCACGTACGGGGCGATCACGGGCACCAGCACCGTGACGCCGTGCGCGGCGAGGAGCTGCGCGACGTAGCCGACGCGGCGCACGTTCACGTCCCGGTCCGCGCGGGAGAAGCCGAGGTCGGCGGTGAGGTGGGCGCGCAGTTCGTCGCCGTCGAGGATCTGGGTGCGGCGCCCGGCGGAGCGCAGCGCCTCGGCGGCGGCGCGGGCGATGGTGCTCTTGCCGGCGCTGGGCAGCCCGGTCAGCCATACCGTCGCTCCGACGGCGGCGGCGCTCACGGCGCACCCGCGGTGCCGGGGGCGAGCTCGGTCTCGATCGCGGTGACGGCGATCAGCTGCCCGGTCGCCGCGTCGCGCAGGGCCATGTCGGCGGTCTCGGTGCCCGGGTCCGTGTCGGAGCGCCAGCGCCGTACGGTGACGGTGAAGACCGTGCCGGGGTCGGCGTTGCCGAAGTAGCCGATCTTCTGGTCGGTGACCTTGCGGCGCAGGAACTGCTCGTCCGTGCGGCCCAGGGACCGCCACAGGCGCAGCAGCATGGTGTCGAAGACGGCGAAGTAGGAGGCGAAGTACATCAGTCCGGCGCCGTTGAGGTCGCGGACGACGTCCAGGGTGTACGGGAACGTCAGCGGTTCGCCCGCCTCGTGGCAGCCGGGCGGTCCCTCGGGGTGGAAGCTGCCGGTGGCCCGGGCCCGGCCGACGAGCGAGCGCGGCGAGTACGCGTTGGGGAGCGGCGCCAGGTCCTGGTAGGCGAAGTCGGGGGGCGTGACCTGGGCGAGGCCCCGGTTGCTGCCCTCGGTGGTGCGGGCGATCCAGCGGTTGAAGTTCTCCGCGTAGAGGCAGTGCGGGTGCGGGTGTTCGTACACCTCGGCCGGGTCGAGCGGCCCCTCGGGCAGGTCGAGGCCGGCGGGGGCCAGCCGGTGCAGGGTGATGACGGACTGGCCGCCGAACTGGAACGAGCGGGAGTCGACGCGCAGTTCGTCGCCGAAGGTCAGTCCGTGCGGGTGGACGGTCTCGCCGCCGCGCACGTGGAAGTAGTAGAAGGACAGGTAGGCGGGGTCTCCCCCGGCGGTCCTGGCGGCGTGCACGTTGATGCCGCAGGAGGCGGCGACGACGTCCCAGGTCCAGTCGCCGATGCGGCCGAAGACCAGGGAGCCGCCGCTGCACATGCCGGGGGCGACGACGACGTGCCGGGTGACGCCCGTGAGGGCGGGGGCCGGGCGGGCGGTGTCGAGGGTGGTCACGCGCCGGTCTCCTTCCGGGTGCCGCGCCAGGCGTCCGCCGCGGCGAGGAAGCGGTCGTCGTCCTCGGCCGTGCCGATGGACACGCGGACGCCGACACCGGCGAAGGCCCGTACGGCGACCCGTCGTCCGGCGCACCAGGCGCCGAAGTCCGCTGTGTCGGGGCCGAGCGGCAGCCAGACGAAGTTGGCCTGGCTGTCGGGGACCGTCCAGCCCTGGCGGAGCAGGGCCTCGCGGACGCGGGTGCGTTCCGCGACGGTCTCCTCGACGCGTGCCAGCAGCGGTCCGGCGAGGCCGAGGGCGGCGACGGCCGCTTCCTGGGCGGCGCTGTTCACCGCGTACGGGAGGCTCGCCTTGCGGAGCCGTTCGACGACCCAGGGGTCGCCGATCAGGTAGCCGGTGCGCAGCCCGGCGAGGCCGTACGCCTTGGAGAAGGTGCGCAGCACGACCAGGTTCGGGTGGTCGGCGATGAGGCCGAGGGCGCCGGTGGGCTCGCCGCCGCGCACGTACTCGTGGTACGCCTCGTCGACGGCGACCAGGCAGTCCCGGGGGACGGCGGCGACGAACTTCCGCAGCTCCTCGTGGCCGAGGAGGGTGCCGGTGGGGTTGTTGGGGTTGCAGACGATCACGAGCCGGGTCCGGTCGGTGATCCGGTCGGCCATGGCCCGCAGGTCGTGGTCGTGGCTGTGCTCGCGCAGCGGCACGGGGACGGCGGTGGCCCCGGACAGGGCGGCGAGGGTGGGGTAGACCTCGAAGGAGGGCCAGGCGTGGACGGCTTCGGCGCCCGGTTCGGCGACCGCGTGGAAGAGGGTCTGGAGCAGGGCGACGGATCCCGCGCCGACGGCGACGTGGTCCTCGGTGGTCCCGTGGGCGCGGGCGAGGGCGCGGATCAGCTCGCCGCAGCCGGGGTCCGGGTAGCGGTTCACCTCGGTGCCGGCCCGGGCGACGGCCTCGGCGATGCCGGGCAGCGGGGTGTGCGGCGACTCGTTGGCGGACAGCGGGCTGGGGCGGTCGGCCGGGTCCTGGAGGCCGGCCGCGGGCGTGTAGGCGGCGACGGTCTCCAGGACCGCGCGCAGGCGTGGGTGAGACATGGGGCTCCCAATGGAGAGGGCACCGCCGCGGCCGGTCGCGGGGGCGGTGCCGGGATCGACGGTGGGGCTCAGCCTCCCGGCCGGCGCTCCGCCATCAGGCGGGCCACGTCGGCGAGGGTGCCGGCGTCGAGCAGTTCGTAGTCCTGCACCTCGATGCCGAGGCGCGCGTCGAGCGCGGCGGCGAGCTCCAGCACGGCGAGGGAGTCGAGCCCGACCTCCTCGCGGGTGGCCGTCGGCGCGATGTCCTCGGCCCGTACGTGCAGTTCGCTGACCAGGATGTCCTTGAGTTCCTCGTACACGTCCGGCTCTTCCCTCGTCGTGCTCGCCCGAACGGAAGCCGCGGGATTGCGGCGTTCACGCACTGCGGGCCGCCTTCAGGGCGAGGGCGACCTCGACGATGAGGTCCTCCTGGCCCGCGACGGCCTGTCTCCTGCCCAGTTCGAAGAAGACGTCGCGCGGATCGACGTCCTCGCGCCGGGCGACGTCCAGGACCCGGGTCTTGAAGCCGGAGAAGACTCCGGCGAGACCGCTGACGACGCTCACCGAGTCGATGGTCGGCGGGGCCGGCATCAGTTCGCGTTCGGCGAGGTCGGCCGCGTCCAGGAGTCCGTACAGGTCGATGCCGGTGCTGAAGCCCATCCGTTCCAGGACTGGTACGAGGACTTCGAGCTGGGTGTTCCCGGCGCCCGCGCCGAAGCCTCGGGCGCAGGCGTCGAGGATGTCGGCGCCCGCCTCGACGGCGGCGACGGAGTTGGCGACGGCCATGCCGAGGTTGTTGTGGGCGTGGAACATCACGGGCACGTCGACGGCCTCGCGCATGGCGCCGACGCGCGCGGTGACGTCGGCGGGCAGGTAGTGGCCGGAGGAGTCCATGATGCCGACGGCGGTGGCGCCGAACCCGACCAGCCGGGCGCACTCCTTCGCGAGCCGCTCGGGGCTGGCCATGTGGCTCATGAGGAGCACGGCCTGGGCGTCGACGCCCCGGTCGCGCAGGTAGCCGAGGTGCCGTTCGGCGAGGTCGCCCTCGGTGCAGTGGGTGCCGACGCGGACCACGTCGGCCTCGTGGGCGACGGCCCGTTCGAGGTCGGCGGTGGTGCCCCAGCCGGGCAGCATGAAGACGGCCATCCGGCTGCGGGTGAGGGCCTCGCGGACGGTGGACAGCATGGTGTCGTCGTCGAGGCGGGCCTGGCCGACCTGGAGGGAGGAGGCGCCGAGGCCGTTGCCGTGGCCGATCTCGACGACCGGGATCCCGGCGGTGTCGGCGGCCTCGGCGTAGGCGCGGAGCTGTTCGCGGCCCAGTTGGTGGCGGACGGCGTGGTGTCCGTCGCGGAGGGACGCGTCGTGGATGAGGACCCGCTTCCCGGCGGGGCCGGCGGGGGGTGCTGCGCTCATGACGTCTCCGTACCGATGCGCGCCGGGCCGGCCGCCGCGCCGCGTTCGGCGATGTGGACGGCGGCGGAGTTGATGATGTCGAGGTTGCCCGCGTAGCGGGGGATGCGTCCGCCGGTGGAGGTGACCTCGGCGGCGACGAAGACCTTGTGCTCGTCGACGACGCGGGCGGTGATCCGGTAGCCGGGGGCGAAGGAGCGGACCTGCGCGGCGGCCGTGGTGACGGCCGCCTCCACGGAGGCGGCGCCGAAGCCCTCGCCGAGCAGGGACATGGCGACCCGGAAGGTCGCCGGGGGTCTGGCGGGGCTGACGTTGAGGATCGCCTTGACGTCCTTGACGCCGGTGAACTCGCGGACGGCGTCCTGGGTGGTCTCGATGTACTCGTCGAGGTTGAGCCGGGTGGAGCGGCCGACGCTGGGGCTGGCGGCCGTGGTGACGACCTCGACGTAGTCGACGCGGTGGCTCTGGGTGATGGCGTGGAGGACCGGGATGGACGCCTGCCCGCCGCAGCTGATCATGTTGATGTCGGCGCAGCTCAGGGCCTCCTCCCCGTTGACGCTGGGGATGACCATCCGGCCGACCTTGCTGGGCGTGAGGTCGACGAGGCGGGCCCCGGTGGCGCGCAGGAGTTCCGCGTGCTCGGCGTGGGCCATGGCGTTGGTCGCGTCGAACACGATGCCGAACGGCTCGGGGGCGTCGAGCAGGGACTCGATCCCGCGCGTCCCGATGGGAAGTCCGAGTTCGGCCGCCTGGCGCAGGCCGGGCGTCTTCTCGTCGCGTCCCACGACCAGGCCGCACTCCAGGTACTCCGAACGCATGATCTTCTCGGCCAGATCGACGCCGATGAGGCCGGCGCCGAGGACGGCCACGGGCAGGCGCCCGTTTCCCTTCATGGCTGCATCGCCCTTCCCTGTCTAGAGGTGCGCCGTGAGGCGCGTCGGTGGTCTACGCGTCGCCCACGTGGAGCGTGACGGTGCCCAGCCGGTCGAACTCGGCGACGAAGCTGTCGCCGGGGGCCATGGGGACCGCGGCGTGGAGCGCGCCCGTCATGATCAGCTGGCCCGCTTCGAGGGTCACCCCGTGCTCGCCGAGGACGTTCGCCAGCCAGGCGACCACCGCGGTCGGGTCCCCGAGGGCGGCGGCGCCGGCGCCGGTCGCCACGAGTTCGCCGTTGCGGGAGAAGGCCATGCCGATGAGGCGTACGTCGCAGTCGGCGGGCAGCTCGCACGGCGGGCCGAGCACCACGGCGCCGTTGGAGGCGAGGTCGGCGACGGTGTCCGCGAGGCGGATCCGCCAGCCCTCGATGCGGGAGTCGACGATCTCCAGGCCCGCCATGACCTCGGAGACCGCGGCGCGGGCCTCGGCCGCGGTCACCCCGGGGCCGCGCAGCGGCGCGCCGAGCCGGAAGACGATCTCCGCCTCGACCTTGGGCGCGATGAACGCCCCGTCCGGTGTGGTGGCCCCGTTCTCGTACACGGTGGAGGCGAGCACCGGCCCGTAGTCGGGGGTGGTGACGCCGAGGAGCTGCTGCATCGGGGCGGAGGTGAGTCCCGCCTTGTAGCCGATGACCGTGTCGCCGGCCTCGGTGAGCAGGGCGACCAGTTCTCGCTGGATGGCGTAGCCGTCGTTCATGTCCAGCTCGGGCTGGGCGTCGGTGAAGGGGGGGATGGGGCGTCCCGTGGCTCGTGCCTCGTAGAGCGCCTTGGCCTTGAGTCTGACGTCGTCGTCCACCGGGATGTCCACTCCGCTCCTGTCCGAGCTGCCTGGTCTGTCTGCTCTGCCTGGGTTTCCTGCGTTGCCTGGGTTGCCTGCGTTGCCTGGGTTGCCTGCGTTGCCTGGGTTGGTGGCTGAACTGCCCGCTGCCGTACGCGCGTTCCGCGTCGTGGTACGAGGAGGTGCCGCGCGCGGACCGGGTCGCGCGGACCGGCGGTGCGGATCGGGGCGGGGGCGGCCGGCCGCGGGGCTCGCGGGCCGCGGGCCGTCCCCTCGTCGCGCGTCTCACCGTAACGACGAAGTGTGCGGCGCAGAAGGTTTTCCCTCGGCGGCCTCAGCGGACCGCCCGCCAGGGGCCGTCGACCGGGTCGCCGCGCTGCATCCCGGCGGCCAGCCGCTCCCACTCGCGGGCGTAGTGGCTCATGACCTCGGTGAGGGCGCGGGCGCAGTGCGGGGGCACGGCGGCGAGCAGCTGTTCGCCGGCCGCGAGCCCCTGGGCCTGCCCGTTGAGCCACCGCAGCAGGGCCCGGCCGCTGTCGGTGAAGCGGAGCGAGGGGTCGTTGGCCAGCACGTCGAGGGCGCGGACCCGCAGCGCGGCGGCGGCCGGTCCCCGCTCGGCGGGGCCGGGGTGGGAGCCGGGGCCGGGCGGTCCGGTGCGCAGTTCCTGCCGCAGCCGGTGGGCGGTGCTGACGGAGACCCCGGCCTCCTGGGCGACCTCGCGCAGGGTCGCGCGGGGCCGTTCGGCGAGCAGCGAGCGGGCCTTGCGGCGCCGTTCGGGCATGTCGGCGGGGCGGGCCCGGCCGTCCCTGCCGACCCGGTGGACCAGGGGGTTCGACTGAGGAGATTCCTCAGTCGAACGCTGCCCCCGCAGGACCCCTACGGTCTTCGGCGACACCCCTGTGACGGCGGCGATGGCCCGGTCCGACCAATGCGGGTGGCTGCCGAGGATGCGCCGTACGGCGGCCTTGCGGTCGCCGAGGGTCAGCGGCAGTCCGTGGGCGATGTTGGCGTGCACCGAGCGGATGAAGAGGTCGGCGGCGGCGCCGTCGACGTGCCGGACGGCGATCGCGCTCTCGCCGCGCAGGACGGCGGCGCGCAGCCGGTGCATCCCGTCGATGACCCGGCCGGTCTCCCGGTGCACGAGGATCGGTTCGAAGGCGGTGCCGCTCTCCGCCAGGGCCCGTGCGTGGCCCTCGTTCAGGCCGGCCAGCCGCGGCGAGTCCGCCGGCAGCAGGGATCCGACCGGCACCGTGCGGACCGGTGCCGTGTGCGTGGTCGCCGTGTGCGCGGCCGACTGCGTGGTGTCCGGCAACTCCCTCACCCCTTCTGCCTGCTGCGGTGCCCCGGTGCCGTGTCCGCGGGTGCCGTCCGCCGGGTCTCAGACCCTTCCGGCCGCCCGCGCCGTCGCGGGGACGTGGCCCCGGTAGGTGGTGTACGAGAAGGGGCTCACCAGCAGTTGGATGTGCAGGTCGCTGGGGTCGCCCTGGTGGTGGAGCGAGACGATGACCTCCGCGTAGAGGCTGTCGACCGCCCGTTCGGCGAAGTAGTCGCCGGTGTCGAAGACGAGCCGGTACGCGCCGGGCGCGAGGGGCCCGGGGCTCAGGGAGCCGATGGTGCCCGCGCTGTCGGTGCGGGTGCGGGCCACCACGGGCCAGTCGCCGTGGTCCCGGGCATGCAGGGTGACGGCGAGGTCCGCCACCGGGCAGCCGTTGGTCGAGTCGATGACCCGTGCCGAGATGCTCACCGGTTCAGCCCCAGATGGTGTCGTCCGTGGTGAAGAAGCCACCGAAGCCACCGAAGCCGACCAGGGTGTTCAGCAGTGCCAGCATGTTTTCTCTCCCCTACGGAAACTCGCGACCCGGAGGCCCGGGTGGACGACTCCAGTTCTAGTGAGCTCCGTTTTCGTCCTCCTACTGGAACGCTAAGTACTCGCTAAGCGCGGGCGGCGGGCCGCCTGGGGAAGGGGTCTCCTTCGCCGTGGGGCGGGCCGCGGCAGGGGGACGACCGGGGTTGGGGGCCGTCCGTCGTCGCAGGTCGGCGGGGGTGGGCCGGCGCTATCGGGCGACGGCGCTCACCGCGTAGCCGTGCGGGGCGATGACGATGGGGATCTCCTGGTCGCACTCCCATTCGGCGAAGGCGACCGCGATGTGGCTGTAGAACGGGCGCATCCCGAGGGTGGTGAAGTACCGGTCGGTCTCCAGGACCAGCCGGAAGGGGCCGGGTTCGTCCTCGGGCAGGGCGGGGCGGTCGAGCCGTCCGTCCTGCCCGGTGAGCCCGTGCCAGACGGTGCGCCACTCGTCCGGGCTCTGCCGTTCGAGGCGGACCATCAGCCCGTCGACGGGCCGCCCATTGGTTCCATCAGAGACACACACTCCGAGCTTCACGTGACACCGGCCTCATCGATTGCGTGCTGGGTGGACGGGGCGCCGGATGCGCCCCGCCCGCGAGATCTCGGTCCCGCCGCGACCGCGGCGTCCCCGCGCGGCGCCGAGGCGGGCATCCTGACACGCGGCCGGTGGGGGCGTGGGCGTTTTCGCACCCCGCTGGCCGGTTCCGGTGCCGCCCCGGGCCCGAGGGGCCGGTACGGGGCCGCCGGCGGGGCCCGGCGCGGGGGGCGGCGGGCCCGGTACGGGGGCGGCGCCGCCGGGCGCTCCGGGAGCGGGGGTCAGCCGGTGCTCGCCGGGGCGTAGGCGGCGGCCGCGGCCGCGTCGTCGGAGGCCGCGCGGACCTCCTCCATGAGCCGTAGCGCCTGTTCCTGCCACCGGGTGGCCTGCATCCGCCCGAAGACGTCGAGGGCCGCCCGGATGTGCTCCTTGGCGCGTTCATGACTGCCCTTGTCGGCTGCGACCTCGCCGAGCGAGAGCTGGATCCGGCCGATGGCCAGATACTCCCGGGCCCGGGAGGCGATGCCGGCGGCCTCTTCGAGCATCTCGTAGGCGGCGTCGTGGCTGCGCTGGCGGGAGCGGACCATGGCGAGGCCGCGCAGCACGTAGCACTCGCCGACCGGGTCGCCCACGGAGCGGACCGTGTCGAGGGCCTGGCCGAACACGTACTCGGCCTCGGTGATCTCGTCGATCTGGAGGTGCGCCTCCCCGAGCCGGCACAGGATCTGGGCGCGGACCCGCCGGTTCCCGGAGCGCTCGACGGCGGCGAGCCCGGCGGCCATCGTCTCCTTGCCCTCGGCGATCAGGCCGCGGTCCAGGTGGATCTGGGCCATGTTGCTGAGGACATGGGCCTCGGCGGTGGAGTCGTTGACCTCGGCGAGCATGGCCAGCGCCCGCTCGTAGCCGGTCATCGCCTCGTCCAGGCGTCCCTGGATGCGGTCGACGAAGGCGAGGTTGCGCAGCGCGAGGGCCTCGCCGTGGACGTCGCCGACCTCGCGGAACAGCTCGCGGGCGGGCCCGAGCCGGCCGCGGGCCTCGTCCATCTTGTACTCGAACATGTGCAGGGCGCCGAGGGAGTACAGCATGGCGGCCTGGCCGCGCCGGTTGTCGTTGTGGCGGGTGACGGCGAGCGCGATCTCGTGGGTGGTGCGCCAGTCGTCGAAGTAGCCGTACATCTCGAAGAGGGTGACGAGGGTGAGCGCCAGGTCCCAGCAGAGCTCGTCGAGTCCGGCCCCGGCGGCCTGCCGGACGGCCGTGATCAGGCCGGCCCGCTCGTCCTCGAACCAGCGCAGCGGGTCGTCGAGTTCGCGATCGAGGACCGAGGCGTCGAGCGGCAGCCGGGGGGCGTCGCCGTGGATGAGGGTGTGGTCGCCGCCGTACGCCCGGCGGTGGGCCTCCTCGACCAGCATCAGCCAGGTGCTCAGCACCCGGGCCAGGACGGCGGAGCGCTCGGCGGTGTTCTCGTGCTCGGCCAGGCACTCCTGGGAGTAGACCCGGACCAGGTCGTGCAGGCGGTAGCGGGGGCGGCGGCCCCTGACCACCTCGACGTCGACGAGCTGGGCGTCCACGAGGAACTCCAGGACGTCCTCGGCGTCGGTGGCGTCGAGGTCGAGCAGCGGCGCGGCGACCCAGCTGGAGAACTCGGCGGCCTCCAGCATGGACAGCCGGCGGAAGAGGCGCTGCGCGTCGGGGGGCAGGCCCTGGTAGACCATGGCGAGTCCGGCGCGGACGCCGACGCCGCCGTGGGTGAGCTCGTCCAGCCGCTGGCTCTCGTCGCGGAGCCGGGACACCATCTTGGCCAGCGGCCAGTGCGGGCGGGCGGCGAGGCGGGCGGCGACGATCCGCAGGGCGAGCGCGAGGTTGCCGCAGAGCTCGATCAGCTGGAGGGCGCTGGGCAGTTCGCTCTGGACGCGGTCGGCACCGAGGATGCGGCTCAGGAGCTGGAGGGCCTGTTCGGTGGAGAACACGTCGATCTGGACCGAGCTCGCGCCTTCGAGCCCGGCCAGCCGGGAGCGGCTGGTGATGAGGACCGGACAGTTCGACGAGCCGGGTAACAGCCAGCGCACCTGCTCCTCGTCGATGGCGTCGTCGAGGACGATGAGCATCCGCCGGTCGGCGATGAGGTTGCGGAAGAGCTCGGCGCGCTCCTCGATGGCCGGGGGCATGGTGGAGCCGGGGATGCCGAGGCTGCGCAGGAAGCGTTCCAGGATCCGGGCGGGCAGGATCGGCTGGGCCGAGGGTCCGCGCAGCTTGGCGAACATCTGGCCATCGGGGAATCGTTTCGCCAGGGAGTGTCCGAGATGTACGGCGAGGGTGGTCTTGCCGACGCCGCCCCGGCCGGTGATGGAGACGATCCGCAGCGCGTACGAGGACTCCGTCTCGTCCTCCAGCAGCCGCTTGAGCCGGGCGAGCAGCTCGTCGCGCCCGGTGAAGTCGGCGATGGCGCCGGGCAGCAGGCGGGGCACGGGCGGCGGCTCGACGGCGGCGGTCGCCCCGGAAGGCACGGCGGGCACGGCGGGCACGGCGGACCCCGAGGGCGCCGCGGCCACGCCGGGCGTGCCGGGAGCGCCGGGCGCCGTCGAGGCGGCCGGCCCGGGGGCCCGGGCGGCGGGCACGGCGAGGGCGGGCACACCCGCCGGGGGCGGCCCGTCCAGCCGGCCGGACAGGATCGACTCCTGGAGCCGGCGCAGCTCCTCCCCCGGCTCGATGCCGAGCTCGTCGATCAGCTCGCGCCGGCCGCGCCGGTAGATCTCCAGCGCCTCCGCCTGCCGCCCCGACCGGGACAGCGCCACCATCAGCTGGGCGCGCAGGTGTTCGCGCAGCGGGTTCTGCATGACGAGGTCGATCAGGCGCGCGACCAGCGGCTGGTGCAGCCCGAGGGCGAGCCGGGCGTCCACCCACTGCTCGACGACGGTGAGCCGCTGCTCGTCGAGGCGGGCGGCGGGGGCCTGGAGGACGGTGCTGGTGATGCCGCCGCCGAAGCAGGCGGAGCCGCGCCAGAGTCCGAGCGCGGTCTCGAAGGCGGCGGCGGCCTCCTCGAAGCGGCCGGCCTCGGCGGCGGCACGGCCGGCCGTCGCGGCGCCCTCGAAGACGTGCAGGTCCAGCTCGCCGTCGGCGACCTCGACGAAGTAGCCGGGCGACCGGGTCTGGATGACGTCCGGCAGGCCGGCCTTCGCCATGCTCGCGCGCACGATGGAGACGCAGATCTGGATCTGGGCGCGGGCGGTCGGCGGCGGGGAGTCGCCCCAGACGGCGTCGACGAGCGTACCCATGGGTACGATCCGGTTGGGTTCGAGCAGCAGGACGGCCAGGACGATGCGCTGACGCTCGGCGGTGATCAGCGCCGGGCCACCGGGACCGAGCACTTCCAACGGCCCGAGTAATCGAAAGCGCATGACCGTCCTTCACATCCACGACACAGTTTCCGCCGGTCAGCTACGCGCAGCAACACCATATCTACCTAACCCGATCGGGTCTGTCCAGTGAGCGGTGTGCCGGAAGTGGCCGGGGGGACCGGGCCGGGAGGAGGGCCGGGAGACGGGCCGGGAGGAGGGCCCGCCGTCAGCGCCGCCGCGCGTCGGTGAGGTCCCCGGCGGCGGGCCCGCCCAGCAGCGGCGGAAGGTCGGCGCGGCGGCTGATGCGCAGCTTCCGGTAGGTCCGGGTCAGATGCTGCTCGACGGTGCTGACGGTGACGTGCAGGCCCTCGGCGATCTCCCGGTTGGAGCAGCCGACGGCGGCCATCGAGGCCACCCGGCGCTCGGCCTCGGTGAGGCCGTCGCCGCCGTCGGCGGGGGTGGGCAGGGCGGTGGCGCTCTCCACGGCGAGCCCGCGGACCAGGGCCTCGGCGTGGCAGTCGGCGGCCACGATGACGGCGCGGCGCTCGGCCGCCGCGGCCCGGCGGAACTCGCCGAGGGTGCGGTAGGCGCGGGCCAGGTCGGCGAAGGCGAGGGCGAGTTCGTAGCGGTCGCCGTCGTCGGACTGGAGCAGCTCGGCGGCCTGCCGGAGCAGGCCGGGCCGGTGCGCGGGGGCGCTGGCCCCGGCGAGGACCCGGCTCGCGGTGCCCCGCACCCGGCTCGGCATGAAGGTGAACCGGGCCTGCTGCTCGGCGAGCAGCCGCTTGGCCTCCTCGGGGCGGCCGAGGCCCAGGTAGACCTCGGCGGCGTCGGTGCGCCAGGGGATCAGGCCGGGGGTGTCCATGCCCCACTGGGCGAGCCTGGCGCCGCAGCGGCGCAAGTCCTCCAGGGCCATCTCCAGGTAGCCGGTGGCGAGTCCGAAGCGGGCCCTGGCGTACAGGTAGTGCATGCCGTAGCGGGTCTCGAACATGGCGTCCGGGACGCGGTGGTCCAGGTGGGCCTGGGCCTCGTCGTAGCGGCCCATGGCGGTGGTGGCGAGGACGAGGGTGCTGAGGGGGGCGCCCACGGTCACGCCCCAGCTGATCGGCGGGAGCAGGGTGAGGGCCTCGGTGGCGTGGCGCCGGGCGTCGTTCAGGTCGCCGCGGCGCAGGGCTATCTCGGCCCGTACGGCGCCGAGTCTGGCCCGCCTGCTGGGGGTGTGGCGGGAGCGCATCCGGTCCAGGAACAGGTCGCACCAGGCGCCGGCCCGTTCGGCCCGGCCGCTGTAGGCGAGGGCGAGGAGGGCGCTCTCGACGGTCTCGGTGGACAGTTCGTCGGGCCGGGTGCCGTGCAGCACCCGCTGGGCGATGCCGACGGCCTCGTGGTTGGGGCCCTCGCCGAGCACGGCGGCGAGCGCGGAGACGGCCTGGAGGCGGCGGTCGGCGCTCACCGAGTGGGTGGGGGGCCGTCCGGCGGCGGAGCGGGGGCCGAGCGCGGGCAGGAAGGAGGGGTAGGTGTGGCGGAGCCTGCGCCGGGTGATCTGGAGTTCGGTGGCGGTCTCCGGGTCGGCGGGCTGGCCGGCCCCGGCGAGGTGGCCGAGGACCTCCTGGGCCTGTTCGAAGCGCCCGTGCCAGAGCAGCGCGCGGGCCAGGGTGAGGGCGTCGGCGCCGCGCAGGCAGCCCTTGCGCATGGCCTCGACGAGTTCGCCGAGCCGGCCGCTGGACACGCCGGGGTTGATGCTCCACTCGGCGCGGATCAGGGCGGCGGTGAGGCGGGAGCGGCGCTGCGGGTCGGTGCAGACGGCGCGGGCCAGCCGGAGGCATTCGACCGCGCGGTCGGCGGCGCCGTCGCGCAGGGCGTGCGCGGCGGCGTCCTCCAGCGCGGGCAGCGCCCAGGGCTCCTCCAGGACGCCGCCGCCGGCGCCCCGCAGGTGGTCGGCGACCACGTCGGTGCCGGCGCCGCGCTCGTGGGCGAGGACGGCGGCGCGGGCGTGCAACCGAGCGAGCTCCTCGGGGTCGGCGGCGCCGGTGACGGCGGCGCGGGCGGCCTCGTGCCGGAAGCCGTCCATGGTGAGGAGGCCGCCCGCGATGAGCGCGTGCACCGCCTCGGTGGTACGGGCCGGGCCGAGGTCCACCAGGTCTTCCAGGTGGTCGAGTTCGCCCAGGACCAGGTAGCCGTGGAGCGCCGTGGCCATGTCCGGGCAGCTGCGGCGCAGGCAGGACAGGACGGCCTCGCGGTAGCGCGGTCCGGCCTCGCCGCCGCCGAGGTGGTCGCGGACCAGGGCCTCGACGAGCAGCGGGTTGCCGCCGCTGTAGGCGTGCCAGTCGGCGGCGCGCTCCTCGGCGACGGTGTCCCCGAGGTGCTGGGCGGTGAGCCGGCGCACCCCGGCCGGGGAGAGCGGGGTGACCTCGGCGCGGTGGCAGTTGGGCTGGCGCAGCAGGTCGGCGGCGAAGCGGAAGTCGGTGTCGCAGCCGTGGCCGCCGTGGGTGAAGACGGCGAGGACCCGGGCGGTGTTGAGGCGCCGGGCCAGGTAGGCGAGGCAGGTCAGGGACGCCTGGTCGGCCTGTTCGACGTCGTCGACGGCGAGGTAGAGCGGGCGGCGTTCGGCCAGCTCCAGGAGGAGGGCGCAGAGCCCGTGGACGATGGCGGGGTCGAGCCCCGGGCCGGTCGTGCCGGTGCGGTGCCGGGCGGCGTGCACGCCCTCCTCGACGAGGGCGACGGCGCGGGCCCGGTCCGTCTCGTCGAAGGGGGCCTCGTCCACGAGCTGCCGGACGACGCCGAGGGGCAGGTGCCGTTCGTCCGCCGAGGCCAGGGCCGTGAGCGGGAGCAGTCCCAGGCTCGGGGCCCGATCGGCGAAGTGGTGCATCAGGACGCTCTTGCCCGCCGCGACCGGTCCGGAGACCAGGACGGCGCGTCCTTGGCCCTCCCCCGCCCGTTCGGACAGTGCGGTCAACAGCGCCAACGGTGCTTCGCGCTCCACCAGTTCCACCGTGAACTCCTCCCCTGCCGTCGCCGAGGCGGCCCATGTTTCCCGCCGTGCTCATCGACCGGCTATCAGCGCGCTATCGATGATTTCGCGGGGCTTTCCGGGAGAACGCGGCCAGGGACCGCGCGGCCTTGCCGCGGGGTCCCTGGCGGTGCGGGGCGGAGGCGTCAGCCGGTCTGGCTCATCGCCTCGACGAGGCTCTTGGGCCGCATGTCCGTCCAGTGCTCGTTCACGTAGTCCAGGCACGCCTGGCGGGTGGTGGTGGGCAGGGCGACGGTCCAGCCGGCCGGGACCTCGGCGAAATCCGGCCACAGGGAATACTGCTCCTCCGCGTTGACCAGAACGCGGTAGGAGGCGTTTTCGTCCTCGAACGGATTGCTCATGACCTTCGCACTCCTCAATTGCCGGTGAAATAGAGAGCCGCCCGAATTCTTGTCGCGCGGTCCGGTGCTGACAACCCCTATGTCCCCGTACTGCCGGGGCCGTTCACCGCACGTCGAGCGAGGTCAGCACGGTGTCCAGGGCGGCGACGCCCCGGTCGAGCTCCCCGGTCCCGATCGTGAGGGCGGGGCGGAACCGCACGGCGCGCGGGCCGCCGGGGAGCAGCAGGACGCGGTGGCTGCGGCGCAGCCGGTTCAGGACCTCGTCGCGGGTCGCGGTGTCGGGCAGGTCGAAGGCCCACATCAGGCCGAGCCCGCGGACGTCGCGTACGAGGGCGGGGTGGGCGGCGGCCAGGTCGGCGAGGAGCCGGCCGAGGTGGGCGCCGGTGGTCTCGGCGGCGGCCATGAGCCCGTCCCGTTCGATGATCTCCAGGACGCGGGTGGCCCGCACCATGTCGGCGGTGTTGCCGCCCCAGGTGGAGCCGAGCCGGTCGGGCACGGCCAGCGCCCCCTGGGGCACCTGGTCCACCCGGCCGCCCGCCATCAGGCCGCAGACCTGGGTCTTCTTGCCGAAGGCCACGACGTCCGGTTCGAGTCCGAGCCGCTGGTACGTCCAGGGCGCGCCGGACAGTCCGCAGCCGGTCTGCACCTCGTCGAGGACGAACAGGACGTCGTGGTCGTGGCAGAGCTCCTGCATCCGCAGCAGGAACTCGCGGCCGAGGTGCCGGTCGCCGCCCGCGCCCTGGACGGGTTCGGCGACGAAGCAGGCGATGCGGCCGGCGCGCTCGGTGAGGTGGCGCCGGGCGGTGTCGACGGCCTCGCGTTCGGCGCCGGGGACGGGCAGCGGGACGCGGGGCCAGTCCCAGGCCGGGTAGCGGGCGGTGACGGTGGGCGAGGTGTTGGTGAGGCTGAGGGTGTAGCCGCTGCGGCCGTGGAAGGCGCCCTCCATGTGGAGGACTTCGAGGGGCGCGGCCGGGTCGGCGCCGGGGCGCTGGGCCCGCCAGTCGAAGGCGACCTTGAGGGCGTTCTCGACGGCGAGGGCGCCGCCGTCGATGAAGAACAGGTGCGGCAGCCGGGGGTCGCCGAGCACCCGGCGGAAGGCGGCGGCGAAGCGGGCGTACTGCACGGTGTAGATGTCGGAGTTGGTGACCTTGTGCAGGGCGGCCCGGGTGAGTTCGGCCAGGAACGCGGGGTCGTCGGCCATGTCCGGGTGGTTCATGCCGAGCGGCAGCGAGCCGTAGAACGTGAGCAGGTCCAGGTACTCCTCGCCGCCGCGCGCGTCGACGAGGGTGCTGCCGCGGCTGCGCTCCAGGTCGAGGACCAGGTCCAGGCCGTCCATCAGGACGTGCCGGGAGAGTTCCGCCAGGGCGTTGTCCGCCGTGATCGCCGTGGCCGGCGGGTGCGGCGCGTTCGCCGTGATGTCCATGTCACACCTCGTTGTGCTGATAGCGCCGCGGGTCCAGCGCGTCGAGGCCGGGGAGCACCGCGTCGGCGTCGGCCAGCGCGGCGGCCCCGGCGGGTTCCCAGGGCACGGCGACGCAGCGCAGGCCCGCGGCCAGGGCGGCGCGGACCCCGGTCGGGGAGTCCTCGACGGCCAGCGCCTCGGCGGCGGCCAGGCCGGCCCGGTCCAGGGCGAGCAGGTACAGGTCCGGTGCGGGTTTGTGCCGGTCGGTGTCGTCGCCGGTGACCAGGAAGGCGAAGCGGTCGCGCAGCCCGAGCCGCCCGAGGTGGCCCGCGACCCAGGCGTACGGGCTGCTGGAGACGACCGCGGCGCCCCGGGCGCCCGCCAGGAGCGGCTCCAGGCCGGGCCGGGCGGGGGCGGCGGAGCACCGGAGGGCCCGCCGTTCCCGCTGCCAGGCCCATTCGGCGCCGGTGACCGGGCGGCCGAGGCGGCCGGCGAGGTCGGCCAGGGCGAGGCGCGCCCCGGCCGAGTTGCCGAGCATCTTGGCCCGTACCCCGGGGTCGAAGGGCACGCCGAGCCGGTCGTACAGGTCCTGCCAGGCGAGCAGCGCGGCGCGTTCGGTGTCGCAGACGACGCCGTCGAAGTCGAGCAGCAGGAACGGGAGGGGCATCAGCGGCTCACCGGCCCTCGGTCGCCCGCGGTGAGCAGGGCGCAGTAGCGGGCGAGGGCGTCGGTCCAGTGCGGCATCGCGTGGACGAAGGCCGCGGCGCGGGTGCTGTCCAGGCGGGAGTCGCGCGGCCGGCCGCCGACGAAGCCGGCCTCGGCCATGGACATGGGCACCGGGTGGGCGGTGCCGAGCCGTTCGGCGAGGGCGAGGCCGACCTGGTACCAGCTGGCCCGGCCCCGGTTGGCGATGTGCAGCAGGCCGCGCACGGCGAGGGCGCCGGGCAGCAGCCGCACCAGCGCGGAGGCCAGGTCGGGGAGGTACGTGGGGCTGCTGAACTGGTCGTCGATCAGCCGGGGCCGGCCGCCGTCCAGGAACTCCCGGGCGGCGGCGAGGACCTGGTCGAGGCGCGGGTCGGTGCCGCCGTAGAGCCAGGAGGTGCGGACCACGAGGTGGTCGGGGACGGCTTCGACGATCCGTTCGCCGGCGAGTTTGCTCAGGCCGTAGACGCTGACCGGGGCGGGGATGTCGTCCTCGTTGTAGCCGGCCGGGCCGGGGGCCCGGCCGTCGAAGACGTAGTCGCTGGAGATGTAGATCAGCCGGCTGCCGTGGCGGCGGCAGGCGTCCGCGACGTGGCGGGTGCCGGCGACGTTGACGCGCAGGGCCAGGGCCGGGTCGCGTTCGCAGGAGTCGACGACCGCGTTGGCGGCGGTGTGCACGACGACGTCGGGGCGGAAGGCGTCGACGGAGGCGCGGACGGCGTCGGCGTCGCCGATGTCGAAGTCGGCGAGGGAGACCCCGTGGACCGGCCAGTCGGCCGTCTCCGGGCGGCTCGCGAGCTCGTGCCGCAGGGCGGTGCCGAGCATCCCGTCCGCGCCGGTGAGGTAGACCCGCATCACAGGTGCCCGAACTCGGCGATGAGTTCGGCGACGGAGAGCCCGGAGCTGATCTTGTCGCGGATGACGCGCTCGCGGTCGATGTTCATCCGGGTGCGCTCCAGGACGGCGGCGGCGTCGTCCTTGGGGACGACGGCGATGCCGTTCTCGTCGGCGACGACGATGTCCCCGGGGTTGATGACCTGGCCGTCGACGACCACGGGCACGTTGACCTGGACGGGCTCGGTGCGGTCGTGGACGGCGGTGGGCGAGGGGCGCGGGACGGTGCTGCGGTACCAGACGGGGAAGTCCAGGTCGCGGATCTCGTCGACGTCGCGGACGGCGCCGTCGACGATGCCGGCGGCGATGCCGATCTGCTGGGAGAGGGTGGACATGAGGCCGCCCCACATCGCGGTGCGGGTGGTCTCGTGGCAGGCGACGACGATGACGTCGCCGGGCTGGGCCTGGACGAGGACCGGCATGCAGTCGACGAGGTCGTCGATGGAGAGGTTCACGGTGAGCGCCGGTCCGGCGATCTTGTGGTGGTGCTTGACGGGCAGCAGCCCGCCGATGGCGCCGACGCGGCGGCGGGCGTCGGTGACGAGGCAGCTCGGGCTGTACTCGGCGAGTACGGCGCGGAAGCCCTCGACGATCTCCAGGGGCGGCCGGTCGAGTGCGTTGCGGACGGTCTCCACGGTGGTTCTCCCGTCAGTGGGTGGGTGCGGGCGCGTCGCCGAGGACGTCGGCGCCGATGAGGTGGGCGAGGTGGGCGGCGTCCAGGCCGTGGGCGGCGAGGACTTCGGCCTCGGTGCCGCAGCGGGGCACCTCGGTGAGGCCGATGCCGCGGAAGGCGGTGCCGTCGGCGGTGCCGGACTCCAGGAGGCGGCGGGCGATCAGGTCGGCCTGGCCGCCGTGGACGTACTGGTGCTCGACGACGTACACGTGCCCGACGCCGGCGAGGAGCTTGCCGAGCCACTCGGGGTCGACCCGGTTGTGCCAGGGCAGGTCGACGACGGTCAGCTCGACACCACGGGCCGCGAGCAGTTCGGCGGCGCCGAGCAGTTGGGCGAGGACGACGGGCCCGGCGCCGAGGGCGACGACGGGGCCGCCGGGCCGCAGCACCCGGCCCCGGCCGACCTCCAGCGGGGCGGGCGGCAGTTCGGCGAGCTCGGGCGGCACGGGCTGGCTGGACAGGCGCAGGTAGACGCTGTCCGCGGTGGTGCGGCAGTGGTCGAGGGCGGCGGCGAGCTGGGCCGGGTGGGACGGCTCCAGGATGGCGAGGCCGGGGACGCCGGAGAGCGCGGAGACGTCGCGGACGGCCTGGTGGGAGTGGCCGGGCGCGGCGGGCAGCAGTCCGGCGAGCGAGCCGACGTAGACCACTGGCCGCCCTTCGGTGGCGTTGTTGTAGATGTGCTCGTTGGGGCGGGAGTGGAGGAAGCAGGAGAAGGAGTGCACGAAGGGGCGCAGTCCGCCCGCGGCGAGCCCGCCGGCCATGGAGACCATGTCCTGTTCCGCGATGCCGCATTCGACGAAGCGGTCGGGGTGGGCCTCGCGGAAGGGGATCAGGCCGGTGTCGAGGACCAGGTCGCCGTCGAGCGCGACGATCCGGGGGTCCTCGTGGGCCGCCTCGGTGAGCAGCCGCCCGTACACCTCGGGCAGCCGGACGGCGGGCGGCTTCGGCGGCAGGTCCAGGGTCAGCCCGACGGGCCGCAGCGGGTCCAGGCCGCTCGCGCGGAGGATGCCGTCGGCGGTGTCGAGCAGCTCCCGGTACGCGGTGTCGTGGTCGGCGGGGCTCGGGGCGCCGCTGTGGTGGCGGTAGCGCCATTCTCCGGGGGCCATGGAGGTGGCGGCGAAGGTGGCGCAGCCGCCGCCCTTGACGGTGTCCGCGATGATCACGACGGGCCGGTCGGGGTGGTCGGCGGCGCGGCGGGCGAAGGCGGCGGCGAGCTGCCGGGGGTCGTGTCCGTCGCAGCGCAGCACGCCCCACCCGGCGGCGGTGAACTTGCCCGCCAGGTCGCCGAGGTCGCTGACGTCGGTGACGTAGGTGTCGGACTGGAGCCGGTTGTGGTCGACGACGACGGTGAGTTCGCCCATGCCGTGGCGGGCGGCGCTGGGCAGCGCCTCCCAGTTCTGGCCCTCCTGGAGCTCGCCGTCGCCGGTCATGACGACGACGCGGGAGGTGCGGCCGGTGAGCCGGTGGGCGAGGACGAGGCCCTTGGCCTTGGAGATGCCCATGCCGAGGGAGCCGGTGTTGAAGAGCATCCCGGGGGTGCCGACGTCGGGGTGTCCGGGCAGTCCGTCGATGCGGCGCAGCCGGTGCAGGAGGTCCTCGTCGAGCAGCCCGAGGCCGATCATGGCGGCGTACAGTCCGGGCGCGTCGTGGCCCTTGGAGGAGAAGTAGACGTCTCCGTCGGCCTCGAAGGGCCGGTCGAGCTCCTCAAGGAGCAGCCGGCTGACGATGTCGGCGGCGCTGAAGCTGGAGCCGATGTGGCCCGATCCGGCGCGGGTGATCATGTAGAGGGTGTTGATCCGGCACATCGCCGAGAAGGCGAGGGCCCGCTCGTGGGGGTCGGCGACGTGGCCGAGGACGCGCACGAACTCGGCGCGCGGGATCCAGGCCAGGGGCCTGTCCATGGCTTCTCCTCGGGGAGGGGTGGGGGTCACCAGCAGCCGAACCCGCCGTCCACGGCGAGCTCGGTGCCGGTGACGTAGCGGCTCTGGTCGGAGGCGAGGAACAGCAGCGGTCCGGTCAGGTCGTCGGCGCGGGCCATCCGCCGCAGCGGGACGCGGGCGTCGAACTTCTCCCGGAAGACGGGGTCCTGGGCGCCGAGCACCCCGCCGGGCGACAGGGTGTTCACCCGGACCCCGGCCGGTCCCCACAGCGCCGCGAGGTAGCGGGTGAGGGCCGCGACCCCGGCCTTGGACATGCCGTACGCGGGGGGCTTCAGGAACGGCGGGTCGACCGGGAGGTGTTCGTACATCCGCGGGTCGGGGGCGAGGGCCCCGTACATGGAGCCGATGTTGACGATGGAGCCGGTGCCGTTGCGGGCCATCCGGGAGCCGAAGACCTGGCACATCCGCAGCGTGCCGTGGGCGTTGACGTCGAGCACGGCGCCGGACTCGCCGTCCGGGACGTCCTCGAAGAACCGGCCGCCGCCGTCGGCGGACGGCGGGCTGTCGATGCCCGCGTTGTTGACGAGGACGGCCGGTTCGCCGGCCCGCTCCAGGCAGCTGTCGAGCGCGCGGCGCAGGCTGCCGGTGTCGGTGACGTCCGCGACCAGGCGCAGGAAGCGCTTCGGGTCGTGGGCCTCGACGACCGCCCGCAGCTCGGGCCCCTCGGTGTCGCGCACGTCGAGGCCGACGACGTCGGCACCGGCGCCGAGCAGGGCGTCCACCCAGACCGGGCCGAGGCGTCCGCAGACGCCGGTGACGACGGCGACCGTGCCCGTCAGATCAGTCGCGGCCGGCATCGCCGTCCACCAGTTCGTCGAGGACGATGTCGGCGTCGGCGGTCAGGGCGCCGCTCAGGCGGCGGCCGACGACGTCGGCGAGCCGGTCGGGGGTGAGCCCGTCGCCCGGTGACTTGATGGCCACGTCCTCCAGGGTGAGGCGGTGGCCGGCCGGCAGGTCGCGCTGGGCGACCAGCTTCTTGCCCATCTTGAGGACGGCGGGCCGCTCGGCGGCGAGGACCTGCTTGTCAGGGCTGCCGAGCGAGCGGCGCACCCGGCGCAGCCCGTCGACGAGTTCGGCGATGTCCTCCTGCTCCAGCGAGAACTTGTGGTCGCTGCCGGGCCGGGTGCGGTCGAGGGTGACGTGCTTCTCCACCACCCGGGCGCCGAGCGCGTACGCGGTCCACGCGGCCCAGGGGCCGAGGTCGTGGCCGGAGTAGCCGATCACGGTGTCGGGGAACTCGGCCCGGTAGGTGCCGAGGACCGCCAGGTTCAGCTCCTCGGTCTGGGCGGGGTAGGTCGCGGTGCACTGGAGCAGCGCGAGCTCGGGGTTGATGGGCAGGATGGTGCCGCAGGCGCGGCGGACCGTCTCCATGTCGGCGCCGCCGGTGCTGACGATCAGCGGCTTGCCGGCCTTCGCCGCGTAGGCGAGCAGCGGGGTGTTGCGGACGTCCCCGGAGGCGATCTTGATGGCGGGCACCCCGAGTTCGGCGAGGAAGTCCACGCTGGCGAAGTCGAAGGCGGTGGCGAAGAAGTCGACGCCGAGCTCGGCGGAGAGCTGCTGGAGGTGGGTGTACTCGGCGCGGCCGAACTCCAGGAACTCGCGGTGCGCCCCGTAGGTGGGGCCGAAGCTGTTGCGCCCGGTGTACGGGGAGTCGTACATCTCCCGGGTGTAGAGGGAGCGGTTGTCCCGCTTCTGCAGTTTGACCGCACTGGCCCCGGCGGCGGCGGCCTGGCGGATGAGTTCCTCCGCCTTGCCGAGCTCGCCCTCGTGGTTGTGGCCGATCTCCGCGATCACGTAGGCGTCGGTGTCGTCCGAGACGATCCGCTCGTTTACCGTCAGCGCTCTCATGGTTTCAGGTCCTCTCCAGAAGGTCGGTCACCAGCGAAGCGAACCGGTCCAGACCGAGGTCGATCTTCTCCGGGGTGAGCGAGCTGATGGACAGCCTCAGCTGCCGCAGTCCGCCCCCCGCCGCGTAGAAGTGGTGCATCGGCGTCCAGATGACCTTGTGCCGCTTGGCCGAGTAGGCGAGCAGGTCGTCGTCGGCGACGAACGGGACCGTGACGACCAGGAAGAAGCCGCCGTCGGGCCGGTTCCAGCCGACCTGCGACGGGGCGGGGAAGCGTTGCGCGAGTCCGTCGAGCAGGTGGTCCAGCCGCTCCCCGTAGCGGGCGGTGGCGTCCCGGTTGGCCTCGCGCAGCGCGAAGTCGTGCTCCAGCAACATGCCGCCGATGACCGCCTGGGCGATCGGCGGGGTGTTGACGGTCATCATGCTCTTGATCTTCGAGAGCTCGTCGGCGAGGACGCCGGCCGCGGTGCCGTCCCGGACGACCGGCTGGTCGGCGACGACGAAGCCGATCCGGGCGCCGGGCAGGGCGGTCTTGGCGTACGAGCCGAGGTAGACGACCCGGTTGCCGGTGTCCAGCGACTTGAGCGTCGGCCGGGGGGCCGCGCCGCCGCCGAAGAAGCCGTACGGGTTGTCCTCGATGATCAGGATGTCGAGCTCCGCGGCCAGGTCGAGCAGCCGGTGCCGGGTCGGCACGTCGAGGCTCAGCCCGGTCGGGTTGGCGAAGTCGGGCACCAGGTAGCAGGCCCGGGGCCGCAGTCCGGCCTCGCGGGCGCCGCGCACCTTGGCGGCCAGGTCGTCCAGGTCGAGGCCGCCGGTGCCGCTGCCGACGGGCACGACCGGCAGGTCGACCAGGCGGGCGGCGCCGGTGATCCCCACGTACGCGGGGTCGGTGGCGAGCAGGACGTCCCGGTCGTCGGCGCGCAGCGCGCGCAGCACCAGGACCATCGCCTCCTGGCAGCCGACGGTGACCAGGATGGACTCGGGGTCGACGTGGATGGACTCGTCGGCCGCGAGGTTGCGGGCCACCAGGTCCTGGATGACGCCCTTCGTCCTGCCGTACTGGTAGAGCCGGTTGCGGGCGGTGGCGGCGCCCTCGGTGTCGGTGACGTGCCCGGTCCAGGCGCGCAGGTAGCGGTGCACGTCCTCGACGGCGAAGCCGCCGGGGTCGGGCCGGCCGGCCGCGAAGGAGATCGCGTCCGGGTAGCGTTCGGACACCTCGTTGAGCAGGTTCATCGACAGCAGCGCCGGATCGGACAGCGAGCCGTGCAGCCCGGCCAGGTCCAGCACCGTCCCCGGCCGTGCCGTCGAGGCGTGGGACGCCTCGGTCATGTTCCCTCCCGTTCGTCCGCGCACGGCGCCCAGCGCACGCCGAGGCGTCGGGCCGCGGCCACGTTGGGCGCGCCGGCGAGGGCCATCGACACCTCCAGTTCGGTCCGCAGCAGTTCGAGCGTCCCGGCCACCCCGGACTCGCCGCCGGCGGCCAGGCCCCACAGGACCGGCCGGCCGAGCAGCACCCCGGAGGCGCCGAGGGCCAGCGCGCGCAGCACGTCCGTGCCGCTGCGCACCCCGCTGTCGAGGAGCAGTTCGCAGTCGTCGCCGACCGCGTCCCGGATCGCGGGGAGCGCCGTCAGGCTGGGCACGGCGCCGTCGAGCTGCCGTCCGCCGTGGTTGGACACCACGAGGCCGTCGGCGCCGAGTTCCACCGCGCGCCGCGCGTCCGCCGGGTCGAGGACGCCCTTGAGGACGAGCGGCAGCCGGGTCCGGGCGCGCACCCACTCCAGGTCGGCCCAGGACAGGGTGGGGTCGATCACCGAGGCGGCGTGGCCGCCGACGCTCTGTCCGGCGCCGCGCTGGGCGCCGGACAGGTTCGCCGGAGCGGCGTGCGCCGGGACGGTGAAGCCGTTGCGCAGGTCCCGCAGCCGCCTCCCCATGAAGGGGACGTCCACGGTGAGGATCAGGGCGCGGGCGCCCAGCCGCTCGGCCTCCGCGATCAGCCACGCGGTGCGGTCCCGGTCGCGCAGCCAGTACAGCTGGAGGTACGTCTGACCCCCGGCGGGGGCGAGTTCGTCGAGCGGGCGGCTCGCCAGGGTCGCCGCGGTGAACGGGACGCCTGCCGCGCGGGCAGCGCGGGCCACGGCCGGTTCGCCGTCCGGGTGCACCATCGCGTGGAAGGCCATCGGCGCCACGGCGACGGGCATCGAGGCCGGGGCCCCGAGCAGGGTGACCGAGGTGTCGGCGTGCTCCACCCCGTTGAGGACCCGGGGCACCAGGTGGCAGCGGTCGAAGGCGCCGCGGTTGGCGTACAGCGTGGACTCGGTGCCGCTGCCGCCCGCGACGAAGTCGTAGACCTCGGGGGGCAGTACGGCGCGGGCCCGGTCCTCGACGTCGTCGAGGGTGAGCGGTTCGCCCGTGAGGACACCGGGACCGCCGGTCACAGCAGGTCCTGCCGTTCGACGGCCTCGTACAGCTTGCGGATGTTGTTGCTGCCGAAGGTGGTGGCGCCGCGCCGTTCGATGATCTCCATGAAGAGGGTGCGGCGCGGGTGCTCGGAGCGGGTGAAGATCTGGAACAGCTCGCCGTCGTGGTCCCGGTCGGCGAGGACGCTGTACTTGCGCAGCTCCTCGACCGCGTAGCCGGAGTCCCCGAGGCGCTCGGCGAGGTCCTCGTAGTAGGTGTCGGGCGTGGACAGGAACCGTACGCCGGCGGTGCCGAGGTCGGCGACGGCGTCCACGATGTCCGGCACGGCGAAGGCGAGGTGCTGGACACCGGCGCCGCCGTGCTTCTTCAGGAAGTCGTCGATCTGGCCCGGGGCGGCGCCGCTCATCGGCTGGATCAGCGTGAGCGTCACGCCCCCGTTGGGGCTCTGCACCACTTTGGACTGCATGGCCTGGGCGCCGACGTGGATGTCCTCCTCGAACACCACCTCCCAGCCGAGGGCGGCGCGGTAGGACTCGATGGTGCGGTCGAGTTCGCCGTTCTCCAGGCAGACCGCTATGTGGTCCACGCACAGGAGGTGGCGGGGCAGCGGTTCGGCGGCTCCGGTGGCGGCTGCCCCGTCGGCGCCATCGGCATCGTCGGAGGGCACGGGTGTGATGCCGGGCAGCGACCAGGGCTCGCCCTCGGGCCGGTGCACGAAGCTGTGGGTGACGTCGCCGAAGGCGTCGAGCACCGTGGGGTCCGGTGCGGCGACGCGCAGCGCGATGTCGCTGACGCCGTCGCCGTGCCGGGCGGTGTAGAGGCTGGCCGGATGGGAGTCGACGCGCCCCTGGAGGAGCAGCAGGACGGTGTCCCGCTGGCCCACCGCCACGGCGGTGAACTCCGGGGTCTCGCCGGCGGCGATGACCTCGAAGCCGTAGCGCTCGACGAACTCGGCGGCCCTGGCGTGGGCGTCGCCGACGGAGAGGGTGATGTGGTCGATCTCGGCGTCGACGGCGTGCTGATTTCTGGTCTGGGGTCCGGACGACATTGAATTCCCCCAAGGCTCGATAATCGGTTTCGACGTCGGGAACAAGAATTGTTCAGATCCCGGTACCGCGACGCCGAAAAGCTACGGACGGCCTCGGAAGAATGTCAACGGAAGCCCGTGCCAGCCGCCGAACAGTGCGGAACCCGCCTTCTCGCACTTGGGTGCCGGGGGGTCCGCTATGGGGTTCATAGGGGTTGCGCGGGCCAGGGCGGCAGGTGAGTATGCGACGGATCGAAGCTGCGGACAAGGAGCGGTACGTGCTGATTCACAAGGCACTCGACGAACGCGCGGCAGAATATGGCGACCATATTGCTCTGATTGACGAAAACGGCCCCGTCACCTATTCCGAACTGGTCGCGGCGGCGGACGCGCACGCCGCCGCCCTGGCCGCCGCGGGGGTGGGACCGGGCAGCCTGGTCCCGGTCCGCGTCGCGCGCTCGGCCCGGATGGTGACCCTCCTGCTGGCCGTCCTGAAGACCGGCGCGGCCTACTGCCCCATCGACGTGAAATGGCCCGACGAGCGGGTCCGCGAGCTGCTGCGCCTGCTGGACGCGGAGCTGTTCGTCACGGACACCCCGCTGGCCGGCGCCCCCTGCTGGACCCCGCCGGCGACGCCCGTCGCCGCGCCGCGACCGGTCCCGGCGGAGCTCGGGCCCGAGGCCCCGGCCTGTGTCTTCTTCACCTCCGGCTCGACCGGCGCCCCCAAGGGGGTGGTGACCCCGCACCGGGCGGTGCTGCGGCTCTTCGAGAGCGGCCCGCTGGCGGCCTTCGGCCCCGGGCGGACGCTGCCGCAGCTCGCCCCGGTCGGCTGGGACGCCTGCGGGCTCGAACTGTGGGGGATGCTCAGCCGGGGCGGCACCGTGGTGCTGCCCGAGGAGGACCACCTGCTGCCCGACGCCCTGCGCGAGCTCGTCGAGCGGCACGGGGTGAACACCCTGGTGCTGGTCGCCTCGGTGGTGAACCTGCTGGTGCGGCTGGACCCGGACTGCTTCCGGGGCGTGGACCTGATGTTCATCGGCGGGGAACGCCTCTCCCCCGGTCCGGTGCGCGAGCTGCTGCTGGCGCACCCGGGCACGACCGTCGTCAACTGCTACGGCCCGGTGGAGAGCTTCGCCTTCGCCACCATGCACCGGATCAGCCCCGAGGACTGCGCGCTGCCGCACGGCGTGCCCATCGGCCGCCCGGCGCCCGGCACCGGGATCCACCTCGTCGACGGCGAACTCTGCGTCTCCGGCGCGGGCCTGGCCGACGGCTACCTCAACGACCCGGAGCGCACCGCCGAGGCGTTCGTCACCGTCGAGCTCGACGGGGTGCCCACGCGGGTCTACCGCACCGGCGACCGCGCCGAGCGCGACGCCGAGGGGGTGCTGCACTTCCTGGGCCGCGCCGACCGGCAGGTGAAGATCCGCGGCTACCGGGTGGAGCTCGGCGAGGTGGAGAGCCGCGCCACCGCGCGGGGCGGGGTGCGCGACTGCGTCGCGGTGGCGCTGCCCGGCCGCGGCGGCGCGTACGAACGCCTCGCGCTCGCCTTCACCGGCGACACCGAACCCGACCGGCTGCGCGCCGAGTTGCGCGACCGGCTCCCCGGCCACCTGGTGCCCGACGTGGTGCGCCGGCTCGACGCACTCCCCCTCAACGCCAACGGCAAGGTCGACCACCGTGCCGTGACCGAACTGCTGCGCGTACCGACTCCCGGAAAAGGGCTGACGATGACCACCACGTACACCGAATCCGCCGAGACGACGGCCGGGAGCACCCTCGCCCCGCAGCGGCCGGAGGACACACGGCTCACGGAGCCCGCGGAGCGCCCCGAGAGGGCGCCGGGAGCGGAGAGAACCGAGGCCGTCGAGGCCACCGACCCCATCGTGCGGGACTACCTCACGCTCGTCGACGACAGCATGGTCGCGGTCCTGCCGCACGCCCTGCGGATCGCCGTCGAACTCGGCGTCGCCGACGTGCTGGACCCCGCGTGCCCCCTGCCCGTGGCGAAGACCGCGGAGCTGATCGACGCCGACCCCGACGCCCTGGGCCGGCTGCTGGCCGCCCTCACCGCCGCCGGGTTCTTCGCCGGCGACCGGGAGGGCGGCTTCCGGCTGACCGCGCTCGGCGCGCGGCTGCGCCGGGACCACCCCGACAGCCTCTCCGCGTCGCTGGTCAACGCGGAGAGCCCGCTCGCCTGGCTGCGGGCCACCGACACCTTCCGCACCGGCACCGCCTCCTTCGGCGACGGCGCCGACAACGACGGCGACGGCGGCTTCTTCGGCGTCAAGAACTCCCGGCGCGGCGAGAACCTCGCCTTCCTGCGCCGGATGCGGGAGCGCACCGGGCGGCTCTACCGGCAGGCCGCCGGGGCCGTCGACTGGTCCGACGCGCGCGTCATCATGGACATCGGCGGCGCCGACGGCTTCCTCCTCGGCGAGATCCTCGCCGTCGCCCCGCACGCCGACGGGGTGCTCTTCGACCGCCCCTCGGTGATCGAGGAGGTGAACCTCCGCGGCGGGGTGCCCGGCTGCCGCCCGGTGGCCGGTGACTTCTTCGCCTCGGTGCCCACCGGCGCCGACACCCATCTGCTGTGCAGCGTGCTGCACGACTGGACCGACGCCCAGGCCGTGGACATCCTGCGGTCGAGCCGCCGGGCGCTGCCCGCCGGGGGCCGGCTGCTGGTCATCGAGATGCTGGTGCCGGAGGACGGCGCCGGGCACGTCAGCCACTGGAGCGACCTCGGCATGATGGTGCTCACCGGCGGCCGGGAGCGCGACCGGGCCGGCTTCCGCCGGATCCTGGAGGCGGCCGGGTACGAGCTGCACCGGGTGCTGCCCATCCCCGGGTCGCCGTTCTCCGTCATCGAGGCGCGCTGAGCGGCGATGGACATCGACCTGCTCGCGCCGGACGTCTTCTCCGGACACCGCTTCCCCGGTCTGCTGGCGGCCGTCCGCGAACGGCCCGGTCTGACCTGGCACCCGGAGCCCGAGGGACCCGGTTTCTGGGTGGCCGCGCGGTACGACGACGTCCTCGCCGTCCTGGGCGACCCGGGCGTCTTCAGCTCCCGGGCCGGGATCCGGCTCGGCGGCTCCGGGGAGGCGGCCGAACTGGTCGCGGACCGGATGATGGTGGTGAGCGACCCGCCGCGGCACGGCCGCATCCGCCGCGTGGTGGGGGCGCCCTTCACCCCGGCGGCGCTGCGCCGCCGGCAGGACCGGATCGTCGCGGGCGTCACCGAACTGGTGGACGAGGCGCTCGGTCCGCCGGGCGGCGGCCCCGTCACCCTGGACGCCGTCGGCGGGCTGGCCCAACTCCTGCCCAATCAGGTCATCTGCGCCATGATGGACCTGCCCCGGGTCGACTGGCCGCTGATCGGCCGGCTCACCACCGACGGCCTGGACTCCCCCGACCCGATCGACCGGCTGGACGCCAACGCCGAGATCTTCGGCTACTTCGCGGACCTGATCGCCGAGCGCCGGGCCCGCCCCGGCGACGATCTGATCAGCGGTCTGCTGGCGGCGGGCGGCGACCTCACCGACGACGAGCTCATCCTCAACTGCAGCGGGGTGCTGACCGGCGCGAGCGAGACCGTGCGCTACTCGGCGGCCGGGGCGCTGCTGGTGTTCGGCGAGCGCCCGGAGCTGTGGGCGGCGCTGCGCGCGCGGCCCGAACTGCTGCCGACGACGGTCGAGGAGATCCTGCGCTGGACCAGTCCCGGGCTGCACGCGCTGCGGACGGTGACCCGGCCGGTGACGGTCGCCGGGACCGCGCTGCGCCCCGGCGACCGGGTGACGGCCTGGATCTGCTCGGCCAACCGCGACCCGGCCGTCTTCGCCGACCCGGACGTCTTCCGGCCCGACCGGACGCCCAACCGGCACCTCGCCTTCGGCTGGGGCCCGCACGTCTGCGTCGGGTCCCGGGTCGCGCGCCTGGAGCTGACGGCGCTGCTGACGGCGCTGCTCCGCCGGGTGGGCGGGATCGCCCCGGCCGGCGAGCCGGAGTGGAGCCCCGGCAACTTCATCCACGGACTGACCCGACTGCCGGTGCGGCTGAGCCCGGCGTGATCCCGTCAAGGAGCTGATCGACCATGGACACGGCCGACACCACCGGCACCGCGCCGCCGCCCGGGCTCGGGGAGATCGCCGCGATCTGGGAGGAGGTGCTGGGCGTCCCCGTCACGGCGGACGCCGACTTCTTCGCCCTGGGCGGCCAGTCGCTGGCCGCGATGGAGGTGGTGGCCGCGGTGCGCCGCCGCCTCGGCGTCTCGGTGCGGGTCCGGGTCCTGCTGGAGCACCCGGTTCTCGCGGACTTCGCCGCCCGGCTGGCCGGTCCCGACGGGACCCCGGCCGGCGGCTGACCTCCCGGGGCGGCCCGGCGGGACCCGACCGGACGACGGCGGGAGCGGACCTCCGCTCCCGCCGTCTTCGCGTGCCCGGCGGGGGCGGTACGGGCCCGGGGCCGGGCGGGTCCGCGCCGGGACGCGCCGCCTCCCCACCCCGTACCACGCCCGGACGCGGACGCGCGGAGGCCCCGGCCGGTGGACCGGCCGGGGCCTTCGTGTGCGTGCGCGGGGCGGGACGGGTGTCAGGGGCGGACCAGGCGGGCCAGGACCCCGCGCAGGCTCTCCGCCAGGGCCGTCAGGTGGGGCTGCTGGAGCATGGTGTGGTGGTCGCCGGGGACGGTGTGGTACTCGAAGCCGCCGCGGGCCAGGACGCGCCACGGCCGGGTCTTCGGGCGGTGCGGCTGCTGCTTCGCGGAGAGCAGGACCAGGCGCGCGTCGATCGGTCCGGGGCGGTGGCGCAGCAGGGCGCGGGTGTTGGCCTCGAAGACCCGGATCCGCTCGCGCATGTCCTCGCGGATGCCGGCCGGGACGAGTCCGGCGCGCTCCAGCAGGTCGAGGAGCCGCTCGTCCTGGAGCTCCGGCGGCAGGCCGCGCAGCCCCGCCTCGTCGTACGGGGGCGCGGGGACGCCCGCGAGGCCGGCCAGGTCGTGGACGAAGCCGCCGAGGAGCACCGCCCGGTCGGGCAGCTCCTCGCCGAGGTACGGGGGCATCCCGGTGTCCAGCATGACGACGAGGGCGGTGGTCTCGCCCGCGGCGGTCAGCCGCGCGGCCATCTCGGCGGCCACCACGCCGCCCAGCGACCAGCCGCCGAGGTGGTAGGGGCCGTGCGGCTGGACGGCGCGGATCGCGTCGACGTAGCGGGCGGCGAGCGAGCCCAGGTCCGCGGTGAGGGGGCCGCCGTCGAGTCCCGGGTCCTCAAGCCCGTACAGCGGCTGGTCGGGGTCGACGAGCCGGGCCAGCGGCAGGTAGGGCACGACGGAGCCGCCGACGGCGTGGACCAGGAAGAGCGGGGGCCGGCTGCCGGACGCCTTGATCGGGACCAGCGGGGAGGGCTGGGTGCGGGCGGTGCGGGAGGGTTCGAGCAGCATGGCGGTCATCTCCACGGTGGGTGCCGAGTACAGGTCGCGCATGTCGAGTTCGACGCCGAGCCGGTCGCGGAGCGCGGCGCGCAGCCGGGTCAGGTCGAGGGAGGTGCCGCCGAGGTCGAAGAAGCTGTCGCGGACGCCGATCCGCTCGGTGCCCAGCAGGGCGGCCCAGACCTCGGCGACCGCGCGTTCGGTGGCGTCGCGCGGGGCGAGGAACTCGCCGTCGCGGGCGGCCTCCGGGGCGGGCAGCGCGGCCCGGTCGACCTTGCCGTTGCCGGTGAGCGCGATGCGCTCCACGGGGACGAGGGCGGAGGGCACCATGTAGCCGGGCAGCCGCTCCGCGAGGTGGGCGCGCAGCGCGGCGAGGTCCACACCGGTGCCGCCGGTCGTGCCGGTCTTGGGCACCAGGTAGCCGACGAGCCGGTCGTCCCGCACGGTCACGCAGGCGTTCTCGACGTCGGGGTGGGCGGCCAGCACGGCCTCCACCTCGCCGAGTTCGATGCGGAAGCCGCGGATCTTGACCTGGTGGTCGATCCGGCCCAGGTACTCCAGGCCGCCGTCGGCGCGGCGGCGGGCCAGGTCGCCGGAGCGGTAGAGCCGGGCGCCGGGGGTGCCGCCGAAGCGGTCGGCGACGAAGCGGCGGGCGCTCAGTCCGGGCTGCCCGAGATAGCCCCAGGAGAGTCCCGCGCCGCCGACGAGGAGCTCGCCGGGGACGCCGATGGGGGCGGGCTGCCCGGCCTTGTCGACGACCCACAGGGACAGGTCCGGGAGGGGCTCGCCGATGGGGCTCGTGTTGTCGCGCAGCAGCTCGCGGGTGAGCGGGCAGTAGGTGACGTGGACGGTGGTCTCGGTGATGCCGTACATGTTGACCAGGCGCGGGTACTCCTCGCCGTGCCGGTCGAACCAGCGGCGTACGGCGTCGACGTCCAGCGCGTCGCCGCCGAAGACCACGTAACGGAGGGCGAGTTCGCGGGGGTGCTCCTCGTCGGCGGCGACGAGCTGCCGGAAGGCGGCCGGGGTCTGGTTGAGGACGGTGACCCGCTCCTCGGCGAGCAGCCGGTGGAAGTCCTCGGGCGAGCGGGTCTGCCACTGCGGTACGACGACGAGCCGGCCGCCGTAGGCGAGGGCGCCCCACAGCTCCCAGACGGAGAAGTCGAAGGCGAAGGAGTGGAAGAGCGTCCACACGTCCCGCTCGTCGAAGCCGTACCACTCCTCGGTGGACCGCAGCAGCCGGACGACCTGGCCGTGCGGGACGGTGACGGCCTTGGGCGCGCCGGTGGAGCCGGAGGTGTAGATCAGGTAGGCGAGGTCGGCGGCGGTCGCGGCCGGTGCCGGGACGGGGAGTTCGCCGTCGGTGTCGGCGTCAACGAGGAGCGGTTCGCCGGGCACGTCGAGGCCGCTTCGGGTGACGACGACGGACAGGCCCGCGTCGGCGGCCATGTAGGCGAGGCGCTGCGCCGGGTGGTCGGGGTCCAGCGGTACGTACGCGGCGCCGGCGCGCAGGATGCCGAGGATGCCGACGACGAGGTCGGCGTCCCGGTGCAGGCTCAGGCCGACCAGGCCGCCGCGGGTGACGCCGCGCGCGGCGAGGCGGGCGGCAAGGCGTTCGGCGCGGCGGGCGAGTTCGCGGTAGGTGACGCGCTCGTCTCCGGCGACGACGGCGACGGCGTCGGGGCGGCGGCGGGCCTGGGCGGCGAAGAGGTCCCACAGCGAGCCCTCGGCGGGGACCTCGCGCCGGGCGGCGCTCCAGCCGCGCAGCAGGGCGGACTCCTCGGGGCCGGTGAGGGCGAAGGTGCCGAGGGTCGCGTCGGGGGCGGCGGCGGCGCGGGTGAGGACCCGGCCGAGGTGGCCGAGGAGCCGGGTGATCCGGTCGGGCTCGTAGAGGTCGGTGGCGTATTCGGCCTGGAGGCGCAGTCCGCCGTCGGCGGTGACGGTGGCGTGGGCGGCGAGGTCGAAGCGGGCGACCCGGCCGGCGACGGGGACGGCCTCGGCGGTGACCGGCCCGAAGGCGGGTCCGGCGGCGGCGGTCTCGTCGGCGTGCAGGGTGAGGCTGATCTGGAAGAGCGGGTTGCGGCCCGGTTCGCGGGCGGGCCGCAGCTCCTCGACGAGGGTGGTGAAGGGGAGGTCCTGGTGTTCGCCGGCGCCGCGCACGGCCTCTTCGCAGCGGCGCACGAGCTCGCGGAAGGTGGGGTCGCCGGAGGTGTCGGCGCGCAGCACGACGGTGTTCGCGAAGTAGCCGACGAGGGGTTCGAGTTCGGGGCGGTCGCGGCCGTAGAGGACGGAGCCGATGCCGATGTCGTCCTGGCCGGTGTGGCGGGAGAGGACCAGCAGGAAGCCGGCCATCACGACGGAGAGCAGCGAGCCGCGCTCGGTGTCGGCGAGGCCGCGCAGGGCGGTGCCGAGGCCGTCGGGGAGGTGGAGTTCGGCGGTGGCGCCGGGGTGCGCGGCGGCGGTGGTGCGGGGGTGGTCGGCGGGGAAGTCGAGCTGGGGCAGGGCCTGCAGCCGTTCGCGCCAGTAGTCGAGCTGCTTGTCGAGCTCGGCGTCGGCGAGCCGGGCGCGCTGCCAGACGGCGTGGTCGGCGGGCTGGATGCCGAGGGCGGGGAGGGTGGTGTCGGGCGCGGTGTAGAGGGTGGCGAGTTCGTCGAGGAGGACGCCGGCGGACCAGCCGTCCGCGACGATGTGGTGGGCGCAGAGGACGAGGACGTGGTCGGCGGGGCCGAGCCGGAGGAGTTCGGTGCGCAGCAGCGGGTCGGCGGCGAGGTCGAAGGGGCGGGTCGCGGCGCGGGCCAGGGTGTCGGCGAGCTCGTCGGGGTGGAGCGGGGTGACGGGGAGCGGCCGGTCGGCGGGGGCCGGGTCGGTGACCTGGACGGGGACGCCGTCGGCGACGAGGAAGCGGGTGCGCAGGCTCTCGTGGCGCCCGACGAGGCGGCCCAGCGCGCGGGCGAGCCGCTCGGGGTCGAGGGGGCCGGTCAGGCGCAGCGCGAGCGGCACGTTGTAGACCGGGGAGGCCGGGTCGAGCTGGTGCAGGAACCAGAGGCCCTCCTGCTGGTGGGAGAGCGGCATGGCCTCGGTGCGCGGGACGGCGGGGATGCGCCGGGTGGTGTCGGGGGCGGCGAGGCGGGCGGCGAGTTCGGCGACGGTGGGCGCCTGGAAAAGGGTGGCGACACCGAGTTCGGCGCCGAGGGCGGTGCGGACGCGGTTGACCAGGCGGATGGCGAGCAGGGAGTGGCCGCCGAGGGCGAAGAAGCCGTCGTGGACGCCGACCTCGGGGAGCTGGAGGACCTCGGCGAACAGGGCGCACAGGGCGCGTTCGCGGTCGTCGCGGGGGGCGACGCGCTCGCTCGCGGCGGTCTCCGTCTCGGGGGCGGGCAGGGCGCGCCGGTCGATCTTGCCGTTGGGGGTGAGGGGCAGTTGGGCGAGCGGGACGAGGGCGGCGGGCACCATGTAGGGCGGCAGGACGGAGGCGGCGGCGGCGCGGATGCCGGCCAGGTCGGGTTCCGGCACGGCGGGCACCAGGTAGCCGACGAGCCGCTTGTCGCCGGGGCGGTCCTCGCGGGCGTGGACGTGGGCCTGGGCGACGTGCGGGTGGCGCGCGAGGACGCTCTCCACCTCGCCGGGTTCGACGCGGAAGCCGCGTATCTTCACCTGGGCGTCGGCGCGTCCGGCGAATTCGAGGGTGCCGTCGGCGCGCCAGCGGGCGAGGTCGCCGGTGCGGTACATGCGGGTGCCGGGCGGGCCGAAGGGGTCGGCGAGGAAGCGTTCGGCGCTCTGTCCTGGGCGTCCGTCGTAGCCGCGGGCGAGTCCGGCGCCGGCCGCGTACAGCTCGCCGACGACGCCGACGGGGACGGGGCGCAGCCGCTCGTCGAGGACGTAGACGGAGGTGTCGTCCATGGGCCGGCCGAGCGGCACGCTGTCGGGGACCGTGTCGGGGTCGGCGAGCGGCATCTGCACGGAGCACATGGTGAGTTCGGTGGGGCCGTAGGTGGCGCGGACCCGGAGTTCCGGGTGGCGGCGCAGGACGGCGCGGACGGCGGTGGAGCTGATGACGTCGCCGCCGGTCATCACCTCGCGCAGCCCGGCGAAGCAGTCGGGGTCCTCCTCGGCGATGACCTGGAAGAGGCCGGAGACGAGCAGCACGTCGGTGAGGGCGGCGGCCTTGACGACGGCGCCGTCGACGTCGCCGGGGGGTGCCACGACGATCTCGCCGCCGGAGAGCAGCGGCACCCAGATCTCGCAGGTGGAGGCGTCGAAGGCGTGCGGTGAGTGGAGCAGCGCGCGGCGCGGCCGGGGGTCCTGCCAGCAGCGGTCGCGGGCGAAGGCGAGGACGCCGCGCTGGGTGGTGACGACGCCCTTGGGCGTCCCGGTGGAGCCGGAGGTGTACATGATGTACGCGGCCTGGTCGGGGTGCGCGTCGGCGGCGGGGACGGCCGCGCGGTCGGCGTCGTCGGCGCGGAAGCCGGTGACGTTCAGGGTCGGCAGTCCGGCGCCGGTCGCGGCGTCGTGGGCGTGGAGGGCGTCGTCGGTGAGGAGGAGGGTGACGCCGGAGCGCTCCATGATGTCGAGGAGGCGGTCGGTGGGGGCGGTCAGCGGCAGCGGTACGAAGCAGCCGCCGGCCTTGAGGACGGCGAGCATCGCCACGACCAGGTCGGCGGAGCGCTGCTGGAGGAGGGCGACCCGGGTCTCGGCGGTGACGCCGAGCCGGGCGAGGCGGCCGGCCAGCAGGTCGGCGCGGTGGTCGAGGGTGGCGTAGTCGAGGGTGCCGGCCGGGTCGGTGACGGCGGGCGCGGCGGGGGTGCGGGCGGCCTGGAGGGCGACGGCGCGGGCGAGGCCGGTGGCCGGTTCGGGGCCGGTCTCGCCGTTCCAGGCGTGCAGCACGGCGTGGCGCTCGCGGGGGTCGAGGAGGTCGAGTTCGCCGAGGGCGCGGTCGGGGTCGTCGACGACCTGTTCGAGGATCCGGACCAGGCGGTGGGCGAGGGCGGTGACGGTGTCCCGGTCGAAGAGCTCGGTGCGGTGCACGAGCTGGGCGGTGAGGCCGAGCGGGGTGCCGTCGGGGGCGTAGCGGTCGGTGAAGCTCACGGAGAGGTCGAAGTGGGCCGCGACGGCGCGGTTGCGGGTCTCGGTGACGGTCAGTCCGTCGAGGGCGTACCGGGCGGCCGTGTTGTTCTGGAGGACGAGCGCGACCTGGAAGAGCGGGTGGCGGTTGAGGGCGCGGCTGGGGTTGAGGGCCTCGACGAGCCGGTCGAAGGGGAGTTCGGGGTGGGCGAGGGCGGCGAGGTCGGCCGCGCGGGCCCGGCCGAGGAGTTCGCGGAAGGTGGGGTCGCCGGACGTGTCGAGGCGCAGCACGAGGGTGTTGACGAAGAAGCCGATGAGGTCTTCCAGGTCCTCCTCGGCGCGGCCCGCGTCCATGGTGCCCAGGGGGATGTCGGTGCCCGCGCCGAGCCGGGTCAGGAGGGCGGCGAGGGCGGCGTGCACGACCATGAAGAGGGAGGCGTCCGCGTCGCGGGCGAGCCGCAGCAGCCTGGTGTGCAGCTCGGCGGGGAGCTCGGCCAGCACTTCGGCGCCGTCGTCGCCGGAGACCTCGGGCCGGGGCCGGTCCAGCGGCAGCGGGAGCTCGTCGGGCAGCCCGGCGAGCCGGTCGGTCCAGTGCGCGAGCAGCTCGGCGCCGTCGGGCCCGTCGAGGAGCTCGCGCTGCCACAGCGCGTAGTCGGCGTACTGGACGGGCAGCGGCTCCCAGCCGGGCGCGGCGCCGGCCCGGCGGGCCGCGTAGGCGGTGCCGAGGTCGCGGCCGAGCAGCGCCATGGACCAGCCGTCGCCGACGATGTGGTGGAGCACCACGTACAGGGTGTGGTCCTCCTCCCCCGCGCGCAGCAGCCACACCCGCAGCGGCAGGTCGGCGGTGAGGTCGAAGGTGTGCCGGGCGAGCCGGTCCAGGTCGGCGGCGAGGCCGTCCGGGCCGACGTCCCGCACGGTGACGAACGCGTCTGTGTCGACGTGCTCGCGGACCTGCTGGCGGGGTTCGCCGTCGACCTCGGGGAAGACGGTGCGCAGGCTCTCGTGCCGGGCCACCAGGTCGCCGAGGGCGGCGCGCAGGGCGGCGGTGTCGAGGGGGCCCTCCAGGCGCAGCGCGAGGGGCAGGTTGTAGGTCCAGGCGTCCGGGTCCAGGCGGTTGAGGAACCAGAGGCGTTGTTGCGCGAAGGACAGCGGGACCAACGGGAACACGGATCCTCCTGGGCCGGCGAGGCGTCGACGGGCGTCGGCCGCACGATAGGGCGGCGCGCGCGGAAGACGAGGTCACGCGTGTCGAAAGGGACTGCGGCCAGGGGTTCCGGGGCGTGCGGATAGGGGTTGTCGCCCTCTTCGGGGTCCGCCCATCATGAGCCAGCCCGCATGGGACCCACCGGCACACAACGACCATGGAGACCCGCGATGCCGTTTTCGCCGGAGCGCTTGCCGTCGGCCGCTATCGACCCGAACGAGTCCCTGCACGGCCTGGTGGCCGGGCACGCGGCGAGCCGCGGTGACGCGCCCGCGCTGCGCTGCGGCCCGGTCGAGCTGAGCTACGCCGAACTGGACGCCCGGGCCGGGCGCCTGGCCCGGGTGCTGCGCGCCCGAGGTGTCGGCGCCGAGGACCTGGTGGCGCTGGCGCTGCCGCGCTCGGCCGAGCTGATCGTCGCGATGCTGGCGGTCGGGAAGGCGGGCGCCGCGTTCCTGCCGGTGGACGTGCACCACCCGGCCGAGCGGATCGCGTTCATGTGCGCGGACAGCGCCCCGCGCGCCCTGCTGACCTCGGGGGCGGAGCGGTACGGCCTGCCGGACACGCCCGGCACGGCCCAGTGGTCCCTGCCGGAGCTGCTGGCGGAGGCGGAGGCGGGCGGGTCCGGCCCGGCGGAGGAGCCCGCGAGCGCACCCTCCCCCGCGCACCGCCCGCTCTCCCTCGCGTACGTCATCTACACCTCCGGTTCGACGGGCCGCCCCAAGGGCGTCGCCGTGCCGCACCGGGGGCTGCCCGCGTTCGCCGCCGATCTGGTGGAGCGGATGGCATCGGGCCCGGACGCGGTGGTGTCCCAGCTCGCCTCGCCCAGCTTCGACGCCATGATCATCGAGGTGCTGCTGGCGTTCGCGCCGGGCGGCACGCTGGTCGTCGCCCCGCCGGACCCGCCGGCCGGCGAGGAGCTGGCCGCGTTCCTCGCGGACAACGGGATCACCCACGCCTTCGTCGCCCCGTCGGTGCTGGCGACCGTGCCGCCCGCCGCGCTGCCCGCGCTGCGGGCCCTGATGGTCGGCGGCGAGGCGTGCCCCGCGCGCCTGGTGGAGCTGTGGGCGCCGGGCCGCCGGATGGTGAACGGCTACGGCCCCACCGAGACCACGATCGCGATCACCCTGTCCGCGCCGCTCGTGCCCGGCCCCGACGCGCCGCCGATCGGCTCCCGCTCCGGGGACACCCGCCTGTACGTCCTGGACGCGGCGCTGCGCCCGACACCGCCCGGCGAGATCGGCGAACTGTACAGCGGGGGCGGCGGGGTGACCCGCGGCTATGTGAACCGGGCCGCGCTGACCGCCGAGCGCTTCCTCGCCGACCCCTTCGGGGAGCCGGGGAGCCGGATGTACCGCACCGGCGACCTGGTGCGGCTGCTGCCGGACGGACAGCTCGCCTACTGCGGGCGGGCCGACGACCAGGTGAAGATCCGGGGCCTGCGGATCGAGCCGGGCGAGATCGAGGCGGTGCTGACCGGGCACCCGGCGGTGGAGCAGGCCCGGGTGCTGGTGCACGAGGACCAGCGGGGCGAGAAGCGCCTCGCGGCCTACGTGGTGGCCGCGCCGGTCCGGGAGAGCGACGACGACGGCAACGCCGGGAGGCACGTCGACGAGTGGCAGCAGATCTACGAGACCTTCTACGACGAGTCCGACCGCTCGGCCTTCGGCTCCGACTTCTCCGGCTGGAACTCCACGTACACCGGCGAGGGCATCCCGGTCGAGGAGATGGGCCGCTGGCGGGAGGCGTTCGTCGGCCGGGTGCGGGACTTCGCGCCCCGGCGGGTCCTGGAGGTCGGCGTCGGCTCGGGCCTGATCCTGACCCGGCTGGTCGGCGAGGTCGACGAGTACTGGGGCACCGACTACTCGGCGTCCGCCGTCGAGGGCCTGCGCGACCGGCTGGCCGGGGAGCCGGAGGCCGCGAAGGTCACCCTGCGGGTCCAGCCCGCCGACGACACCGAGGGGCTGCCGCGGGGCCGCTTCGACACCATCCTGATCAACTCCGTGGTGCAGTACTTCCCCGACGAGCGCTATCTGCGGGACGTCCTGGTCAAGCTGCTCGGCCTGCTCGCGCCGGGCGGCCGGCTGCTCGTCGGCGACGTGCGCTGCCTGCCGCTCGTGGACGCCATGTGGACCGGCGTCCGGCTCGGGCAGCTCGGCCACGACCCGGAGCCGGAGGCGCTGCGCCGCGAGGTCGAGCAGGCGGTGCTCCTGGAGAAGGAGCTGCTGATCGACCCGGGCCTGTTCCACTCCGTCGGCGCGGGCGCCGTGGACGTACGGCTCAAGCGGGGCGCGGACCACAACGAGCTGACCAAGCACCGCTACGACGTGGTGCTGCACGGCCCCGGCACCCCCGCGCAGGACCTGGCCGGTGTCCCGGAGCTGCGCTGGGGCCCCGACGTGCGGGACCCGGAGGAGCTGGCCGCGCGGCTGGCCGACGGGACGGCGCTGCGGCTGACCGGGGTGCGCAACGCGCGGGTCGCCGGCGAGGTCGCCGCCGCGCGGGCGGTCCGGGCGGGCGAGCCGGTGGCGGCGGCCCGCGCGGCGCTCGACGGGCCCGCGGACCGGACCGACCCGGAGGACTGGCACGCCCTCGCCGGGGCGCACGGCCGCACCGCCGTGGTCACCTGGTCCGCCGCGGGCCCCGACCTGGTGGACGTGGTGTTCCCGGCGGCCGACAACCCCCGGGCGCTGGCCGGGACGTACCGGCCGGGGGGCGCCGCCGCCTTCACCAACGACCCGATCGCCACCCGGCGGCGCGGGCTGCTCGTCGCCGCGCTGCGCGACCTGGCCAGGGGGGAGCTGCCCTCCTATCTGGTGCCCGCCGCGTTCGTGGTGCTCGACGCGCTGCCGCTGACCGCGAGCGGCAAGCTGGACCGGCGGGCGCTGCCCGAGCCGGACTTCCGCGGCGAGGTGTCGGGGCGGGCGCCCCGGGACGCGCGGGAGAAGCTGCTGTGCGAGCTGGCCGCCGAGCTCCTCGACCGGGCCTGGGTCGGCATCGACGACGACTTCTTCGAGCTGGGCGGGCACTCGCTGCTCGCCGCCCGGCTGCTCAACCGGGTCCGGGGCGCCTTCGGCGTACGGGTCGGGCTCGACGCGCTGTTCGCGACGCCGACCATGGCCGGGCTCGCCGCCACCATCGCGGCGACCGGCGAGCTGGAGGCGCCGCCGCTGGTGGCGGGCGAACGGCCGGAGCGGCTGCCGCTGTCCTGGGCGCAGCAGCGCCTGTGGTTCGTCAACCGGATGGACCCGCTGGGCTGGACGTACAACCTGCCGGTGGTGCTGCGGCTGGCCGGCCCGGTGGACCTGGCGGCGCTGAACGGCGCGGTCCGGGACCTGACGGCCCGGCACGAGACGCTGCGCACGGTCTTCGACGAGCGGGACGGCAGCCCGTTCCAGCGGGTGCTGCCCGCGGCGCCGGACGGCGGCCCGGACATCGGCCCCGACGGCGGCCCGGTCGACGGCCCGGTCGACGGCCCGAACGGCGGCCAGGACCGCGGCCCGGACGGCCCGGTGCGGGTCCTCGACGTGGCCGAGGCGGAGCTGGACGAGGCCGTGCGGACCGCGTGCCGGGAGCCCTTCGACATCACGGCCGAGGCGCCCGTACGGGTGCGGCTGCTGCGGACCGCGCCGGAACGGCACGTCCTCGTGCTGGTGCTGCACCACATCGCGGGCGACGGCTGGTCGATGCGGCCCCTGGCGCAGGACCTGGCCGCCGCGTACGCGGCCCGCCGGGAGGGGGGCGCGCCGGAGCGGGCGCCGCTGCCGGTGCAGTACGCGGACTACGCGCTGTGGCAGCGGGAGCTGCTGACCGGCGCGTACCAGGAGCAGTTGACCGGGTTCTGGCGGGACTACCTGGCGGGGCTGCCGGAGGAGCTGGCGCTGCCGTACGACCGGCCCCGGCCCGCCGGTGCCGACCACGCGGGCGAGCTGCTGCCGCTGCGGATCCCGGCGGAGCTGCACACCGCGCTGCTCGACCTGGCGCAGCGGAGCCGGACCACGCTGTTCATGGTGCTGCACGCGGCGCTCGCGGCGCTGTACACGCGGCTCGGCGCGGGCACCGACATCCCGATCGGCACGGTGGTCGCCGGGCGCGGCGACGACCAGCTGGAGGAGCTGGTCGGCTTCTTCGTCAACAACGTGGTGCTGCGCGCCGACACCTCGGGCGACCCGACGTTCCGCGAGCTCCTGGAGCGCGCCAGGACCTCCGACGTGGCCGCGCTGAGCCACCAGGAGCTGCCCTTCGACCGGCTGGTGGAGGCGCTGAACCCGGGCCGCTCGCTGAGCCGCCACCCGCTGTTCCAGACCATGCTGGTGCTCCAGAACAACGAGGACGCCGGTTTCGGCCTCGCCGGTCTGGACGTGGAGGTGGTCCGCTCGACGCCGTCCGCCGCCCAGCTCGACCTGTTCGTGAACCTGACCGAGGGGTACGCGGGGGACGGCGCCGCCGACGGCATCGTGGGCGAGATCGTCTACCGCACCGGGCTGTTCGACCCGGAGACCGTCCAGGCGCTGGCCGACCGGTTCGTGCGGGTCCTGGCGGCCGTGGCCGCCGACCCCGACCGGCGGCTCGGCGGGCTCGACGTCCTCGGCGCCGCCGAGCGCGAGGCGCTGCTGCACGGCCGGCGCGACACCGCGCGGGAGCTGCCCGGGGCCTCGCTGCCGGGGCTGTTCGCGGCGCGGGCGGCGGAACACCCCGACGCGGTGGCGATCGCGGGCCCGACGGTCCTCACGTACGCCGAGCTCGACCGGCGGGCCAACCACCTGGCGCACCGGCTGGTCGAGGCCGGCGCGGCCCCGGACCGGCCGGTGGCCCTGCTGCAGGAACGTTCGGCCGAGCTGGTCGTGTCGATGCTCGCGGTGCTCAAGGCGGGCTCCTCGTACCTGCCGCTGCCCTCGGGCGTACCGGCGGCCCGGCTGCGCGAGATGGCGGAGCGGGCCGGTGCCGAACTGCTGGTCACCGACCGCGGGACCGGGGCGGACTCGGTGACCGGGACGGCCGGGACGGCCGGGCTGACCGGGCTGACCGGTGCGGACGGGACTGACAGGACGGACGGGACGGACGGGACGGACGGGACGGACGGGCTGACCGGTGCGGCCGGGCCGACCGGGACGGACAAGTCGGCCGGTGCGGCGGGGCTGACCGGGCTGACCGGTGCGGCCGGGCTCACCGGGACGGACGGACTCGACGGCCTGACCGGCCTGACCGTGCTGCCCCCCGGCGACGGCACCGCCGACCACCCGCCGCTCCCCCACCCCCACCCCGACCAGGCCGCGTACGTGATGTTCACCAGCGGCTCGACCGGCGTCCCGAAGGCCGTCGTGCTGACCCACCGCAACGCCGCCGGATTCGTCCGCGACGGCCTCTGGCGGGCCGGGGCCACGGTGCTGATGCACTCGGCGACCGGCTTCGACGCCTCGGTGCACGAGATCTGGACCCCGCTGCTGACCGGCGGCACGGTCGTCGTGGCGCCCGAGGGGATCCTCGACGCGGCCGGGCTCGCCGCGGCGGTCACCGGCTCCGGCGTGGACCGGATCTGGCTGACCTCGGGCCTGTTCGGGGCGCTCGCCGAGGACCCGGAGTGCTTCGCGGGCGTCCGGGAGGTGCTGACCGGCGGCGACGTCGTGCCGCCCGCCGCCGTCGCCCGGCTGCTGGAGCGCCACCCGGAGCTGACGGTCCGCGCCCTGTACGGGCCGACCGAGACCACCACCTGCTCGACCCGCTTCTCGATGTCCGGCGCGGAGCCGGTGCCCGCCCGGGTGCCGATCGGCGGCCCGATGGACGACACCCGCCTGTACGTGCTGGACGCGCGGCTCCGGCCGGTGCCGACCGGGGTGCCGGGCGAGCTGTACATCGCGGGCACCGGGGTGTCCCGGGGCTACGCCGGACAGCCCGGGCTGACCGCCGAGCGCTTCACCGCCGACCCGTGGGGCCCGCCCGGCGCCCGGATGTACCGCACCGGCGACATCGCCCGGTGGCGGCGGGCCGGCCGGACGCTGGACTTCGTCGGACGGGCCGACGCCCAGGTGAAGATCCGGGGCTTCCGCGTCGAGCCCGCCGAGGCCGAGGCGGCGCTCACCGCGCTGCCGGAGATCGCGCAGGCGTTCGTCACCGCCCACGAGGACCCCGCCGGTGAACGCCGCCTGGTCGCCTATCTGGTGCCCGACGGCGCCGCGCCGGACCTCGCCGCCGTCCGCGACCACCTGGCCGGGGCGCTCCCCGACTACCTGGTGCCCAGCGCCTTCGTCCTCCTGGACCGGCTGCCGCTGACCGGCAACGGCAAGGTGGACCGCCGGGCGCTGCCCGAGCCGGAGTTCACCGCCGGGGCCGGCTACACGGCGCCGCGCACCCCGACCGAGGAGATCGTGGCCGGGCTGATGGGCGAACTGCTCGGCCGGAGCCGGGTCGGCGCCCACGACAACTTCTTCGACCTGGGCGGGCACTCGCTGCTCGCCACCCGGCTGGTCAACCGGATCCGCACCCATCTCGGCGCGGACCTGGGTGTGGCCGACCTGTTCGAGGCCCCGACGGCGGCGGCGCTCGCCGCGCGGATCGGCTCCGGCGGCACCGGCGGCACCGCCGACCCGGCGGGCCGCGCCCGCCCGGCCCTGGTCCCGGCCGCCCGCCCGGAGCCGCTCCCGCTGTCGTACGCCCAGGAACGCCTCTGGTTCCTCTCCCGGTGGAACGGTCTTGGCTGGCCGCTCCCGCTGCGGGTGGACGGGCCCGTGGACACCGGCGCGCTGCGCGCCGCCGTCGGCGACCTGCTGGCGCGGCACGAGACGCTGCGCACCCGCTTCCCCGAGACGGACGGGGTGCCGCGCCAGGAGGTCCTGGAGCGGGCCGACCCGGACGAGGTGCTGCGGGTGACGGAGGTGGCGCCCGAGGAGCTGGACCGGGAGCTGACGGCCGCCGCCGCGCACCGCTTCGACCTCACCGCCGAACTCCCGCTGCGGCTGCACCTGTTCAGCACCGGCCCGGAGCGGCACACGCTGCTCCTGCTGATGCACCACATCGCCGGCGACGGCTGGTCGCAGCTCCCGCTCGCCCAGGACCTGGCCGCCGCCTACGCGGCGCGCCTGGCCGGCGGGGCCCCGGCCGCCCGCGCGCTGCCGGTGCAGTACGCCGACTACACGCTGTGGCAGCGGGCGCTGCTCGCGGGCCCGGACGGCGACCGGCTCACCGCGCACTGGCGGGAGCGGCTCGCCGGGCTCCCGCAGGAGCTGGCGCTGCCCTACGACCGGCCCCGGCCGGACTCCTCGGACCTGCGCGGCGCGCTGCTCCCGGTCGCCCTGCCCGCGCCGCTCCACGCGGGCCTGCTCGACCTGGCCCGGTCCACCCACACCACGCTGTTCATGGTGCTGCACGCCGCCCTCGCCGCGCTGTACACCCGGCTCGGCGCGGGCACCGACATCCCGCTGGGCACGGCGGTCGCGGGGCGCAGCGACGACGGTCTCGACCAGCTCGTCGGCTGCTTCGTCAACAGCCTGGTGCTGCGCACCGACACCTCCGGCGATCCGAGCTTCCGCGAACTGCTGGGCCGGGTCCGGGAGCTGGACCTGTCCGCGTACGCCCATCAGGAGCTGCCGTTCGACCGGCTGGTGTCGGCGCTGAACCCGGCCCGCAGCCTGAGCCGGCACCCGCTGTTCCAGACGATGCTGGTGCTCCAGAACAACGCGGAGTCCGCCTTCGCGCTGTCCGGTACGGAGGTGTCGGCGGCGCCGACGGAGGGCGAGCTGGCCTCGCTCAAGGTCGGCCCGGTGGACTTCGACCTGAGCCTGAGCTTCGCCGAGCGGCTCGGGGCGGGGCGGGAGCCCGAGGGCATCACGGGCGAGGTGCGCTACCGCACCGACATGTTCGACCGGGAGACGGTGGCGTCCCTGACGGACCGGCTGCTACGGGTGCTGGCGGCTGCGGTCGCGGACCCGGACGCGCCGATCGGGCGGTTCGAGCTGCTCTCCGACGAGGAGCGGCGGAGCGCGCTGGCCGCGCCGCGCGAGACCGGGCGGCCGGTCGTCGGCGAGGACCTGGCGACGCTGTTCGCCCGGCGGGCCGCGGCCCGGCCGGACGCGGTGGCGGCGGTCGAGGGCGACCGCTCGATCACGTACGGGGAGCTGGACCGGCGGGCCAACCACCTGGCGCACGCGCTGGTCGCGGCGGGCTGCCGGCCCGACGACCCGGTGGCGGTGCGCCTGCCGCGCGGGATCGACTACCTGGTCACCGTGCTGGCCGTGATCAAGGCGGGCGGCGGCTACCTGCCGCTGCCAAGCTCCGCGCCGCTCGCCCGGCGGCAGCACATGGTCGACCACATGGGCGCGCGGCTGCTGGTGGCGGAGGACCGGACGGACCTGACGGGAGTCACGGTCGTCCGCCCGTCCCCCGGCACCGCCGAGCACGGCCCGTCCGTCACGGGCCACCCGGAACTGACGGCGTACACGATGTTCACCAGCGGTTCGACGGGCACGCCGAAGGCGGTGAGCGTCTCGCACCGCGCCGTCGCCGAGTTCGTGGCCGACCGCGCCTGGGCGGGGCTGCGGCCCGCCGACGCCCTGATGCACTCGCCGGTCTCCTTCGACCCGTCCACGTACGAGATCTGGCTGCCGCTGCTGACCGGCGGACGGGTGGTGATCGCGCCGGAGGGCGAGCTGGACACCGAGGTGCTGGCCCGCACGGTGACCGGGGGCGGGGCCACCACGGCGGTCTTCACCTCGGCGCTGTTCAACCTGATGGTGGCCGAGGCTCCGGCGGCGATGGCGGCGATGGACCTGGTGTGGGTCGCCGGGGACGTGGTGTCGCCCGCGACGGTCGCGGAGCTGCTGGCCGGGGCGCCGGACACCGCCGTCGCGGCGGCCTGGGGCACCACCGAGACCACGATCATCTCCACCTGGCACCCGCTCGACGGGGCCCCGGCCCGCACGGTGCCGATCGGCAGGCCGATGGACCACACCGGCGTCTATCTGCTCGACGAGCGGCTCCGGCCGGTGCCCCCGGGGGTGCCGGGCGAGGTGTACGTGACCGGGACCGGGCTCGCCCGGGGGTACGCGCGCCAGCCCGAGGTGACGGCGGGCCGCTTCGTGGCCGATCCGTACGGGCCGCCCGGCGGGCGCATGTACCGCACCGGCGACCTGGCCCGCCGCCGGGCGGACGGGGTGCTGGAGTTCGAGGGCCGGGCGGACGCGCAGCTGAAGGTGCGCGGCTTCCGGATCGAACCCGCCGAGGTCGAGGCGGCGCTGACCGGGCACCCGGACGTGGCGCACGCGACGGTGACCGGGGACGGCGAGCGGCTGATCGGCTATCTGGTGCCGGCCGGGGCGGACGTGGCCTCGGTGCGCGAGCACGTCGCCGCGCTGCTGCCGGAGCACATGGTGCCGAGCGTCTTCGTGACGCTGGACCGGCTGCCGCTGACCGCCAACGGCAAGGTCGACCGCAGGGCGCTCCCCGCGCCGGACCCGCGGGCGGCCGGGCCCGTCTACACGGCGCCCCGCGACGAGCGGGAGGAGGCCCTGTGCGCGATGTTCGCGGAGGTCCTGAAGGCCGAGCGGGTCGGCGTCCACGACAACTTCTTCGACCTCGGGGGCCACTCGCTGCTCGCGACCCGGCTGCTGAACCGGGTGCGGACGCGCTACGACGCGAGCCTCAGCGTCGCCGCGCTGTTCGAGTCCCCGACGGTCGCGGCCCTCGCCGAGCGCCTGGGCCGGTCCGCGGGCCGCGGCCGCCCGAAGCTGCGGCGCCGCACCGGCCCCGCCGGGCCGCCCGAGTCCTCCGGCCACCAGCCGGACCCCCGATGACCTCAGAACCCGAGTCGATCCTCGTATGGGAATGGGAGAGCACGATGTCACGCATGAGCCCCTCGGAGACCGCCGCCGATCTCGCCGCCACGGCCACGCTGCTGGAGATGGCCGACCGGCTGGGCATCGTCCCGCTGCTGGAGCGCGGCGAGCCGGTCGGCGCGGCGGAGCTGGCGATGGCCGCCGACGTGCCCGAGGAGGGCATGGACGGCTTCCTGGCCACGCTGGTCGCGGCGGCGCTGCTGGTGCCGACGGGGGTGAAGGAGTTCCGGATCGCGGACGACTTCGCTGACCGGATCCACGACGCCGGGTACCTCACCTGGTCGCTGCGGGCCAACCAGCCGTACGTGCAGAACCCGGCGGAGTTCCTGCGCGACCCGGCCGGCGCCGCCGCCCGGCACCAGCGCAACGGGCGTGAGGTCGCGGTCAGTTCGCGGTGGATCGGCAGCCAGGGCTTCTACCCGGCCGCCACCGAGGCGATCCTGGCCGCGCGGCCGAAGCGGATCGTGGACCTCGGCGCGGGCGCCGCGGGCCTGCTGATCGACCTGCTGGGCCGGCTGCCGGAGAGCACCGGCGTGGCCCTGGACATGAGCGCGGGCGCCTGCGCGGAGGCGGCCCGCGCGGCCGGCGACGCGGGGGTCGGCGAGCGACTGACGGTGGTGGAGCGGCCGATCCAGTCGATCGCGGACGACCCGGGTCCGGTGGAGGGCGCCGACGTCATCCACGCCGGTTTCGTCTTCCACGACATCGTCCTGGACGGCGACGTCTTCGACCGCGTGCTGCGCCGCTGCCGGGAGGCGCTGCGGCCGGGCGGCATCATGGCGATCACCGACGCGGTCCCGTACGCGTCGGCGGAGCGGGAGCGCCGCTTCAGCGCCCTCTTCACCTACCTGCACGCCGGCTTCATGAACGTGACCCTCCCCCCGGAGGAGGACTGGCTGTCCCGCTTCCGCCAGGCCGGCTTCGAAAAGGCCGAGTGCATCCCGCACCGCTTCCCGGGCGGCCGCCTCTTCATCGCGGCCAAGTGACCCAACCCTCCGCCCCACCCACCGGACGCCCCCGGTCCCCGGCCTCACCGGCCGGGACCCGGGGGCGTCCGGGCGCGGTCACCGCCGTCCGTACCGTTGCGGCGCCCGGCGCGCAGGCGTCGCCCGAGGTCGGCTCTCCGGTTCGGGGCCGGTCAGCTGGGCCAGCAGGGCGTGGTAGGCGTCGGGGTTCCGGGTGTAGTCGGCCTGGGCCGCGAGGGTGGCCTGGTCGGACTCCTGGCCGCGGAGGAGGTCGACCGAGGTCTGGGCGAAGCGCTCGGGGAGGCCATTCCGCTCGGCGTCGGCCAGCAGCCAGCGCAGGTCGTTGAGCGCGCCCTCGGCGTTCAGGCGCGCCGACGGGCCCGCCCGCAGCATCGTCCGCAGGCCGGCGGCGGGGGCCGCGTAGTGCAGGAGCGCGTGCGTCCGGTCGGCGAGCGCCCGGGCGAGGGCCGCCGTCTCGCGCGCCTGCGGGCCCGCCTCCCGCAGGGCCCACAGGGCCGTGACGAGGCGGGGGTCCGGGGTACCGCCGGAAGCCCGCGACGGGAGCGCGCGGTGCTCCGCCTCCCGTACCGCCGCCAGGGCCCGTTCGTAGTCCTCGGCCGCCCAGGCGGCCGCCTCGGACAGCCGGGTCGCGCGGCGGACGAGCCCCGCCCGCACCCCCATGACACGCGGCAGGGCGCGGAGGTTCCCGCCGATCAGCCCCACGCCGATGAGCGGCACCCCCAGCAGCAGGAGGACGCCCGAGGCCCCGAGGTCCGGCTCGGCGGTGAGGTCCTCCAGGTTCCCCCGGTCCGGGCCCTCGGTGATCATGAAGCCGGACTCCCAGCCGTAGCCGCGATGATCGAAGTACTGGGGCGCCTTGAGACTGTCGGCCCGCCCGGCGTCGCAGTGGTAGGGCGCCTCTCGCACCTTCTTCTGGTACGGGTCGACCCACCGCACCCTGCACGTCCCGTCGGGCTTCTCGTCGACCACCGACAGATCGATCTGGCGCGCCTCGGGCAGCTCCGATCTGACGCTGTCGAGCCCCACCGAGCACGCGAAGAGCACGACACCCAGTGTCAGCACCCAACGGAAAAACGGCACATGCCTCATCCTGCTCCCCCTCCCCCTGCGGCTCCATCCTCCCCGGGCGAGGGCGGCACCACGAGAGGGGGCCCCGGCAGCGCGCCGGCCGACGCGCTGCCGGGGTCCGGCAAGGGGTCGCCAAGGACTCCGGGCCTGGAGCGGGTGAGACCGGAGCGGACAGCACGGCGACACGGCAGCCGGAGGCGAATCGGCGCGAAGCTCACGCCGTCATGGCCCGAAACGGGCTGTCCGGCTTTCGCGCCCGCTCCCCACCATGGGCACGTGGGCAACGTGAATCCTCAGGCAGCGGCCGAACCGCGCCCGGACCAAGAGAGCGGTGGCGGAAAGAACGGGCTCTTCGTCACCCTGTCGAGTGAGGCCGTCCAGGCCCCGGACCGTTTCGCGTGGTACTCGGATCAGATCCGGCAGTACATCTTCCCCATCACGCTCTCGACCCCGTACACGGCGGACTTCCGTTCCGAGGTGTCGGCCCTCCAACTCGGTGTGGTGCAGGTGGCACACTTCAGGTTTCCTCCGTTGGAAGCCGCCCGGACGGCACGGCACATCCGGCGTCTCGATCCCGAGACCTACCAGCTCGGGTGGATACGCCGCGGTGCCATGGCGGCCACCCAACTCCGCAACGACGCCTTCGTCGGCCGGGGCGACATGGTCCTCTTCGACACGTCCCACCCGCTGGAAGCCGGCGTGCGTGACCCGGACGGCATGACCGAGGTGGCTCTGCTCCGCATCCCGAGGAACGCTCTCTCCCTGCCGTCCGCGCAGGCCGACCGTCTCCTCGCGCGACGACTCGTCCCTGAGGGGGCGAGCGGTGCCTTGCTGTGCCGGCACCTGCGCACCCTGCTCGCCCACGCGTCCGAGATCGGGCCGGCGGAAGCCCACCGCCTGGGCACCATCACCGCCGACCTGGTCACCTCCTTCGCCGCCGACCGGCTCGACAGAGCGGAGCTCGTGCCGTCGGAGACCCGCGCCACGGTGCTCCGTGCCCAGATCAACGCCTTCATCACGCACCACCTCGGCGATCCGGGGCTCCGACCGGCGGCCATCGCCGCTCACCACCACATCTCCCTCCGGTCCCTCCACGCCCTGTTCCGGCAGGAACCGGCCACGGTCTCGGCGACGATCCGGCGCCGGCGCCTGGAACGCTGCCGGGCCGACCTTGCCGACACCCGAATGCGCGGCCGGCCGATCGCCGCCGTCGCCGCCCGCTGGGGACTTCTCGTACCGGCCGAGTTCAGCAGGGCGTTCAGGGCCGCGTACGGGATGAGCCCGGGCGAGTACCGCGCGGAAGCGACCCGTCTCCAACAGGCCGCACGGGACGACAAGTCACCCTGCGCACACCCACAAACCGATCCAGCGGGCCGACCCCACGATGAAGGCTCGCCGGTCCAGGCTGGGTTCTGAGCTGAAGCGAGATCGTTCATACGGTGACCGGGGGGAGAAACCGTGTACTTCGACGACTGGGAGAAGCGTCAGGCATACGAGCGGGGACGCAGTGACGAACGCGACCGGATCCGGCGTTCGGTCGACGGCGACGACGGCGGCGGGTGCTTCGGCCTGATCATCATCGGCGTCATCATCTACGTGATCGTCAAGGCGTGCTCCGGCTGACTTCGGGGTGGGACGGCTCTCGCGTCCCGCCCGCCACCCCCGCACACCGCGGGCCACGGACCGGATCGGCCGGCGTCAGCGGCTCGATCCGGTCCCGCGTCGCATCAGTGATCAGTCATCGGACGGACACACCCGGTCGGTCGACGAACCGATCGTAGAGACACGCGCTAGCCGTCCGCGGGGTCCTTGGGTGCCCAGAACATCAGCAGGAACTCGACCGGCACATCGGCCTTCTCCTCGTCGTCGGGGCGGTTGAACTCCTCCATCAGCTCCGTCAGGCGTGAGCGGAACTCCACGGCCCGCTCCGGTGTCAGGCGCCGGTCGAGCGCGACGACCATCGGCCCCAGCGGGTCCGCGCCCGCGCTCCCCTCGTCGGCGGCGGCCTCGGGCTCCGGCTGGAACCGGCCGCTGATGATGTCCCGGACGAGCCGGTCGCGGAAGTCGTTCAGGGTCGCCGCGAAGGCGTCCGCCAGATCCCCCGCGTTGCCCGGCGCGGCCAGCAGGTCCCGGCTCAGCCGCAGCGCGAACTGCGCGACCTGGTACTGGCTCTCCTGGATCCCCGAGACCATCCGGGTCTGCGCCACCTTGATCAGGCCCGCCGCCTCCAGCACCTTGATGTGCCGGTAGAGCCGGGTGGGCGGCTGGTCGAGCAGCCGGGCGATGTCCTTCACCCGGTGCCCGGCGCGCACGTCGCTCATCATCGTGCGCAGGATCGCCAGCCTGAGCGGGTCGGACAGGGCCTTGAGCGTCTCCACGTCGTCCACCTCGCGGACGACCGTCACCGCTTCGGCATCGTCGGCCATGTGCCCCACTCCGTTTCCTCGTAGCGAATCATTCATGTCCATGCTACCGTTCACGCATGAGTGAACGCTTACATCAGGGTGATAGCGCGACTCTCCCCACGCCGACACCCCTGCGCCGAAACCGGCGCTTCCAAATTCTGTGGATCGGAGCGGCCGCGGCCAACCTCGGCCTCGAAACCGTCGAGGTCGCCTATCCGCTCCTGATCATGTCGCTGACCGGATCCCCGGCCCTGGCCGGCCTGTTCGGCTTCGCCCAGATCGGCACCGCCCTCCTCGTCGGACTTCCGGCCGGCGTGTTCGTCGACCGCTGGGACCGGCGCCGCGTCCTCCTCGTCTCCGAGGCCGTCCGCGCCCTCACCCTCGCGTTCATCGTGCTCGGTCTGGCGGCCGGCTGGGCGGACTTCGGCCTGCTGATGGTGGCCGCGGTCGCCCTCGGCGCCGGTACGGCCTTCGGGGCGCCCGCCCGGATGCTGCTGATCCGCGCCGTGGTGCCGGACCATCAGCTCACGGCGGCGCTCAGCCAGGACGAGGCCCGCAGCGGGGCCGCGGCACTGGCCGGACCGCCCCTCGGCGGCGCCCTCTACCTCGTCTCCCGCGCCTTTCCCTTCCTCGCCGCCATCGCCGGCTTCGTCATCTCCTTCCTCTGCGCCCTGGCCGTCAAGGTACCGGCGAGCCCACGGCCCGACGAGAGCGACGGGAGTGAGGGGAGTGAGGCAAGTGACCGGGGTGACCAGGCCGAGAAGAGCGGCAAGAGTGCCCTCGCCCCGCTCACCACGGCCTTCTCCGGGCTGGTCGAGCTCCTCGGCGACCGGCTGCTGCGCTCCGCCCTGCTCCTCGTCTGCGTCTTCTACTTCAGCGTCACCGCCGCCATCCTCATGGTGATGGTGACCCTGCGTCAGCAGGACCACTCCGCCGGGACGATCGGCCTGGCGCTCTCCGGCACCGCCGTCGGCATGCTCCTCGGCTCGGTGCTGGTGCCCCGGCTCAACCGGCTGCTCAGCCCCGGCGGGCTGCTGCTCGCCGCCTCCACGCTCACCACCCTCGCGGTCGCCCTGCTGGCGTTCCCGCTCGGCCCGGTCTGGGTCTTCGCCATGCTGACGCTGGCGGCGCTCGGACTGCCCGCCCTGAAGATCCTCGTCGACATCATGATCTTCCGGCAGACCCCGGACCACCGGCGGGGCCGTGCCATCGCCGCCACCATCACCCTCATCGGCGCGGGCTCCCCGCTCGGCTCCCTGGTCGGCGGCGTGACCCTGCAGTTCCTCGGCGTCACCGGCGCGATCGCCGTGATCGCCGGTGTCCAGGCGCTGATCACCGCCGCAGGGCTGGCCAACCGGAACGTCCGGTCCGCCCGCTGGCCCGCCTGACCGGCCCCCGCCTCACGCCCCTCCTCGCATCCTCGCATCCTCCTGACGCCTCTCGGCACACCTCGCCTCACGCGTCTCCTCACACCCTCCTCACTCCCCTCCTCACGAAGGCGAGTTCCGCCATGCTCAAGCAGCCCATCTTCATCGTCGGCCACCCCCGCTCCGGCACCAGCCTGGTCCGCAGCCTCGTCGAACGCAGCGAGCACGTCTGGAGCATCGGCCGCGAGGGCAAGCCGATCTGGGAGCGCGGGGAGCTGCACCCCAGCCGCCGCGGCTGGGAGTCCAACGCCCTCGACGCATCCGACGCGACCCCCGAGGTGGCGGCGCGCCTGGAAGCGGACCTGCTGGCCGCCGCGCGCCGGCCCGGCGCCGAGTGGTCCGTCGACGACAAGCTCGACTACCTCGACTTCATCAGCGCCCAGGGGCCCCAGCCGTACTACTACGACGTGCCGCTCAAGGCCCTCCAGGAGCGCTTCCCCGGCGAGCTGCCGGTCGGCCCGCCCACCACCCGGGACGGCGGCGAGCTCGACGAGATCACCCCGTTCTGCTTCCCGCCGCGCGGCCCGCGCCCCACCGGGGCCGAACTCGCCGACGGCATCCGGCTGGTGGAGAAGAGCATCCAGTCCTGCTTCCGGATCCCCTTCCTCCAGGCCCTGTACCCCGACGCCAAGTACGTCTTCGTCGTCCGCGACCCGCGCACCAGCATCGGCTCCCTCATGGACGCCTGGCTCAACCCGCGGATGTTCTTCTCCTACCCGGTGCCCGAACCGCTCGACATCAAGGGCTACTCGGACGTCTTCCCCTGGGGCAAGGAGTGGTGGAACCTGAGCCTGCCGCCCGGCTGGCGGGACTGGACCGGGCTGCCGCTCGCCGAGGTCTGCGCCCGCAACTGGCTGGCCCACAACCGGGCCGTGCTCGACGCGGCCGAAGCCCTCGCCCCGACCGGCAACTCCGTGCTGCTGCGCTACGAGGACGTCAAGTCCGACCCGGTCGCCGCGATGGAGGCCGTCGCCGACGCCGTGGACCTGCCGTTCGCCGAGTCCTGGGGCCGCCGCGACCTGCCCGTCGTGATGACCCAGACCAGGCCCGACCCGGACAAGTGGCTGCGGCACGAGCGGGAGATCCGCCAGGTCCTGCCGATCGTCGGCGACCTGGCCGAGGAGGCCGGCTATGACACGGCCGCCTGAGCCGCCCGCCCGGCGTACGATCCCCGCCATGAGAGCGATACGGGTGAGCGGGCCCGGCGGCCCCGAGGTGCTGCGGCTCGTCGACGTGGACCGCCCGGCGCCCGGACCGGGCCAGGCGCTGGTCCGGCTCGCCGCCGCCGGGGTCAACTACGTCGACGTCTACCTCCGGTCCGGGGTCTACCCGCGCGAACTCCCCTACGTGCCGGGCCAGGAGGGCGCCGGCACGGTCGTCGCCCTCGGGCCCGGGGTCACCGAGGTCGCCGTCGGGGACGTGGTCGCCTGGGCCAACCTCCCCGGCGCGTACGCCGAGTTCGCCGCCCTGCCCGCCGACCGGCTGGTGCCGGTGCCCGCCGGGCTGGCCCCCGAGACGGCCGCGGCGGCCCTCCTCCAGGGCATGACCGCCCACTACCTCAGCCACGACACCCACCCGGTACGGCCCGGCGACACCGTCGTCGTGCACGCCGCCGCCGGCGGGGTCGGCACGCTCCTCACCCAGCTCGTCCGGCTGCGCGGCGGCACGGTCGTCGGCACCGCCTCCACCCCGGCGAAGGCGGCGGCGGCGCGGGCCGCCGGGGCGGCCGAGGTGGTCGACTACACGCCGGGCGCGCTCACCGAGGCGGTGCGCCGGCACAGCGGCGGGGCGGGCGCCGCCGCGGTCTACGACGGGATCGGCGGCCCGACCTTCGACGAGAGCCTCGCCGCGCTGCGCCCGAGGGGCGTCCTCGCGGTCTACGGCCAGTCCGGCGGCCCGGTCCCCCCGTTCGACCTCCAGCGCCTGAACACAGCCGGCTCCGCGTTCGTCACCCGCCCCAACCTGGAGCACCACATCGCGGGCCGCGAGGAACTGCTGCGCCGCGGCGGCGCCGTGCTCCGCCTGGTCCGGGACGGCGACCTGCGGGTCCGCGTCGGCCGCACGTACCCGCTCGCCGAGGCGGCGGCGGCCCACGCGGCCCTGGAATCCCGCACCACGATCGCGAAGACCCTGCTCGTGTGCGCCCCGGGCCCGGAGAGCCCCGAGAGCCCGGCCGGTCCTCCGCCCGTATGACGGAAGTCTTACGGCCCGGCGCGCACCGCCGCGCCGGGCCCGGCGGGTCCGTAGCGTGCGCCCATGCGCGTACTCGTCACCGGAGGAGCCGGGTTCATCGGCTCGCACATCGTCGGGGCCCTGCGGCGGGCGGGCCACGAGCCCGTCGTGCTCGACGCCCTGCTGCCCAGCGCCCACCCCGTCGCCCCCGAGCCGCCCGACGCGGAGTTCCTGCACGCGGACGTGCGGGACGCGGCGAGCGTCCGCGCGGCCCTGCGCGGCGCTGACGCGGTCTGCCACCAGGCCGCGATGGTCGGCCTCGGCAAGGACTTCGCCGACGCCCCCGGCTACGTGGGCTGCAACGACCTCGGCACCGCCGTGCTGCTCGCGGCCATGGTGGAGACCGGGGTGCGGCGGCTCGTCCTCGCCGGTTCGATGGTGGTGTACGGGGAGGGCCGGTACGGCTGCCCCCGGCACGGTCGCGTCCGGCCGGGCCCCCGCCGCCCCGAGGACCTGACGGCGGGCCGCTTCGAGCCGCGCTGCCCCGACTGCGGCGCCCCGCTCGCCCCGGGCCTGGTGGCGGAGGACGCGCCCACGGACCCCCGCAACGTGTACGCGACGACCAAACTGGCGCAGGAGCACCTGGCCGCCGCCTGGGCCCGGACGACGGGCGGGACGGCGGTGTCGCTGCGCTACCACAACGTGTACGGGCCGGGGATGCCCCGGGACACCCCGTACGCCGGAGTGGCCTCCCTGTTCCGCTCCGCGCTCGCCCGAGGCGAGGCGCCCCGGGTCTTCGAGGACGGCGGGCAGCGCCGGGACTTCGTCCACGTGCGGGACGTGGCGGCGGCCAACGCGGTCGTGCTGGAGGCCCTGCGCGGGGACGGCGGCGTGCCGCCCGGCGCGCTCACCGCGTACAACACCGGCACCGGCGAGCCCCGTACGGTCGGCGAGATGGCGGCGGCCCTCGCGGCGGCGAGCGGTGGCCCGGAGCCGGTGGTCACCGGGGAGTTCCGGCTCGGCGACGTCCGGCACATCACGGCGGACTCCACCCGGCTGCGGCAGGCCCTGGGGTGGCGGCCCCGGGTCGGCTTCGCGGAGGGGATGACGGAGTTCGCGCGGGCCGGGCAGCGGGCTTCGGCGGGGGTCGGCGGGTAGCCGCGAGGCGCCGGGCGGGCGGCTGGGCGGCGATGTGGGCGGTGCTGTGGGCTGGGCGCCGGCCGGGGGACAGCCGACGGCGGGCGGCGGGCGGCGGGCGGCGGCCCACGGCGGCCCGTCGGCGCGGGGCTGTCCGGCCGCGTCGGCGCGCCGCCTCCCGGCCCGGCGCCTGCCCGCCCGCCGCCTCCCGGCTCGCCCCCGTTCGACCCGCCCCGTTCAACCCGCCCCCGTTCAACCCGCCGTCGGCAGCGTGACCTCGAAGCGGCAGCCGCCCGGTACGTTCCGTACCTCCGCGCGCCCCGCGTGGGCCTCCACGATGCCGCGTACGATCGCCAGCCCGAGGCCCGCCCCGGAGGGCGGCGTGCGGGCCGGGGTGCCGCGCCAGCCGGTGTCGAAGACCCGGGGCAGGTCCTCGTCCGGGATCCCGCCGCAGCCGTCGGTGACGGAGACGACGACGGCACCGCCCCGGCGTTCGGCCGCCACGGCCACCGTCCCGTCGGCGGGGGTGTGCCGGATGGCGTTGACCAGGAGGTTGGCCAGCACCCGGGTCATCTCCTTGCCGTCCACCTCGACGGGCACCGACTCGACCCGGCCGCCCAGCAGGCGCACCTGGTGCTCCCTGGCGAGCGGGTCGGCGCCGCTCAGCGCGTCCCCGACCAGGTCGTACACCGACATCCGGCTCGGGCTGAGGGACAGCGCCCCGGCGTGGATCCTGGAGAGTTCGAAGAGGTCGGTGACCATCGTGGTGAGCCGTTCGACCTCGGTCCGGATCTGGCGGTGGTAGCGGGCGGGGTCGGCGGCCATCCCGTCCTCCAGCGCCTCGGCCATGGCCCGCAGCCCGGCGAGCGGGGTGCGCAGGTCGTGCGAGATCCAGGCGACCAGATCGCGCCGCGACGCCTCCAGGGAGCGCTCGCGGCGCCGGGACGCCTCCAGTTTCGCGCTGGTGGCGGCCAGCTCCCGGGTCAGCGCGGCCAGTTCGGCGGTGGCGGGGCCGCGCGGCGCGGCGAAGCTGCCGCCGTCGCCGAAGTCGCGGGCCGCGTGGGTCAGGGCGCGGCTGCGGGCGACCACCCAGCGCCCGAGGAGCAGCGCGGTGCCCAGGGAGACCGGCGCGGCCATGGCGGCGACGACCGTCACCACCCACAGGTCGTGCCCGGACAGGAACATGGCCTGGGCGACGGCGAGCGTGCCGGCCAGCATCGCGGTGACGGTGACGGCCGCGACGACGGTCAGCGAGACGGCGACGGACCGGTGGCGCACCAGCCGGATCACGACCGCGCCGACCGCGCCCGCGCAGGCGGCTCCGGCGAGCGCGAAGGCGGCGATGAGGAGGACGTCCTTCACAGGGCACCGGCCTCGGCCCCGGTCCGGTCCTCGACCTCGTCCTCGACCTCGACCTCGGCTTCGGCCCCGCTCCCGGCCGGTTCGAAGCGGTAGCCGACGCCCCACACGGTCTGGATGAGGCGCGGTGCCGCCGGATCGTCCTCGATCTTGGCGCGCAGCCGCCGGACGTGGACGGTGACGGTGGACAGGTCGCCGAACTCCCAGCCCCAGACGCGGCGCATCAGCTCCTCCCGGGTGTGGGCCGTGCCAGGATGCGCCAGGAGGTACGCGAGGAGGTCGAACTCCCTGAGCGTGAGCGGGAGTTCACGGCCTTCCCGGGTCGCCCTGCGGGTGGCCGGCTCCACGGTCAGGTTCCCGGCCCGCAGCCGCTCCGGAAGGGCGGGCCCCGTCCCTGCGGCCCCTGCGGCCCCGGCGGTCGCACCGCGCCGGAGCACGGACGCCACCCGCAGCACCAGCTCGCGGGGGCTGAACGGCTTGGTCACGTAGTCGTCCGCGCCGACTTCGAGGCCCGTGATCCGGTCCTCCTCGTCGCCGCGCGCGGTGAGCATGATGACCGGTACGGGGCCGCTCTCCCGCAGCCTCCGGCAGACGTCGAGGCCGTCGAGCCCCGGCAGCATCAGGTCGAGGACGACAAGGTCCGGGCGGATCTCGGCGGCCCGGCGCAGCGCCCCGGGGCCGTCGGCCGCGAACGCGACGGCGAAGCCCGCCCGGTCGAGGTAGCCGCCGACCACCTCGGCCACGGTCGGGTCGTCGTCGACCACGAGGATCCGGGCGGCCGGGCGGGGTGCGCTGTGCTCGTTCATGCGGGACAGCGTGGCACCCGGGCGGGCGTCCGGTCACCGCCGGCCGGGCGGTGTGCGGGGCGATGTCCGCGTTTCGTAAGGTCCCAAGCGGCCTTCCGGGGGGTCGGGGTTCCTACGGTGGGACCCGTGAAACCCGTGACCGTAGATGTCGTCCTTCCCTGTCTCGACGAGGCCGGGGCGCTGCCCTGGGTCCTCGCCCGCATCCCCTCCGGCTGGCGGCCGGTCGTCGTCGACAACGGCTCGACCGACGGCTCCGCCGCCCTCGCCGCCGAGCTCGGCGCGACCGTGGTGCACGAGCCGCGGCGCGGCTTCGGGGCCGCCTGCCACGCGGGGCTGCTCGCCGCGGAGGCCGAGTTCGTCTGCTTCTGCGACTGCGACGCCTCGCTCGACCCCGGGCTGCTGCCCGGTCTGCTGGCCCCGGTCGCCGAGGGCGCCGCGGACCTGGTGCTCGGGCGGCGCCGCCCGGTGGGGCGCGGGAGCTGGCCGCCGCACGCGCGGGCGGGCAACCTGGCGCTGTCGCTGCTGCTGCGCCGCCGCACCGGGCTGCGGCTGCGCGACTTGGGGCCGATGCGGGTCGCGCGGCGCGAGGCGCTGCTCGGGCTGGGGCTCTCGGACCGGCGCAGCGGCTATCCGCTGCAGATGGTGGTGCGGGCGGCCGACGCGGGGTGGCGGGTGCGCGAGACGGATGTCCCGTATCTGCCGCGGACCGGCCGTTCGAAGGTCACCGGCACCTGGAAGGGGACCTGGCAGGCGGTACGGGACATGAGCCGGGTCCTCGACGAGCCCGCGCCGGCCGGCCTGGTGGCCGGGGGTGCCCGCCCGTGACGGACCTCCTCGTCATCGCGAAGCAGCCGCTGCCGGGCCGGGTGAAGACCCGGCTCACGCCCCCGTTCACCCCCCGGGAGGCGGCGGAGCTGGCCGAGGCGGCGCTCGCCGACACCCTCGCCGCCGCGCTCCTCGTCCCGGCCGCCCGGCACGTCCTGGTGCTCGACGGGCGGCCGGGGCCCTGGCTGCCGCCGGGCTTCGAGATCGTGCCGCAGGCGGCGGGCGGGCTGGACGCGCGGCTCGCCGCCGCGTTCGCGGGGTGCCCCGGGCCCGCGCTGCTCATCGGCATGGACACCCCGCAGGTGACGCCGGGTCTGCTCGCGCCCGCGCTGTGCTGGGAGGCGCACGACGCCTGGTTCGGTCCGGCGGCCGACGGGGGCTTCTGGGCCCTCGGGCTCGCGGCGCCGGATCCCGCCCTGCTGCTCGGCGTGCCGATGTCGCGCCCCGACACGGGCGCCCTCCAGCGGCGCCGGCTGGGCGCGGCCGGGCTGCGGGTCGGGACCCTGCCGGTGCTGCGCGACGTGGACACGGCCGAGGACGCCGCGTTCGTGGCGGCCGAGGCGCCGGGGACGCGGTTCGCGGCGCGGCACGGCGCGTTGACCGCGCGGGTGGCGGGGGCGGTCGGGTGACGGCGACGACGACGTGGCGCGCCGGTCCGTACGGCGCCGCCCTGCGCTCCGGGCGGGGCCCGCTCTTCCTGCGCCGGGACGACGGCCGGCTGCTGCCGCTGGAGGTGGAACGCTGGTGCCGGGCGCCCGATCTGGCGGACCGGTCGGTGCTGGCGCGCTGTCGCGGCACGGTCCTGGACGTCGGCTGCGGCCCGGGCCGGCTGGTCGCCGCGCTCGCCGCCGAGGGGCGCCCGGCGCTGGGCATCGACCTGAGCCCGGAGGCGGTCGCGCGGGCCGGGCGGCTGGGCGGTCCGGCGCTGTGCCGGTCCGTGTTCGAGCCGCTGCCCGGGGAGGGCCGCTGGGACACGGCGCTGCTGATCGACGGCAACATCGGCATCGGCGGCGATCCGGCGGCGCTGCTGCGCCGGCTGCGGCAGGTCGTGTCGCGCTCCGGCCGCCTGGTCGCCGAGTGCGCGCCCGCCGACGTCGACGAACGCTGCGAGGTCCGCGTCGCCGACGGCCGGGGCGGCCTGGGCGCCCCGTTCCCCTGGGCCCGGGTCGGCCCCCGCCCGCTGGCCCGGCACGCGGCGGCGACGGGCTGGCGGGTCACGGACCACTGGTCGGTGTCGGACCGCCGCTTCACGACGCTGACGCCGGGGGCAGACTGAGCCGGGGCCGGGCCGGGCCAGGGGAACGGGCTGAGCCCGAGGAGTGGGCTGAGCCCGAGGAGTGGGCTGAGCCCCGGGGGGCCGGGCCGCGCCAAGGGCCGGACCGAGCCCGAGGACCGGACCGACCCGAGGGCCGGACCGACCCAAAGGCCGGACCGAGCCGAAGCGCGGCCCAAGCCGCAGGCCGGGCCGAGGCTCACCCCGCCCCAGCCCTCCGCCCCCTCCCCCTCACCCCCCGCCCCTCCGCCGCGCCGGGATCAGCACGTGCCGGCCCGTGAACGACTCCTCGCAGGAGGTGCCGCCCGTGCCGTCGACCACCGCGGTGCGGCTGTGCGCCTCCCACTGGAGGCCCAGGCCGCAGACGTGGCAGTGCCCGGCGAAGCGTCGGTACGGGGGCGGCACTTCGTGCGGTTTCGGTCTGCGCATGACGGCAGCGTAGAGCGGTCACTCCTCCCGCGCGTCCCGCCGGGCGCGGAGCCGTCGGGTCAGGGCGACGGCCGCGGTGGTCGCGGCCACGACCGCGAGCAGCAGGAGCAGGTTGCGGGCGTAGGGCAGCGGGAGGACGGAGGGGTTCGGGGGCGGGCCGGGGCGCAGCAGCGGGGGCAGGGCGATCAGGACGAGGGTGCCCGCCACGATCGACGCGCCGCGCAGCAGGCCGCGGTCGCGCCGGGCGGCGAGCAGCAGGCCGGCGGCGAGGACCAGCGGGGCGATGACCCCGTCGTGCAGGAGGAGCGCCCCGGCCAGCCAGACGAGGACGCCCAGCGGGTCGGGTCCGGTCGTCAGCAGCCACAGGCCGAGGCCGATCGAGGCGACGCCCAGGGCCCCGGCCCCGTACCGTACGGCTTCGCGGGGGTTCACAGGACCTCCAGTCGGTGGACCCACTTGGTCTGGAGGACGCCGGGCCGGTTCGGGGCGATGATCCGGGCGGGGAAGCCGTGGTCGAGGGAGAGGGCGCTCCCGTTGAGGGTCAGGGCGAGCAGGGTCAGCGGGTCGTCGGCGTACTGCGGGCCCATCTCCATCACCCGGTAGGAGCCGCTCACTTCGAGCGAGGTGACGCGGAGTGCGGCGGTCCCGGGCCGTCCCCCGGCCCGTTCGACCAGGTCGCGCACCCGGAGCCCGGCCCAGTGCGCCTGGACGCTCCAGCCCTCGACGCAGGCGATGGGGAGCGCGGCCGCGGTCTGCGGCATCGCGCGCAGCTCGTCGAGGGTGAGGGTGTACGGGCGGGGGCCCGCGACCTCCAGCCGCCAGGCGCCGAGGCCGGCCGCGGAGACCCCGGCCGCCGCCGCCGTCCGGTTGACGGGGAGTCCTTGCGGGCCGTGGTCGGGGTGGCGCGGGGCGAGCAGGTCGAGGGTCTTGAGCGGGGTGAGGGACTGTCCGACGGTGGTCAGGGTGACCGCCCCGGCCGCGGCGGCGGTGCCGAGGAGCAGCGAGCGGCGGTCGACGGCGTCGGCGGCGGGGAGCGACCGCGTCCCCGGGGAGCGGCGTCCCCAATGGGCGGCGATCTCGGGGGCCTTGACGGCGATGTGCAGGAGGATCGCGCCGGCCGCCACCCAGGCGACCGCGAAGTGCGCGGGCACGAAGGCGAAGGGCCAGGGGTACCACTGGGCGATGTTGAGCAGTCCGGTCAGCACCTCGAAGACGGCCGAGGCCACGAGGACGGCGACGGAGAGGCGTTCCAGCGCGTGCCGTACGGAGCGGACGGGCGGCCAGACGAAGAGGCGGGGGTAGACGGTCCACAGTTTGACCAGGAGGAGCACGATCGCCGCGATCCCGGTGGAGACGTGCACTCCCTGGGTGAGCCGGTAGCCCCAGACCGGGCGGGCGGGCAGCCGGCCGGCGAGCCAGTCCGGCGGGTGCTGGAGGTAGTGGCTGACGAGCCCGGTGAGGAAGCAGACGGCGAACGCGGCGCCGAGCCAGCGGCCGACGGCGGTGGCGGTGCGGGCGTCGTGGAGGCGGCCGGTGAAGGAGGGCGGCCGGAACTCCGGCCGGACGGGCGGGCGCGGCCCGGACGTGCGGGGGGTCATGCCGTCCATGACACCGCTCCGGGCGGGCCGGTGGGCGGTCCGACACCTTACGAAACCCGAACGCCCCGCCGGGTCGGCGGGCCCGCCCGCCCGGCCGCTGGCACGCTGCGTCCATGTCCCGCCCTCTGCTCACGGCCGTTCTTCCGCTGGCGGCGCTGGTCGCCGTCCTCGCCGCGCTGGTGCGCGGGAGCTCGGGCGGCACCGCCTTCCTCGCCGGGTACGCGGCCGCCTGGGCGCTGTTCGCCTGTGCCGTCGTGGCGCTGCGCCGGGTGCCGGGCCGGGCGGTGGTGCCGCTGGTGCTGGCGGGGGCGGTCGCGGTGACGGCGACGGGGCTGCTGGCGGGGCCGCGTACGTCGACGGATTCCTTCCGGTACGCGTGGGACGGGCGGGTGCAGGCCGCCGGGATCTCGCCGTACGACCATGTGCCCGCGGATCCGGCGCTCGTGCCGCTGCGGGACACCTGGCTGTTCCCGGATCCCGCCTCCTGTGCGGCCGGGCGGGAGCTGTCGCCGCTGCCGGGCGGCGGCTGCACCCGGATCAACCGGCCCTCGGTGCCGACGATCTATCCGCCGGTCGCCGAGGGCTGGTTCCTGCTGGTGGAGGCGGTCGGGCCGGCGGACGCGCGGCACAAGCCGCTGCAGGCCGGGGCCGCGGCGCTCGCGCTCGCGGTGACCGGGGTGCTGGCCGGTTTCCTGCGCCGTCGGGGCGAGGTCTGGCGGGCGGCGCTGTGGGGCTGGTGTCCGGCGGTGCCGGTGGAGGCGGTGGACAACGCCCATGTGGACGTGCTGGCCGTGCTGTTCGCGGTCGTCGGCCTGCTGGTGGTGGCCCGGCGGCGGGTCGCCGGCGGGGTGCTGCTCGGGCTGGCGGTCGCGGCGAAGCTGCTGCCCGTCCTGCTCCTGCCGGGCGCGCTGGCCGGGCTGCGGCGGCCCCGGGGGGTGCTCGCGGTGCTGGTGCCGGCGGCGGTGACGGTGGCGCTGTCGTACGTCCCGTACCTCCTGGTGTCGGAGGGTTCCGTCCTCGGCTATCTCGGCGGGTACGCGCGGGAGGAGGGGTACGACTCGGCCGACGCGGGCGGCCGTTACGCGCTGCTGCGGCTGGTGCTGCCGGACGCGTGGGCGGCGCCCGCGGCCCTGCTGGGGATCGCGGCGGTCGCGGCGGCGGTGTGGTGGCGCGGGGATCCGGAGCGGCCCTGGAGCGGGGCGCTGGTGACGACGGGCGCGGCCTTCCTGCTGCTGACCCCGGGCTACTCGTGGTACGCGCTGCTCCTGGTGGCGTTGGTGGCCCTGGACGGCCGGTGGGAGTGGCTGGGCGTGGCGGCGGCCGGGGCGGTGGCGTATCTCGCGGGTCCGGCGACGGGCCCCTGGGGGACGGCCGCCGCCTACGGGGCGGCGGCCGTGGCCGTGGGGGTGGGCGCGGGTGCCCGGGGGCGGCGGGCCGTGGCGGCCGGGGGCGTGTGCGCGGCCCCCTGAGCGGGTCAGCGGGCGGGGGTGTCGCGTACCGGGTGCTTGCTGAGGATGGAGACGCGGTTGAAGGCGTTGATGGCGACGGCCACCCACAGCACGGCCGAGAGCTCGTCGTCGGTGAACACGGTGCGCGCCTCGGCGTAGGCGCGTTCCTGGGCGAGGGCGTCGGAGGGGTGGGTGGTGGCCTCGGCGAGGGCCAGGGCCGCGCGCTCGCGGCCGGTGAAGAGCTCGGTGTCGCGCCAGGCGGCGAGCACGCCGAGGCGCCGGCTGGTCTCGCCCGCGCGCAGGGCGGCCCTGGTGTGCACGTCGAGGCAGGAGGCGCAGCCGTTGAGCTGGGACACCCGCAGGTTGACCAGTTCGACGAGGATCCGGTCGAGCCCGGCGTCGGCGGCGGTGGCGCGGACGGCCTCGGCGGTGCCGAGCAGCGCCTTGTAGGCGGCGGGGCTCTGCTTGTCGAGGTAGATCCGGCCGTTCGTCCGGGGGGCCGCCGTCGTGGTCTGGGGGGTCTCGGTCACCCTGTGCTCCTTCGCCCGTGGTGGTGGGTTGCCTTCGGCTCTATGATCACCCATAATTGTTGAAAACGAAACTACATCTGGGAAACCGGGAAAGAGGACCGAGAAGATGGCGCAGACCGAGGTGCAGGTCCTCACCGCCCGGGACGTCCCGCTCGGCGGCCCCCGCGCGATGACCGTACGCCGCACTCTTCCCCAGCGCGCCCGCACCCTCATCGGCGCCTGGTGCTTCGCCGACCACTACGGCCCCGACCGCGTCGCCGAGTCGGGCGGCATGGACGTGGCCCCGCACCCGCACACCGGCCTGGCGACCGTCAGCTGGCTCTTCGCCGGGGAGATCGAGCACCGCGACAGCCTCGGCACCCACGCCTTCGTACGGCCCGGCGAGATCAACCTCATGACGGGCGGTCACGGGATCGCCCACACCGAGGTCTCCACCCCGGACACCACCGAACTGCACGGCGTCCAGCTCTGGGTGGCCCTGCCCGAGGCGCACCGCCACGCCCCGCGCGCCTTCCAGCACCACGCGCCCCGGCCCGTCCGCGTCGACGGCGCCGAACTCCGCGTCTTCCTCGGCACCCTGGCCGGCGACACCTCCCCCGTCGGCACCTTCACCCCGCTCCTCGGCGCCGAGGTCCTCCTCGACGCGGGGGCCTCCGTCACGCTGGAGGTGGACCCGGAGTTCGAGCACGGGCTGCTCGTCGACGAGGGGGACGTCCGCTTCGAGGGCGCCGCCCTCAAGCCCGCCGAGCTCGGCTACGCCGCCCCCGGCCGCACCGCCCTCACCCTCGTCAACGACTCCGCCCGGACCGCCCGGACCGTGCTGCTCGGCGGGACGCCGTTCGAGGAGGAGATCGTCATGTGGTGGAACTTCATCGGCCGCGACCACCAGGACGTCGTCGAGGCCCGCGAGGAGTGGGAGCGCGCCTCCGACCGCTTCGGCGAGGTCCCCGGCTACCCCGGCGACCGGCTCCCCGCCCCGGCGCTCCCGAACGCCGTGATCACCCCGCGCCGCAACCCGCCCCGCGCCTGACCGGGCGCACCCCTCCGTCACGTCCGTCCGTCACCGCCCTCCACCGACAAGGAATCGCCATGACCGAGCAGACCACCCCCGCGACAGCCGCCCCCGTCGTGCGCCGCGTCGACGAGCGGCACCGCTACGAGATCCTCGTCGACGGCGAGCGCGCGGGCCTCACCGCCTACCGCGACCGCGAGGACCGCCGGGTGTTCTTCCACACCGAGACCGACGAGGCGTACGCGGGCCGGGGGCTCGCCTCGATCCTCGTCGAGCGGGCGCTGACCGACGTGCGCGCCTCCGGGATGCGGATCGTCCCGGTCTGCCCGTACGTCGCCAAGTTCCTCAAGAAGCACCAGGAGTTCGCCGACATCACCGACCCGGTGACGCCCGAGGTCCTCGCCTGGCTGGACGCCCGGCTCGGCCGCTGAGGCCGTCCGCCGAGACCGTCCGCTCAGCCCGGCTCGTCCTCCTGGTACGCGTAGCGCTGCTCCGCCCACGGGTCGGCGGTGTTGTGGTAGCCGCGCTCCTCCCAGAAGCCGCGCCGGTCCCGGGTCATGTACTCGATCCCGCGCAGCCACTTCGGCCCCTTGTAGCCGTACAGGTGCGGCACGACCAGCCGCAGCGGGAAGCCGTGTTCGACGGTGAGGGGCTCGCCGCCGTGGTGGGTGGCCAGCAGCGTCCGCTCGGCGGCGAAGTCGGCGAGGCGCAGGTTGGCGCTGTAGCCGTACTCGGCCCAGGCCATCACATGGGTGACCGCCGGGGCGGGCGGGGCGAGCTCCAGGAGCACCGCCGCCGGGACGCCGAAGAACTCGTGGCCGAAGGTCGAGGTGCCCGAGGCGCAGTGCAGGTCGGCCGTGATCGTGGCCGTCGGCAGGGCGGTCACCTCGTCGAAGGTCCAGGAGTGCTTCCCGCCGCTCGCCGTGGCGCCGAAGACCTGGAGGTTCCAGCGCTCCGGGCGGAAGCGGGGCACCGGCCCGTAGTGGGACAGGGGCCATCCCCTGGCCTCGCGCTGCCCCGGGGGAAGGGCGTCACCTCGCACCGCACACCTCGCACCTGTGGCCCTCGTGGATGATCCACTGTACCCATCGCCCTCCCCTCCGGCCGGACAGCGGTCGGCATTTCGTCCGAACTCGCATCTGTGAGTCTCACAGGTGATTCGCCAGGCATCTGCGAAGCGTCTTCCGTATCTCCCCTCGTGGATGCACGATGCTTCCGTGGGGCGCCGTCCCGCACCCGCGACCCGGCGCCTCCGGCGGTCGCGCGGCCCCGTTTCCGCTCCCAAGGCGAGGTAGGACCATGCAGGTACGCACCGAGGACGGCGGCGCCGGCGGTGTCGGCCGCGCCGCCCACGGCCCCGTCGGCCCGGACCGCTCCTCCCGCCGCCGCCCCGACGACCGGATCGCGCAGGCCATCGCGGAGGCGCTCGGCGGGGCCCGGAGCGTCGTCAACGTGGGCGCCGGGGCCGGTTCGTACGAGACGGCGGCCGGGCGCATCACACCCGTCGAGCCCTCGGAGTCGATGCGCGCCCGGCGCCCGGTCCGGCTCGCGCGGGCGGTGGACGCGGTCGCCGAGGACCTGCCGTTCCCGGACGACACCTTCGACGGGGCGATGACCCTCTTCAGCGTCCACCAGTGGAGCGACGTCACCGCCGGGCTGCGCGAGCTGCGCCGGGTGACCCGGGGCCCGGTCGTGGTCCTGACCTGCGACCCGCTGCTCGTCCGCGACTTCTGGCTGTACGCGTACGCCCCCGAGGTCCTGGACGCCGAGGCCCGCCGCCACCCGCCGCTCGCGACCATGGCCGCCGCCCTCGGCGGCACGGTGGAGACCCGGCGCGTGCCGATCCCGCTCGACTGCACCGACGGCTTCAACGAGGCGTACTTCGGGCGCCCCGAGATGCTGCTCGACCCGGCGGCCCGCCAGGCGTGTTCGGCCTGGAGCTTCATCGACGACGACGCCCGGGAGCGCTTCGACCGGAAGCTCACCGACGACCTGCGCTCCGGGGCGTGGGACGCGCGCCACGGGCACCTGCGCACCCGGCCCACGTACGAGGGTTCCCTGGTCATCGTCCGTGCGACGCCCTGACGGCCGCGGGGCTCGTCGCTTCCTCCAAGCGCGCTCGCATCCGCCATGGAGGCTCGTACGGCTTTCTTGCAGATGCGAGGCCGAGCGCCCTACGGTATCGAACATGCAGTCCTACACCATCGGGCAGGCCGCGCGTCTGCTGGGCGTCAGCCCGGACACCGCGCGGCGCTGGGCCGACGCGGGCCGGGTCGCGACGCACCGCGACGAGAGCGGCCGGCGCGTGATCGACGGGAAGTCGCTGGCCGCGTTCTCCGCCGAGCTCGCCCAGGGCGACGGCGAGGACGTCTCGTACACGTCGGCGCGCAACGCGTTCCCGGGGATCGTCACCGCGATCAAGCTCGGTGACATCGCGGCCCAGGTGACCATCCAGGCCGGGCCGCACCGCCTGGTGTCCCTCCTCACCCGGGAGGCCGTCGAGGAGCTGGGACTGGAGGTCGGCATGCGGGCCACCGCCCGCGTGAAGTCGACCAGCGTGCACATCGACCGCACCTGACAGCTCGTCACCGCCGTTCCCACCGTTCGCCCCGTTCGCCCCGTTCACGCCGTCGCACGTCGTCCCCAAGGAGTCGTACCGTCATGTCCTTCGCCCTCTCCCCGGCCAGACGCCGCACCGCCGCCGCCGCGCTCACCGCCGCCCTGCTCGTCCCCCTCG
>NZ_JBEZHM010000009.1:0-194428 GCF_040650575.1 Streptomyces sp. NPDC048659 | reverse complement strand
CAAGAAGGCGCTCGACTCCACGCTCCGCCGCCGTCTGCCCTCGCGCCCGTCGCTCCTGGCGTACTGGCCGTGCGGCGCGTCATGTGTCCGGAGGACACGGCGCGCCGTCACTACCGTGACGGAATGCTGTAACGCCACTCCGTGGCTCCAGGCTGGCTAGGAGGAGGTGGGCGGTACAACTCTCGCCCGTCGGGCGGTGCTCTTCGGGAGGCCGGCCTTTGTGCCCGCAGCCGGCGGCCGAGGGGCCTCTTCCTTCGGTGGCTCAGTTCTCTATGCCTCTGACCTGGGCTTTTCTTCTGTACCCTTGGGCTCTGTTGCTCCGCCCGGGGTTCGCTCCCGGGGCTGGCCGACTCGTTCGGTACATGCCCTTCGGGTGTCTTCCCTGTTGTGTACCGGGTTCCAGTATGTCACGCTCCCCGCTGCGTTACAAGTTGTTGGGCGGGGAATCTGTGACTCTGAGTCAGCTACTGTCCTTGTCATGTGGTCTGAACCACTGAGCCAATTCTAGCGGCCGGATTGGAGCTTGTACAGGCAGCAGTGGCATTTTCTGTAACGCGCCTGAGTGGCGGTCAGATGCATCGGGCTGATTGCCCTTCATATCCTACGACTTCTCGCTACGGCGGGGGAAGTTGTACCGGACGCTATCAGCCTGAGCCTGTATCAGAATTGTACGGTCAGAGAATCCTGTCTGATGCTCCGTCTTCCCTCTGAGTTGTACCGGGGATTCATGCGGTGGCGTTTCGAGAATTGTACCGGGAATTTCCTTCGGGAGGTCGGGCATCCGGAGGCGCGGCCTCGGTACCGCCGGCGGGCGGCCCGCCGGCTCCTGCTCGGCCGGGTGGTGGAGCTCCGGGCCCTGGCCGGAGGGGCGCAGCGGGCGGGCCATCTGCTGCCTGGGTTACCTCCAGAGGACGGGCTCGTTGGTCTGGGTGTGAGCGACGAGGGGGCCCCGTTGGACGGCGGCGCGATGTACGCCGTCGACGTCGGCAGCGAGCCGTTGCGGCCGCTGGGCATGCAGGCGTGGGCCGTCGAGGCGCGGCGGGCGCAGGTGGTCTTCGCGGCCTCGCATCGGGTCGAGACGTTCGCGTCGGCCGGCGGCCGCGGGCCGGATCCGCACATGGCCGGGCTGGCGTCCGGCGGGTGGGCGCGGTTCGACGACTTCGAGGGCTGGGCGGAGCCGGCGGCCGGCTGGTCGGCCGTCCTGGACGTGGCCGGCGACGTCCTCACGGTGACCGGCCGGGCTGGCGTTTGCTTCTACGAGGGCGGCCTGAACAGCTCGCGCGCCTGGCGCCGCACCGCGCGCCGCCATGGAGTCTTCTTCGCCCTGGCCGGCGGCATCACCGGCCCCTGGGACATCGCGGAGGCGCAGCTGCGGGGGGAGATGTACGCGTTGCTGTGCCCGGTGGTGCTGGTCTGAGCTGGGGCGGGGACGCAGCTGCGGCCCGGTGGGGCGGGCGCGCGGCTGGTGGGGGTGGTCAGGCTCCGAGGCCGATGTGGCGGACGTAGGTGTAGGCGCCCCAGTCGGAGTCGAGGTCGGCGATGATGTCGTCCCAGATCTCCTCGAGCTTGCCGATGTCTCCGGCGACCATGGCGTCGACGGCGTCGTCCCAGACGTAGCGGACCTGCAGGATGCGGATGCGCAGGTTGTCGCGGCGGCGCGGCTCGAGGACGACGTCCTGGTTGATGGGGTGGATCTCGACCCGGGTGCCCTTGCCGGCGTTGTTGAGGTGCTGCTTGAAGGCGCCGGGGTTGTTGAGGACGTTGTGGGCGCGGAGGTTCCAGTAGGCGGTGTCGATGGCCTCCACGTTGGCGGGCAGGGGGTTCTGGGTGCCCTTGGTCCAGGCGTTGATGGTCTTGGGGACGGCGGTGATGCCGGCGTCGGCCATGGCCTGGGCGCCGCCTTGGGTGTTGGTGAGGTAGTTCATCCGGGCCATCAGGCCGCGGCGGGTGGTGACGGGGGACTTGATTCCGCCGTCGATGATCATCCGTTCCAGGGCGTCTTCGAGGGCGCGGCCGAGGACGATTTTCCCGTGGCGGTTTTCGGGGTCGAGGTTGGCGCCGTATTTGCCGAAGTTCTTCCAGCCGTCGGTCGACATTAGGCGGCCTTCGCGTTGATGGTGTACTGGTCCTTGAGCTTCAGCTGCTTGGTGAGTCGGCCTTCTTCGAAGATGCCGCCCTTGGCCTTTCGCCATTCTCCGCCGGTGATGTGGAGTTCATCAGTGCCGCGGAGTCGGACGATGGTAAGGCCGTGTTCGTGGGCGCGGAGTGCCTTGTACCAGAGGTTGGCGAATGCCTGGCTGCGGATGATGTGCATCCAGTCAGGTCGGCGGAGATCGCGGTTGAATGATGATTCGCCGATGGTGGAGACGAACTTGGCATAGATGGCCTTGACGTATTTCTCGGTGACGTCGTCGCCGTCGAGGATGGCTTTCTCTCGGGCGATGGTGAGGACGCGGCGGAACTTCTCCGTGATGTTTTCGGAGGCGCCGGAGGTCCAGGACTGGGTGATGTTCGGGGCCTCGGCGAGGCCGAGCTTGTGGCAGCGGATCAGGAGGCGGACGGTGGCGTCGTCCAGGAGCACCGGGCCCTGTTCGCGGCGGTTGCCGATCGGGTCGGGCAGGTGCGGGTGTTCCCAGGTGGGGCGCTTGGGCAGGAGGTAGATGCCGGAGCGCTTGGAGTGGAAGCCGCCGTCGGGGTCGTGCTGCAGGGCGCCGATGGGCAGGTGGGTCTTCAGGGCGCTGCAGTAGGCGGCGTTGGTGTCGAGGACGTCGACGGCGATGCTGGCGAGGGTGCCAGCCTTGAGCTGGTCCAGGAGGGGGCCGTTTTCCCACTTGTGGCGGCCTTCCCAGATGTCGTCGGCGCCGTCGCGGGTTTTCTTGCTGAGGAATTCGAGGCGTTCCGGGTAGACGGTGTGCTCGTAATTTCCGCCGACTCGGGTTGCTTCGAAGATGGCCATTCCGTTTGGAATTGCCAGTTTCTCCAGGGCGGCGATGGCGGCCTCGGTGTCGCCGCCGTGCTCCTGGAGGGTCTGGTCGACGACCGAGCTGATCGTGTTGAGGAAGTAGCCGTACTCCCGGCCCGCGTAGTCTCCGCCCGCAGCGCGGGCGGGCCTGGGCGCGTCCGTACGCGCCGCGGCGGCCTGGGTGGGGCGCAGCGGGCGGGCGGGGGGCTGGTCGGGCGTCGGGGTGTCCAGGGCGGCCGGGGTGGCCGGGGTGACCTCGGAGTTGGGGTCGGGCTGGGGCGCAGCGGCGGTGTTCTGGGTGGGGTGGCCGGGGACGGCGACGGTGGGCCAGGCGGAGGTCTGTGTGGGCGCCTCCGGCGCTGTGGTGGGTGGGTTGGTGGGCGCCTCCGGCGCCGGGGTCGTGGGGGCGGGGGTGGTGGGCGCCTCCGGCGCCCGGCGGGCGTAGGGGTTGAAGGGGGTGGGGTCGGTGAGGCGGGCGTGGGCGCGGTCGGCGGTGAGGGTGAGGGTGGCCTGGGTGCCGAGGTCGCGCTCGGCGATGGTGGCGAGGAGTTGGGTGGTGGGGGCGTCGGGGTGGGGGTGGAGGGTGAGGGTGGTGTCGAGGCCGAGGGTGGTGACCAGGTCGGGGTGGTCGGTGTCGAGGATGGCCAGGACCGGGACGTGGTGGGTGCGGGCGAGGTGGGCCAGGGCCTGGGCGGCGTCGGTGAGGCGGGGGCCGGAGAGCGGCAGGCGGGGGTCGTCGAGGGCCTGGAGGCGGTCGACGACGACCAGGGCCAGGCCGGGCTCGCCGTTGGCGGTGGGGGCGAGGTCGGCGGCGGTCTCGGCGATCGCGGCCGCGGTGAGGTCGGAGCCGTCGTCGATGTAGAGGCGGGCGGCGGCGAGTTCGCGGTGGAGGGTGGTGGCGTCGGCCTGTTCGGTGGGGGTGAGGTGGCCGGTGCGCAGGCGGCGGTAGTCGACGGGCAGGTGGGCGGCGACGATGCGGGCGGCGACGTCGGCGCGGGTGAGGCCGGAGGCGGCGTAGAGGACGGGGAGGTGGTGGTCGAGGGCGGTGGTGCGGGCGGTGGTGGTGGCGAGGAGGCTGGCTCCGGTGCCGGGGGCCGCGGCGGCGAGGTAGAAGCGGCCGGGCTGGAGGCCGCCGAGGGCGTCGTCGAGGGTGCGGATGCCGGTGGACAGGGCGCGCGGGGCGGCCGGGGTGTCGGTGTCCTGGTCGGGGGTCTGGGTCTGGGGGGTGAGGACGGTGGTGAGGGCGTCGGCGAGCGGGGCGAGGCGGCGCGGGGGCCGCGGGGCGGGGGCCGCGGTGGTGGCCGGCTGGTCGGTTGGCGGGGTCGTGGCTGCAGGTGCGGGGTCCTGCAGGGCGGGCTTGTCGGCGGCCGGCTCGGGCGTGGGTGCGTTCGAGGTGGCCGGCTCGGCGGCGGGGGTGGCGGCGGGGACGGGCTCGACCGCGGCGGGGGCCGGCTGGCCGGCGGGAGCGGCCGGGGTGGCGGCCAGCGGGAGGAGGGCGTCCGGGTCGGCCAGGGGCAGGACGTCGGCGGGGTCGACCGGTGGCAGCAGCGCGGCCGCGTCGGGGGTGGCCGGAGTGGTGGTGTCGGCCGGGGTGGGGAACAGGGTGTCGTCTGGTGCATCAACTCCGGTGCTGGGCAGGGTGGTTGATGTCTGCCGGGTGGTGCTGGCCGGGGCGTGCGGGTTGTCCGGGGTCGGGGTGGTCGACGACGCGGGCGCGCTCGGGGCGGCCGGGGCGAGGGGCGCAGTTGCGGCGGGGGCGGTGGCCGGGACGGGCGCGGGCGCCGGGACGGGCGCGGGCGCCGGGGTGAGGGCCGGCTGGCCGCCGGGAGAGGCCGGGGTGGCGCCCGGGGTTTTCGTTACAACTCCGGTGCTGTGGGCGGTCGTTGCCGCCGTGTCGGGTGTACCGGTGGCGGGCGGGAGGGGGGTGCCGTCGGGGGTGGCGGGGAGCAGCACGGCGAGGGGGGTGACGTGGCGGCGCAGGACCTGGGGGTGGCCGGTGGCGGCGTCCTGGATGAGGTCTCCGAGCTTCTTGCGGGCGTCGGCGGTGCCGTGGGCGGTGGCGGTGGTGAGGTTCCAGCCCAGGGCGGTGGCGGTGGCGGGGGCGGTGAGCAGGGCGTGGTGGGTGCCGCGGGTCAGGGGGGTGGAGGTGCCCTCGCCGGCGGCGGTGATCATCTGCGGGAGGGTGCTGCGGGCCTGGTGGAGGGTCTGCGGGCTCGGGGCCAGGACCAGGGCGGGGGCCGGGGCCGGGGGCTCGGTGGGGACTTCGCCGGCCGGGGTGGTGGCCGGCCGCAGGGCGGCGGGCTCGGCGCCGGCGGCCATGGTCGCCGGGTCTTCGGCAGTCGGCGCGGCCGGGGCCGTGACGCCCGGGGTGGGGCGGGGCGCAGCGAGACCGTCGCCGGGCGCGGCAGCCGGGACGGCGGGTTCACCGGCCGGGGCCGGGGCGGCGGCCGCCGCGGGCGTACCGGTCTCCGCGGCGGGTACGGCGGTGTCCGGCTGCGGTCCGGCCGGGGCGGCGGGCGGGATCTCGGCGGGGGCCAGGTGGTGGTGACCGGCTACGGACTTCAGGATCGCCAGCTTGGGGCGCTCCAGGACGGTGTGGAGGCGGTCGTCGCCCAGCAGGACCAGGGGGAAGCGTTCGGGGCCGCCGGGCTTCCACAGGCCGTAGAGCGTCTGCAACGCGGCGGTGGCCAGCCGGTGGGCGTCGGGCACGACCACCAGGCGGGCGGAGCGGTCGAGCGCGGCGGCGACGAGCTTGAGCGCGGCGCTGTGCTCGCGGGGCTGCGGTCGGCGGTGGTCCAGGCCGAGGGCGGTGTACAGGGCGCGGATCAGGGCGCCTTCGTCGGTGCCGCGGGGGTGGATCCAGACGGCGGGCAGTGGCAGGTGCTGAGTGGCGGCGGTGACCGCCGTGGTCGCGGTGTCGGCGGACTCCGGGCCGGGGGCGGTGACGCACAGCAGGGTGCGGTGCTCGACGGTGGAGCGCAGGTCGTGGAGGAGGCCGTCGGCCGCGGGGGCCGTGTTCGGGCCGGCGGCGGCGTCGGCCGCCGGGGTGGCCTCCGAGCCGGTCTCCGGGGCGGGGCGCAGCGGGGCGGGCACGGCGGCGGGGGTGGGCGTCGCCGGGACGGTGGCGGCTTCCCGGGCGGCGGGCGCGGGGTGCGGCGCGTCGGGGGCGGTGTCGGCGGTCGGGGCCGGGGTGATGGCGGGCTCCTGGATGCGGTGGTGGGTGATGTGGGGGTGGAGTTCCGCGAGGTCGTGGCGCCTTAGGAGGCCGTCGAGGGTGGTGTCGCCGACCAGCACCAGCGGGAACGGCTTCGGCTCCCACAGGCGGTGCAGCAGCTGGAGCGCGGCCGGGCGCAGCCCGAGGGTGGTGGTGACGAGGACCAGGCGGGGGGTGTGCTGCAGCTCGGCGGTGATCAGGCCTTCGGCTTCGTCGAGACCGGGGAGCCGGCGGCGCCGGCCGAGGCCGAGCCGGGCGTACAGGGCGCGGATCAGGGACGCGCGGTCGTGGCCGTTCACCTGCAGGGCCGGCAGGCCGGCGGGCTCGAGGTCCTGCGCCAGGGCGTGGGTGAGAGCGGTCTGGGCGGTGGTCGTGTACGCGCTGATGAGCGCCAGGATCGTCCCGGGCGTGTGGGCGGCGTAGCGCAGGAGCTCGGCCAGGTCACCGGCCGGCACCGGGGTCGGGGTTCCGGCCGCCGGGCCAGTGGTCTCCGGGTCCGGTCCGGCCGGGGTGGGGGTCGGGAGGGTGGCGGCTTCCGGGCCGGAGCCGGGCACGGCGGCGGCCGTCCCCTGGGCGGCCGGGTCGGCCGAGATGGCGTCAACGGTGCTGGGTGGAAGGGGAGTTGAGGAGGCCGGGGCCGGGGCGGCCGAGTGGGTGGCGTCGCCGCCAAGGGCCGGGGCGGGGCGCAGCGGGGCCGGGTCGGCGGGCGCGTCGGTCTGCGGGGCGGTGGGTACGGCGGGCGTGGTCCCGCCGGGGCCGGACGGGGCGCCCGGCACCGGCACGGCGACGGGGGCAGCGGCCGGGTCGGTGGCGGTCGCCGGGGCCGGGCCGGGTACGGCGGCGTCCGGCTGCGGCCCGGCCGGGACGGCCGGTGCGGCCGGTGCGGCCTGGGCCAGTTCGGCCCCGGCGGCGGACTCGGCCGGGGCGACCGCTCCCAGCGCCGGCCGCAGGTAGTCGGCCACCAGCTGCTCCAGGGCCTTGTACGCCTGCTCGGCCCGCTGGCTGGTCGGGCCGCCGAACGCGGTACGCGGGGCGGTGAGCAGCACGAGCCAGTGCGCTCCGGTGATCTTGCCCCGGGCGGCGGCGCCGAGGGCGGACTTCAGCTTGCGGCCGGCCGGGGTGGCCAGGTGACCGCGCGCCGGGTTCACCAGCTGGTAGGCGCGCATGGCCAGGTTCTGGCGCAGCCCCAGCGGGATCGAGGTCCACAGCGGGTCATCCGGGCCGGGAAGGGCGAGGTGACCGGCCGCCCCCGGCGCCGGGGCGGGAGCGGAGACCGCCGGTACGGCGGAGGCAGCGGCGGACCGGACGGGGCGCCGCGAAGAAGCCGTCCCGCGCGGGGCGCTGCCGGAACGGGCCGGAACGGACGCACCGCCGGCGGGCGCGGGCGTACCGGCCCCGGCAGCAGCGGGTGCGGTGTCCGGCCCGGCCGGGCCCGCGACCGGCGCCAGCCCGTCCGTACCGCGCGCCGCACCGGCATCACCGCGACGGCCACCGGCAGCGGCGCGGGAAGAACCCGAACGAGAAGAGGACACCACGACTCCAGACACAGAAAGGGCACACGAGGAGACAACGACCCGCAGACAACCCAGGGACGACCAGAGGACGCCCGGGGACAACCCGACACCCGGGGCCGGGGCCGGGGCCCGAAAGCACACCGGCCCGGAACAGGCCCGGGGCAGCAACGGCCAGGCCCGGCACGGCGACGGCCGGAACCCGGACGACCACGACGACCGGACGCCCCGGACGCCGGACGGGCCCCGCCCGTGACCACCGGCACCGCCAGGACCAACGGGAGCAGCCCGGCACCACCCCAGGGCGCAGCACGGCCCGGACAGCAAGCCGCCCCACACCCACAGAAGGTGTAACGCTGGGCGTCAGTCTAGCCACACCGGTACAACCCCAGGTGCGGAATGTTGTAACGAGAACGAGTGACGTCACACGGCCGGAACCACCGGGCGGGGCGGGGACACCGGCCGGGGCGGGCGCAGGCCCGGAGACCCGGGCGGGGCGGGACGGCGGGGCGACCGGCGGGAGCGGACGCGCGGGCGGCCCCCGGCGGGCGCGGCACTGCGGTGCACCCCTCCGGAGGCCGGACGGGCGCGGGGGGGCGGCCCGGGGCCGGAGACCGGGCGGGGACAGCGGGGCGGCGCGGCGACGGGCGCGACGGGCGCGACGGGCGGAAGCGCGGCCGGAGGCCCGAGGCGTCGGCGGCCCGGCGCGGCGGGCGGCGGGCCGGGGCCGGACGGACGGGGCGGCGGGGTCGGGGCGGGACCGGGACGCGGCCGGGGCGGGCCGGGACGGGCGAGCAGACGGGGCGGGGCCGGGACGGGCGGAAGCGCGGCCGGAGGCGACGGCGACGACGGAGGCGACGGAGGGGCGGGCAGACAGGGCGGAACCGGGGCGGGCGAAGGGAAGTTGGCGGTCACTCAGGGGGCCTAGACTCATGGCTTTCCCGGCCCGCTCCATGGACCAGGACGAAGGGCTGGAGCCGCGCTCCCGCATGCTCTAGACGATCATTCCCGACCGCGTGGAGGTTGCTTCGATGCCCGAGAAAGCCACCAAGGAGAAGGTGCTCGTCTACGTCGTGCGCGACGGCCGACTGCTGGTGTTCCGCCACACCGACTACAGCTACGAGGAGGTCGGCATCCAGGTCCCGGCCGGCAGTATTCGCCCCGGGGAGACTCCGGAGGCCGCCGCACTGCGGGAGGCCCGGGAGGAGACCGGCCTGAACGACTTCAAGATCGTGCGCAAGCTCGGCGAGACTGAGTACGACATCACCCCGTACCGGTTCGAGATCCAGCGCCGGCACGTCTTCCACCTGGAGCTCACCGAGCCCACCCCGGAGCGGTGGATGAGCCAGGAGGACCACGACGGCGACCAGGATCCCACTCACTTCGAGTGCTTCTGGATTCCGCTGGAGGCCGCACACATCCTCCAGTCCGGCCAGGGCGCCCTGCTGGGACGTCTGTCCGACTGATCCCGCCTGGAGCCGGCCCGCGCGGTGGCGGAGCGGCTGGTGAACATGCGCAACAACCTGAGGCGGCCGGCCGGCGGGCGCGCTTGGGCGACGACAGGCAGCTTGTACCGTATGCACTATGTATGTCGATATTCGTACAGTGCTCCGGAAGCACGAGGAAGAGCTCAGACTCTTTCGCCGGAGCCTGTTCTCTACGGAGCCGGCCGATAGCGGTCTGGCCTCCGTGCTGCCCGAAGCCGTGCTGGAGCAGCTGCGCTCGGAGGGGCGCGTAATGCCGCGTCGCTTCGGGCCGGTGCGCTCGGTGACCAACCAGCACGCCGTCCTCAGCGTTGTTGGGGACGTCACCGACCAGGCCACGCTCCTTGAGGGGACCGGCCGGGAGGGGGCTGTGCTGACGCTCTCGTTCGCCGCGCACCACAAGAAGCTCCGTACTCGTCTGCCCGTTGATCTGGAGGAGGCGAAGGCATGGGTCCAGGCGATCGTGGGCCCTGGTTGGCTGCCGCACTTCTACTCTGCGGGGGCCCTGAGTGGTACCGCCGGGGGCGGGACCTTGACTCCGAAGCCACTGACGACGCAGTACTTCTACCTGTTCCTGGGGGCTGATGGTGTCCCGCATGCCGAGCCGGAAGAGCATCGGCTCGGCGTCTTGACCCCGCTCGTTCAGACGCCCTGACGATCATCGAAATCCAGAGTTGCGACAAGGGCGGCGCAGGCCACGGCCAGGGGTGCACGTCCTACGGTAGAGCCGTGAAGCTGACCGATCTCCGCGACATGATGCGCCGCCGCCGAGCCGGCCTCGGCCTGAGCTTCGACGCCTTCCGCGCCGACCTCATGATCGCCTCGCTCCAGTGGCCGGCCGACGTCGTCGAGCAGTTTCTCTACGACCACGGTGACCACGGTCCCTTCCACCGTGACTACGGGCACGTCGACCTCACCACGATCGTGTGGACGCTCGAAACGGTCACATCCGCAGAGCTGAGCACGATGCCGACTGGTCGGTCCGAGGCGGGCTGCATCGAGCAGTTCGCCCTCGACCCGGGCCACTACGTTCGCGTGCGCAACTCGGGCATCCACGTCGGGGTGGCGGAGATGTGGCGGGACCACGGGACATGGAAGCGTCCGCCGCTACTGCTAGACCGGAGGCTGCTGGACTCTTCGGGAAGCGGTTTGCAGGTGTTGGAGGGGCGGACCCGCGTCGGGATTCTGCGGGGCCGCCTTCGCGAGAACGACTTCGTCGCGGCGGCGCACGAGGCGTGGGTCGGCCGGCCGGCCTGACAGATTGCCGAGGGCAGGTGCTGGCGGCCGGCCCGCGGACCGAACAGGAGGCAGGGTGTACCCGCCAGGTGCGGGGGATCTAGCCGATGACGGGGCGGGGCGGCAGTTCGTTGCGGGTCTGGAGGATGAGGTCCTTCAAGATCTCTTCCTTGCCGATGCTGTGGTGAGCGGCGTCGGCTTCCGGGGTGGTCCTGCTCTCGCTGGCCTCCATCAGTTCCCAGCACTCGTCTCGGACGATGACGAGGGGCTTCTCCATGGGGTTCCTCTCAGCAGAACGCGCTGGCCTGGTGTGGCCGGGACACCAGCGTAGCCAGCAGGGTGGCAAGGCCCAGCGGGACAGGGCTCCGGCCCGGCCAACGCGAGTGCAGGAGATCGGCGCTGCTCGGCCCACCAGTTGTGCCAGGGCACGCCGCCGAGGGCCTCGGCCCTCGGCGGCGCCGGAGACGAGGAGGCGCAGTGGGACGTGCTGGCTGAGAGCCGGCGGTGAGGACTTCGTCGACCAGCATGATCGCCCGTCGAACGCTCGACGAATACGGGTGCTGACCCGGTGCGATCCGCTACGGGATGTCCGTGAGTGGTGAGCGACCCGGTCGCTCCATCGCGCCCGTGTGGGCTGCACCCAGCTCGCCCTTGGCGGGCACGCTCCGCCAATGCTAGTACTTGGTATCGGCTGCTAGCTATGCTGGAGATATGAGTAAGCAGACCAACATCCGGCTGGACGACACTGTGCGGGCGGCAGCCGAGGAGCGGGCGAAGCGCCGCGGGCTGAGCCTGCAGGGGTACGTCGCCGATCTGATCGAGCAGGACGTAAACGAGTCCCGGTCGGCGTTCATGGCTGGCGCCGCCGGCTTCCTGGCCTCCTACGCGGAGCGGTTCGAGGCGGAGCTCGGGGAGGACCGGTACCCGGGACTCCCGGACGGGCTGCCGAAGGACGCGCCGAGGGACGCCGCGTGAACCTGAAAGTCGACCTCGCATGGATCCTGGCAGTGGCGCAGCAGATCCCGGGGGATCCCCAGGTCGTCGACTACGGCGTGCCGGTCGCGGCCGAGGCCCGGCACCGTGCGGAGATCCTGGGGCAGGAGGTTTACCCCGAGCCGCACCACAAGGCCGCGGCGCTGTTGTGCGAGCTGGCCCGGCAGCCGAGTCTGGAGGTCCGCAGCCTGTTGTTCGCGGCCACCGTGACCGCCGCTTACCTGGCCGCATGCGGGCTGCCGGTCAGCCCCGGCCTCGACACCGTGCTCCCGCTGGCCCGCGCCGCCCGTGACGGACTCCCAGTACGCGAAGTCGCCGCCCAGATCAAGACCTGGACCAGTTAGCCCGCTGGTCAGGCGCTGGCGACCGGCGCGACTTTGGTACGCCGATTCACGCCGACTTCTCCCCACTCACCTCAACACGCTGTCAGGATGTCGTTCAGGGCCGCGGGTGTGTACCGATCCAGAGGAGCGTGATGGTCGGATCCATAGGAGTACGTCGGGCCACTCGTTGGCAGGATTCGGTGCGGCTGCTGTTGCTGATCGACGCCGCCGCAAAGTCGGCGGCCGAAGGCGAGTCGGTGCCGCCGGCGACCGTCGGGGTGGTCCACACCCAGGTGCGGCTGCAGAAGCTCGACTTCTGGGTCCGCAATCCGGACTACCTGGCCTACGAGCTGATGAACGAGTACGTGGCCGCTCCGGACGTTCCTCGGCTGCTGGAGCTTGCCGCAGAGATTCTGGAGTCGGAGGAACCGGATCTGCGGCGCTTCCCGATGCTGCGTTACAAGTACGGCGCCTTCGAGGAGCTCGATGACGCTCTGGCGCCGCTGGTGGAACGGGGGCTGCTGCGCAAGACGCAAGTCCTCGGGCGTGAGCGCGTGGTGGAGCACATCTACTTCCTGCTTGAGCGGGGCCGGCAGGTGGTGCAGTCGATGGTCGCCGAGGCGCCCGCGCTGGCCTGGTACGTCGAGCGCACCCGCCTGGTCGTGGACCTGGTCGACGGTCTCGGTGGCACACAGCTAAAGGACCGGCAGTACCTGCTGCGGGACTACGCCGACACCCCCTGGGGCCAGCACATCGGGCCCATCACCGAGCAGGCCCGTGAGCGGCTGCGCGAACTTCAAGCGGCACCAGGCCCGGGAGCCACGGGCGACACTGACCAGGAGGCTTCATGACCGCGCCCGGCCCGGCCCGCTCCGACGCGAAGGACCTGACCGTCGCCCCGAGCGCCGGCGACATCCTGAAGGAGGTCGCGGAGAAGCTGGGGCTGACGCCGGTGCAGGTCGAGCGGACTCTGGCCGAGGCGAACATCACCCTGAAGAGCCCGACTGCCGCCGACCGGCGGCTGCGCATCCTCCGGCTGCGCGCCAGCGGCACGAAGCACTCGGGCGACGACTTCACCGTGGAGCAGCCCTTCACTCCAGGGGTGTGGGCGATCGTCCACCCGGACAACAGCGCCGGGAAGACCAGCCTGCTGGAGTTCCTCGTCTTCCCGTTGCGCGGCGGGCCGCGCGATCTGCCGCCCGATGTCCGCTCGTGGCTGCGGCATCTGAGCGTGGACATCGCCGTGGCGGGCCGAGCGATCCGCATTGTCTTGGACGTCGATGACCAGCCGCACCCCCAGTTGCGGGGCCGGATCCTCGCCGGGAAGTCCGTCGACCAGCTGCTTGCCGCGGACGACGAAGCGCTTCGTCTGCTGGCGACAACGTCCGGCAACGAGGAGGTGAGCCGGTGTATCGGTGAGTTCTTCCTGGACGCGCTGCGTATGGAGCACACCAACCTGTGGCAGGTGACCGGCGGAGCCGACGGCGAGGGGGCACCGCAGGTCCACGGGTGGGCGTCGTACTTCGGGGCCTGCTACCTCAATCCCGGTGGGGACGAGATCCTGCTCGGCGATGTTGCCGGTGGCCTGCCCGGGCGGCTCATGGAGCTGTTCGTCGACATCCCGTACAGCACGGCCCTCACCCAGCTGTCCGTCGCCGGGAAGCGGGAGAAGAAGACGATCACCCAGGGGCAGCGCCGGGCGGAAGGGGACGCGGAAGCCCGACGGACCGAGCGCGAGGCGTGGCAGACCGAACTCGCCGACGTGACTGGGCAGATCGAGGCGGGGCGCCGGGCGGCTACCCAAGACATCTCCCCGCTCCTGCGGGCCGCCGACCAGGCTGCGACGGAGCTGCGCGGCATGCGGGCGCTGTTGGAGGACGCCGAGCAGACGCTCACGGAGGTGTCCGCCGCCCGGATGCGCGCGGAGCAGGGGCTACTGGATGCCCGGGAGACGTGGCAGGCCCGGCGAGTCCTGGGACGGCTGGACCCGGTGTGCTGTCCGCGGTGTGAGGAGCCGCTGGGCAGTGGGCGGCGCAGCGAGGAGCGTGAGCAGGCGAACTGTGCGGTGTGCACGCGGCCGCTGCCCGAGGTCGACCCGGAGACCGCCGAAGCGCTGCTGGCGGAGCTGGAGCAGACCCTGGAGCAAGCCCAAGATGCCGAGAGGGAGGCAACCGACCGGCGGGGGAGGGCGATGGAGGCGGTGCAGAGCGCTCTGGCCGACCATCGCGAGGCGGCGGCCGGACTGGAGCAGGGGCTTGCCACCTCGCAGGCCCACGACCAGCTGCGTGACCTGGAGATCCGGGCGGCCGAGCTCCGCGGACGGCTCGAGGCGACCGGATCGACGCCCCCGGCTCCACCGGTCCCGGTGTCCGCCCAGGTCCTGGCCGCCACCGAGGAAGCTGTCCGCGCGGCCGTCGACGCTGCGGCGAAGCAGCTGTTCCCGGCGATGAACGAAGCAATCGTCGAGCTCGCCACACGGTTCGGCGTGCAGAACCTCGACAGCGTCAAACTCGACCGCGCCGGCAAGGTCAACGCCGTCAAGGCCGGGGTGAAGACCGCGTTCAAGAGGCTCAGCCGCGGCGACCGGCTCCGCATGCGGATCGCGACCGTCATCGCGCTTCTGCGGGTGAGTGCTGACCGCGGCGTGGCCACGCACCCCGGCCTCCTTCTGATCGACTCGGTCGCCGCCGAAGAGGTCACCGAGGTGCCAGCCCGCACCCTGATCGCCGAGCTGCAGGCCATCGCCGCAGAACTTCCCGAGCTGCAGGTCGTTCTCACCACGGCGCAGCCCGAGCTCGTCGACGCCTTGCCGAAGGGCCACCTCATCACCAGCGATGGTGAACACCTGTTCTAAGCTGCTCGTTCCCGAACCGGTCGGCGACAAGGAGAGGACCGTGGCCCCAAGCGTGGACCAGACGCTCCAGGCCTGGGCCAGCCACGCAACCGATGACGAGCTGGACGCCGGGCCCTCGATCGCGGACCTCGGCGGTGCCGAGGCGGTGATCGCGGAGGCCGACCAACTCGCTGCCGGTCCACTCCTGCCCTATCTGCTCACGGCACTCGGCCGCGACCTCGACACCGTGGACGGTGACCAGGCCCGGCAGTTGCTTGACGCCGCGGCCCAGGGACTGCGGAACCCCCAGGCCGCCTGGGTCCTGGCCGACGCGATCGACGTGGTGTGCGCCCACCCGGCGCTCGCCACCCGCCTCGGCACCCGCACCGTCCGGGACCTTGCCGCACACGTGGAGGCCGCGCTCGCCGGCGACGCCGACGCCGCCCTCGCCCAGCCGGCCGTCGCCGGACTGCTGCGCCTGGCCGTCGCGCAGACGGCCACCCCGCACCGCCTCATGGCGTTGCTCGCCGAGATCACCGGGGACGAGCCGTCCGAGGCCCTGGAGCGCCTGCCGATCCTGGTCGGCGTCGCCCACGACCACTTCGGCGACGACGCCCTGCTCGATGTCCTGAGCGCACTGGAGAACCAGACCGATCTCCCTGCGGGCACCCGGGCCGACGCCACCTTCGAACTGGCCGTCGCGGACATGCGCAGCGCGCTGGAGGCATCCGACCGCTCGGCCGTCGAAGACCATCTGCGCCGGGCCCTGATGCGATTCAAGGACCTCGACCGCACCCACGAGGCCCGACTCGACGCCCGCGCCCACGCCGCGGCCGTCGACGCGGTCCTCGCCTTCGGTGAACTCGACCAGCAGCCCACGACAGCCGCACCCGCCGAGCAGCGCCTGGCCCAGGCCGCCGCCCAACTGGATGCCACGACCACGCTGCTGACCGAGTGGACCCGCGGCATGCACCGGCTGGACTGGCTCAGCGCCCGCGGACTTGCGCAGAGCGCCTGGTCCCGGCTCGTCACCTCGCTCCAGACCGCCCGCACCCACCTGGACCAACCCAGCTGGTACGACCCGGCCGGCACCCTCGGCGACCTGCTGGACGTCTACGTCGCCAGCCGCAGCATCCACACTACCCGGGCCGACGGATCCGGCGGCCTGACGGCACTGGTGAGCCCACCGGTGGAGGCCGCGTTCGTACGCAGCGACGGCCTGCTGCACCACCTCGAACAGGCCTTCACCACCGACCCGCAGTTCACCGACTCCCCCGACGCACGGGCGCTGTACGAGGTCGTCCAAGCCCAGCGACGGGCAGCACCGTCAACCGGGCAGGTGATGCCGGGAAAAGCCCTGGAGGGCCGCCCCACGCTCGCCGGGCTCTTCCAGGCTGACGCCCCGGGACTGCGGGACGACCTCGACCCGCAGCTCCTGGATCAGATCGAGCAGCTCTTGCAGCAGCAGGCCAAGGGCTACACCCCCACCGGCAACGCCCGCTTCGACGCCCACCTGGAATCCCTGCTCGAGGAGCTGGCCACCAGCCCCGCCTGGACGCAGCGCGACAGCTCCTACTTCACCACCCTGCTGGAGCAGTTCCTGCGGTTCCTCTACGACCGCTTCGACGCCCAGGCCGACTACTACGGCGCCCGCACCGCCTACCTCGGCCCCTGCCCCGACAAGAAGCCCGACGGCAGCCCCGACCACTGGGATGAGAAGCACGTCCAGGACGACCTCCACCAGCACCTCGCCGGCACACTCACCCCCGGCACCGTGCAGCGCGAACTCATCGACGTCGCCAGCGGACGCACCGACGTTACCTACACCCCCGAACCCGGCAGCCGCTTCGTCGCCGAGGTCAAACGCCGCGACACCAGATGGACCCGCGAACGCATCGAGAAGAGCTACATCGCGCAGGCCGCCAACTACACCGCCACCGGCCCTCCCTTCGGCGTGCTCCTGGTCGGGGACGACAGCGGCCACGCCAGCGGCTACCGGAGCGTTGAGGACAGCGTCTGGATCATCCGCCACGCGCGCAGCGCCACCGAGGTACCCCGGCTCATCGTGGTCGGCATTCTGCCGATCGGGCGCCCGACCCCGTCCGCACTGCGTATGCCCCGTACCACCACCTGACTCCTCCTTACTGGTCAAGAATCAGGGGACGGTCGGGGGCCTGAGTCAGGCCTGGCGCCGGTCGAAGGCGTGAAGGATCATGTCGATGATGGCGTGCACGGCGCTCCAGTCGCCTTCGGGGTCCGTTCCGGGAGGGGCAGCCAGCGCGACGTCGCACTTTCTCTCGAACCTGTCCTGCATGGCCTTCTTGCTCTTCGAGGGGAATCCGCCGGCACCGGCGGCGTTGAGCGGCAGCGGCACCAGCTGGCCGCCGGGGCCGGTGAGAATGTCACGGCCCAGGTACAGCTCCAGCGTCCCGGCAACGCCGTTGACGTCAGCGGGAACGGGGGCGCTCGCGCCGGGAGGAAGGGTGGGGTAGGAGGCCAGCAGCGGCAGAGACGGGTAGTGGAGGATGCGGCAGTGGCCGGGCACGCCCTTCGCCTTGAGCTTGGCCAGGGCCTGGTGGGCCGGGAGGTCGTTGTCGGCCAAGGCAATGAAGCGGTTGGCCACCCCGGCGGCGATGAACGTCGTGGTGGTCTTGGCCAGGGCGCTCACGCCGCCCTCGGGGCGCCCGGAGGCCGGCAGGTCGAAGTCGAGGAAGCTGACGAAGCCGGACAGGTGCGGGTGGGTCACGCGCATCGCTTTGGTCAGGAGCCGGGCGTCGGTGGCTCCCTCCGTCAGTACCAGCAGCGGGCTGAGCTCGCGGCCAACTGCCAGTTGCTCGGCGCGGGCGTCGGCGGCGCGGGCCTTGTCCATGTCGTACGGGAAGCAGCAGCCGCCTGTCAGCTGGCTCAGATCCAGGTCTACTACCGCGGTCTCGGGAGCTCGATCGACCAGCAGGCGCAGCACCGTACGCTCGCTCATCCGGAGGAAGACGGTGTCCAGCATGCCGTCGTCCCGCAGCGCGGCCTGAAGGTCGTACGGGAGCGCGATGCTCGTCGTGATCTTCTCCAGGACGTCCTCGGTGCTGGGTACGGGTCCCGTCCAACCGTCCGGCGGGCCGGGGTCGGGCCGGCTCCAGCGGGCGAGTTCCTGCTCGAGGTCGTAGCGGGCCTGGTCAGAAGTCATGCCCTGTGCCTGTAGGCGGTCGCGCAGGGCCCGCGGCGTGGAGCGGTAGCCGAACCACCAGTCGGTGTCCTCGTCCTCCTGCTCCGGGTACGGCAGGTGCTGCCGCTCGGATTCGGTGAACAGCGCGAGGAGGTCGTCGGTGCCGGCGATGATCGCGCAGCCCGCGATCTTCAGCCAGGGGTAGTGGCCCATCGCACGAGCGTGGCACGGGCAACCCATCGCGTGCACATGGATTGTCGAGACCTGGTGATCGACCCGCTGAGGCTCCCGCCCACAGGAACTCCCCCGGCGGGAGCCGGTTTCCGCGCTCCGGGTCAGGTTCGGACAGGAAGGTCATCGGCCCTTCCAGTCGGCGGGGGCGTTGAGGACATCGGCGGCCCAGTCGTAGTGGCCGGTGGACCGGATGTGCTTGTCCTGCTCGGGGTAGAGGTCGCAGCTGAGCAGGGCGATCAGGTTCAGGTAGTCGGCGAGGTCGTCGCGCCGGCTGGCGGGGAGGTCCTGGGCGGCGGCGGCCAGCAGGCGGTTTCGGACGTCGACGCGGTCTTCGTCGTACATCCGGTAGTAGGCGCAGGCACCGGCGAGGTCGTAGAGCGGGTCTCCGAGCAGGGTGAAGGTGCCGAGGTCGATGACGGCGGAGACCTTGCTGTCGGCGACGAGGATGTTGTCCGGGTAGAGGTCGCCGTGGATGACGCCTTCGGGGCCGGTGTAGGGGCGGGTGAGCCGCGCGGTGAGCCGGTCGGTGATGTGGTCGACGGCCGGGACGTCGCGGCGTAGGTCGGGGAGGACCTTGGGGAGCTTCTGGGCGAGGAGGCGGCGCAGGAAGGCGTGCCAGTCCTCGCCCTGGTGGGCCGGGTCGGGGTCGAGGAGCATGCGCCGGTCGAGCGGGGTGGTCAGGCGCAGGCCGGTGAAGTCGCGGACGGCGGCCAGGTACACGGCTTCGGTGGCCGGGTCGGTGAGGTCGAGGGCGTCGCCCATCGGGGTGCCGGGCAGGCGGGTCTCGGTGACGGCCAGCAGGGGGCCGTGCTGCTCGATGCTCTGGATCTCGGGCAGGGCGAAGGGGACGCTGGTGCGGTCGAAGCGCCGGTAGAGGTCGGCGATGGTCTCCAGCGCACCGAGCTGGTCGGGGTCGGCGTAGACCTTGAGGACCTGGTCGTGGCCGAGGGCGTAGACGCGGGCCTCGGTGCCGGCGGCGATCAGGTCGGCGGGGATGAGTCCGTGAGCGGCGAGGAGGGCGTTCTCGGCGTCGGCGGTGATGCTGCTGGCGTCTCGGCGGGTGATCACGGCGTGCTCCGGTTGGTGGGGGTGGCGGTTGGCGACGGTGCGGTTCTCGGGGGGCGCCGGTGAAGTCCCCGGCGAAGAAGGCAGAGCGGCGTTGGGGCGGGACGCCTCCGGGGGTAAGGAAGGAAGCCGCAGTCACCCTTCGGTGTTCTCCATCGGTCGCCGTCGAGCGTCGGCGGCGCGAACCCGTTGAGAGCGGTCGTACAGCGGTGCTCCCTCGGGGCCGCGGGTGTAGCCCTTCACCTCGCGGTGTTCGCAGCCGGGGCCGTGCTCGGCCCGGTTGGGGCAGCGGGTGTACTTCTGTACCGGGACGCGCACCTCGAGTGGGCCGCGGGGCACGACCACGCGGTCCGGCCGCCGCTGCACCGGGCCGAGGAGCGGGGCGTCCTCGTGGATCACCGACACCCGGCGCGGCCCGGTGATGCCGGCCCGCCGGTCCGCCCGCTGCCGGGCAGCGCTCTCCTCAACGTGCTCGACGCGCTGGGAAAGCTCGCCGACGGTCCGTTCGCGGGGCAGTTCGCGCAGCAGGCGCAGGGCGGCCAGCACCGGCCGGGCGTAGTGCCACGGGGTGGTGTCTCCTTCCAGCCGGTCCCGGGCCGGCAGTTCCCAGCCGTCCGGCAGGGCGAGTTCGGCCAGCGGCAGCAGCGGGCCGATGTTGCCGCGCGGGCGCCCGTCCGGCCTGGCGGACAGCGAGTAGAAGGTGAGCCACCAGCCGCCGTCCCACGTGCCGCCGTCCCGTGCGGCATCGCGCAGCAGTTCGGTCTGTGCGGTGTCCCGGCCGTGCTGGTCCCAGGACAGCCACCTGGATTCCCAGTCCCGGTCGCCGGGGGTCCAGCGCGACCACGAGGCGGCGACCAGTTTGCCGCCGTCGCCGGTCACCGCGTACGCCTCGGCGAACAGCGCGAAGCCGTCCTGGTTCTGCGGGGCGTCCTCCTCGGCGCCGGGTGGGACGGGGAAGCCGTGGTCGATGCAGACGTGGCCGAGGTCGGCCAGCGCGTACTCGCGGGCGGTGGCGGTCAGACCTGGTCCGATCCAGCGCAGTTCGGCGGCCGAGAGCCGGGCGGTCTCTTCGGCGACCATGGCCTCGGCGGCCTGTCGGCGTTCGGTGAGCGACTCCCAGGACGGCTCGACCCCGACCATGCGCTGCTCCAGCTTGGCCGTCTCGATCAGGGCCCGGGCGGTGTCGGTGCGGTAGAAGCGCAGCGTCTTGCGCTGCCAGTCCGGAAGCCGGATCGGAGGCGGTGCGGCGTAGGCATAGCGGTTCATGCGGTCAGCACTCCCAGCGCCTCGGCGTAGCTGCGGCCTCGCGCGGACCAGGCCATGGCGTGCAGCACTCTGCGGGTGTCGTGCTCGTTCAGGCCGGGCAGTTGGTGCGCCAGAACCGCCGGGCAGCCGTTGAAGTCGAGCGCCCCGGCGATCCGGAGGACCATCAGTTGCGAGGTGGTGGTGCCCGTGCGCAGCGGGTCCGGGGCGTTGGCTTCCGGCATCTCGTCCAGAACCTCCCAGACGGCTGGCCAGTCCACGTATGCCATGGCATGGTCGTCCCCGATCCACTTCACGAAGTCACCCGCTTCCAGGCGCGGCAGCCACATCCCGCCGTTGCCGGTCAGCAGCCACACCGCGGCCTCCTGCGACCACGCTCCTCGCGCCCTGGCCACCAGCGCGGCCTCCAGGTCCACTGGCAGCTGTCCCGGGTCGCTCACCTCGATCACCGTCCAGAACTCCTTCCCGGCTTGGTTCGCCCGCTATTGTCCCGGCGTGCACTGACAGTCACAGAGTGTTTTCGCCTGCCTCGTCTCGCGGCGCCCGGCAGGGCGCCAGCCGGATGCCGACAGGGGACGGAACAGGTTCCCCGCGGAACGACGATGTCCAAGGAGCGTCCTTTCGGATCGGATTCAACGTGGCGGGCGCATCAGGTTGGTGAGGTGGGTGGGCGGTGCGGTCGCCATTCCCACGTAGGGGCTCGCGGCCCGGAGATAATCGGGCGTACTGCGGCCCACCCACCTCGTCCGCCCTCGGCCGAAGGCGGAGGTCTCCACCGTGGTGCGGTGGACACCACCGTCCTCGGACGGGCGGGTGCCGGTCAGCGGGAACGTGGTTCGCCCAGTACGTACCGGCGGATCGTCTGGGGGCTGACTCCAAGCTCCCGGCCGACTTCGGCGATGGTGCTGCCCGGGGCCAGGAGAAGTTTCCGGCCGTGGGCTATCTCGGCATCGCCGAGTGGGGGCTTGCGGCCCAAGACCGGTGCCTCGCCGGGGGCGTATCCGAAGGCGGCTGCGTCGTTGTAGGGGGTCTCGGTGGTCATGCAGTGGTAGAGGCACAGGACGAGCCGCCGGCCGACCTTGCGCAGGGCGGTGGCGTGGGCGTCCCCGGCCTCACGTCGCTTGCGGTAGTAGGCGGACGCGCCGGGGGAGTGCATGGCCCAGGAGAAGGCGGCAAGGTGCAAAGTGCTGCGCAGCAGGGTGGAGGAGGCCCGGCGCAGCGATACGCGGGCGGTGGTGCCGGAGGCCCAGGTGACCGGCGCGACGCCTGCGTAGGCGGCCAAGGCGCGGCCGCTGCCGAAGCGCTCGTGCGGCCGGTCGCCGATCTCGGAGATGATCTGCGCGCCGAGGATCGTGCCGATGCCGGGGATTCCGGCGGTGATGTAGTGGTGCTGCTGGCGGGCGTAGTAATCGGCGATCTGTGCTTCGAGGCGGGCCGCCCGGTCGGCCGCGGCGGCCAGGGTGGCGGTCAGGTCCGCGACCCGCACGGCTTCGGCTTCCTCGACCAGGGGGTGGAGGAGCATGGCGGGCCGGCGGAAGTGGAGTTGCAGGCGTTCGGCCTCGCGGTCCGTGCCGCGGGTGCGCCCGGCGCCGCGCAGCAGGTCGGCCAGCTGAACGCGGGTGAGCCGACTGGCTGCCCGGGGGCCAGGCGCGGCAAGGAGGACGACGAGGGCCTGCGGGTTGCCCAGACCGCCGCGGGTCGCGGGCCAGGCGGTGATCGCGTTCGGCCAGGCCCTGGAGAGGGTGGCGCGAAGTGCGTGAGTGGCTGCCATGCGGTCGCGGACGGCCGCTCGGTGGGCGTGGGTCATCACTCTGAGCGCCTGCGACTGCGGGGTGCTGTCGACGACGGCGCGGGCAACGCCTTGGCGGGCCAGGTCGGCGATCATCCGCGCGTCGGCGCGGTCGTTCTTGGGAATACCCAGGGCGGTGCGGTGCCGGGCCGCCCTGGTCGGGTCGACGTGGACCACCTTCATGTCCGCGGCGGAGAGGGCCCGCGCGAAGGGCAGGCCGGTCTCCTCGATCCCGGTGACGGTGGATCTCCAGCGGCGAGCGAGCGGCTGGAGAAGCGCCAGGTAGGAGGCGACAGGATCGGGGGTGGTGGCGTAGACGATGCGCTGCTCGAGTAGTGGCCGACCGGCCTTGTCGAGTACGGCGATGTCGAGCCAGCGGTCCGCCCAGTCGATGCCCGCGAACAGCACGGTCGAACATTCCTTCCCCTTGGTGGTATTAAAAAATACCACCAAGATCGGCACGGTCTGCGTGCCGGAGCACGGAAGAATGGGGCAGGTCAGTTGAGTCCGAAGATCACAGCGGGGTGCGAGTCGATGCCATGGGCAGTGGTCCCTCGGGCGCACCTCGCGCCCGGCGGCGTCTGGCCGGAGGGGCCTCTCATTGCCGACGCGCCTCCGGGCGCTCGCCTCGGGCAGGCCGTGGCGCTGGCTCTCGCAGCGGCCATGGAGCGCCACGGACTGGGCGCCCGCGCGCTCGCGCAGCAGGCCGGCCAGGGCATGACGCACCCCACGATCTTGGCCATCCTGGACGGCGACCGGCTGCCGGCCGCCCACACTCTGCTGCTGCTGGAGATGGTGCTGAAGACCTCGCTCTACCCGGTGAACCTGTACTCCGAGCTGACGGAGGGGCAGCACCCCTCTCCCTGACCGCGCCCGGGGCCGCCCGGCGGTGCCGGCGACCGTGGCCGGCGGCGCGTCTCGGAAACCGGGGCCGGGGATCTCGACGAGCTGCCAGACCGGGGCACGGCACGGATACCGGCCCGCCTTTCGGCGGCTCCCGGCGCTTCCGGCTGCGCCTGCAGCAGGGTGTGCGCCCTCACGACGTCGCCGCCCTTCGTCCACCGGCAGCGCCCGTCGCTCCTCCCACCGGCAGCCGGCCGCCGGGCTCTCGGCCGCGGGACCGATGGGCGGGGCCGTCCGCCGGTATCGGCGCGTCCGCGGCGGCCAGCGCCTCATCGGCGTTGCCGCCGACCGGGAGGCGGGCAGCAACGGGCCGACGCCCCGCCGCGCCCGGCTCTCCGAGAGCCGTGGCAGCGGCAGCGGCAGGCCAGCCGGTCGCGCAGCGCTCGGGCAGTGGATTCGATGCACTCGCCGAGGGAGCGATCACCGCGTCGCACTCCCCGCGGGTCAGCGCGGCCGGTGCGCCGGGGGCCAGGAGGTCGAGCGCGGCGGATGGCCGAGGCCGACCCCGCCTGGATGATGAGGCGTGGAGGCGGCACCGGCGCCGATGACGTTGCGCACATCCACGCCCCGCCCCTGCGGGGCGGTGGAGTTTTCACTCCCTCCCGCCCGGCAAGGGGCCAAGCAGGATGGAGACCGCTTCCACTCATACTTAACTCTGCGAGTTCTCGTAATGTAGTGACGGCTCGGACGCTCCCACCTCCAGGCGGAGGGCCCCAGAGACCCAATACGCCCCGCCGGCCCAGGACAAGCCCCCGAGGATTCCGGCACTCCCGAATGGACGATCAGTGGACCTCCCGATCCCCGCGGACATCCGCGCACAGATGGACGCCTACCTCAAGCGACTGCTGGCCAGCATCGACAAGGAGGGGTTCGCCATCCCCTTCGTCCCGGCCGACCCCCACACCGGCGAGCCCTCGCTCGCATACACGGTTGGGCTAAACATCCACCGGGGCTACGAGCTGGCGATCAGCGGGCTCCCCTACGAGGCGTCCCGCTCCGCACTGAACTCACTGGCGGCACGGCTGCTTGAGCAGCAGACTCCCCCGACCCAGGCCATGGAGGTCAAGGGTGCAGCCGGGGGCGGCTATTCGCTGCGATTGAGGCGGGCGGAGAGCGCGGCGCCGTTCGTCCTGGTGCGCACCGTCTACAGCCGCAACCCGCCCGTCTGGCAGGCGGCGTGGCCGGACCGGGAGGGCCGATTCCCCGGCGATGCGGCGTGCATGCTCTCGGACGGAGCACAGTTCCCTCCTTAGTTGCTTAACTCTATGATTTCACGTATGGTCTAAGCATCGGTCGCACGCAGCGTGCCGGTCATCAGGACGTCGATCTCCTCGCCATGAAGGGGCGCAGCGATGCGAATTTCGGAACTTCTCAACCGGCTTGAGGAGCAGCACCAGCGTGTAGGCGACGTCGATGTCGACTCGCTCCTGTCCAGCGAGTGGGAAGGCGCCGAAGGTCCTGTTATCGGCGTGAAGACCGACCGGGGCCACCGCGGCACCGGTCCCGTCGTGGCGTTGCTCGAAGGGCGCAATGAGGACCAGGACGCCCCGCAGTCGCCCTCCGAGCCCACGCTGAGGGTGCGCGACCTCATCGCGCGTCTCACCGACGTGCAGAAGAGCACCGGAGATGTCGACGTCAAGCTCCTGATCACCAGGGAGGACCCCGACGGCGGAGAACTCGGTCCGATCACCGAGGTCAGCGCAATGCGCTGGGCCAGCACCACCCTCGACGGAGCCACGACGTCCTCGACCACCATCACCATCTCGGGGCCGATCGAAAGGTGACCGGCCCGCGACAAACCTCCATCGCCCCGGGCTCGCCCCCCGCACCCGGTCCCACGTCAACTACGGGAGTAGCCATGTCCTTGCCCCAGCCCAGCGTCGGCGGTCGACCGTTTCTGCCCCAGGAGCTCGACGAGCCGTGCGAGGGCTGCTTCGCCCCGGCCGGCTCGTACTGCCACCCGGGATGCGACTGCGGCTACACCGCTGAAGACGCCCGGGCCGACGCCGCTCGCGGGTGATCAGCCCGGCCGGTCATGCCCCCGCCCCCGCCCCTTCGACGCCCGCCCACGACCCCCACCCGCTTGGAGTTCCAGTGCGCATGCTGCTCCCCGCCACCCGCCCGGGACACCGGGGCGGGTGCGTCCGGGCCCGCCAGGGATGCACCTGCTTCTACTACATCTTCGCCCGCGGACGGGCGAAGACGGCAGAACGACGGATCGCCCGACGGATCGAGTCGCGCCGCTGGCGGCGGGACGAAGCCGAGCCGAACACCTGACCGCTGCGCAGCCCAGCCCACCGGGGGCTCTCCCCTCGTGCCGGACCGCCCCGGCACGCACCGAGATCGGACTTCTCATGACACACGACCCGATGCCCGCAAGCTCCCTCCTCCAGTCCCCCGTCACGGACGGCGCCGTACTGCGTGACGCGGCCGCCGAGATGGCACGCCGCCTGGAACTGACCGCCGACGACCCGAGGGTGACCAAGTCCTCCGTCCTGAACTTCCTCAACCGCCGCGCCGACGAACTGGACAAGGGCCTGCCCTCGGGGTGGGCGACGGTTGACCTGGGCGCGCTCGACACGGTGCTGCTCGAGTCCCTGGGCCCCCGCGGGCGCGACGAGATCTTCGGTGCCTGGGCCAGGGCAGCCGAACCTCCGACGCCGACGCGGTCACAGATCGCCGGGGCGCCCGTCGGCCCCCGGATCGACGTGGTGGTGGACCGCGACCCCGACGACGGCACCGAGGTCCACGTCTACATGGACGGCGCCCCCGCCCGGGCCGTCGTGCACACGATCGACCCGGGCCGCAGTGGGGCCGACCACGAGTGGTGGAGCTCGGTGACCGCGCTCGAGCCCGAGGTGCCGCGGGCAGTACGCGACAAGGTCACCGAGTACGCGGACGGCTACCACGACCCCGAGAAGTGCGGGCGGCCGTGCGCGTGAGGTTCCGCTGGTCCGGCGGGTGCGGGGCGTATCCCGCACCCGCCGGGTCTGTCCCGATGGTCCCTTCGTCCCCCTCGGCCGCTCCGGGCTCTGCCCGGCCGTGCCGCCCTTGTTGGAGAGGTGTCTGGTGAGCAGCAACACGCACGCGGAGTTGTCGTCGTGGATCTGGGCGGTGAGCGAGCTCCTGCGCGGCGACTTCAAGCAGTCGGAGTACGGCCGGGTGATCCTGCCCTTTCTGGTGCTGCGCCGCCTGGAGTGTGTCCTGGAGCCGACCAAGGACGCCGTCCTGGTCGCGGTCGCCGACGGCACGCCGGACGGCGAGCTGCGGACGATCACGGGGGTCGGCTTCTACAACACCAGTCCGCTCGCGCTGCGGACCGTCGCGGGCAGCGTCTCGGACTGCGCCGGGCAGCTGCTCGCGTACTGCGGTGCGTTCTCGCCCGAGGCGCGCGAGGTGCTGGAGGAGTACGGCTTCGGCCCGCAGGTGGAGCGGCTGGCTGCGGCGGGGCTGCTGCACCATGTCGTGGGGCGTTTCGCCGAGCTGGATCTGCGGCCGGCCGAGGGGCCCGCCGGGCTCGCGGCGAGGGTGGGCGAGGACGGGGGGCCTCGTGGGGGCGTGTCGAACCACCAGATGGGCTACCTCTTTGAGGAGTTGATCCGGCGGTGGGCCGAGCAGTCCCACGAGACGGCCGGGGAGCACTTCACCCCGCCGGAGGTCGTCCGGCTGATGGTGAACCTTCTCGCTCCGGCCGACGGTCAGGCCCCGGGCACGCCGGGGGCGCCCCGGACGGTTCTAGACCCGGCGTGCGGCACCGGCGGCATGCTCAGCGCCGCGCAGGAACAGCTGCTGCGTCTTGACCCCGGCTGCCCGGTGGAGCTGTTCGGGCAGGAGCTGAACCCCGAGTCCTGGGCGATCTGCCGTTCCGACATGATGGTCAGGGGCCAGGCCCCGGAGGCCATCGTGCGGGGCAACTCGCTGACGCAGGACGGCCATGCGGGAATGACGTTCGACTACCTGCTGGCCAACCCGCCGTTCGGTGTCGACTGGCGCAAGGCCAAGGACGCGGTCGAGCGTGAGCACCGGGAGCTGGGCGAGCACGGCCGGTTCGGCGCCGGTCTTCCCCGGGTGAACGACGGCGCGCTGCTCTTCCTCCAGCACATGATCGCGAAGATGAAGCCGGTCGACGCGTCGGGGAGCGGCGGCAGCCGGATCGCGATCCTCTTCAGCGGCTCGCCGCTGTTCTCGGGCCAGGCCGGGTCCGGGGAGTCCCGCATCCGGCAGTGGATTCTGGAGAGCGACCTGCTGGAGGGCATCGTCGCGCTGCCCGACCAGCTTTTCTACAACACGTCGATCTCCACGTACGTGTGGGTGCTGACCAACCGCAAGACCGCGGACCGGAAGGACGGTGTGGTCCTGCTGGACGCCCGGGACCACTGGTCCAAGATGCGCAGGGCGCTGGGCGACAAGCGCAAGGAGCTCGGCGAGGAGCACATCGCCGAGCTGACCCGCCTGTACGCCGGGGCTCCGCCGGTCCCACCGGCTCACGCGCCCAGCGGTGCCGTCGGTTCGGGGGGCGGGAAGGTGAAGGTCTGCCGCAACGAGGACTTCGGCTACCGGCGGATCACGGTCGAGCGTCCGCTGCGGCTGCGCTTCGAAGCCACCGCGGCTTCAATCGCGCAGCTGGCGTCGGCGAAGCCGGTCCAGCAGGTCACCGACGCGGGCGCGTTCGCGAAGGCGCTGCGCCCGCTGGCCGGCTCGGCGTGGGCGACGGCGGCGGATGCCCTCGACGCGCTCACCGCCGCGGTGGCCGCGGCCGGCCTGGTGTGTCCGTCGGGTGCCGTGTTCGTCCGGGCGCTGCGGGAGACGTGGGGCGTGGTCGACCCCGAGGGTGAGGTGCAGGGCTCGCCGGGCGGGCCGCTGCCGGACCCGGCGCTGAGGGACTTCGAGAACGTCCCGCTCGGGCAGGACCCGGAGGAGTACCTGCGGCGGGAGGTGCTGCCGTTCGTTCCCGACGCCTGGATCGACCACGCCAGGACGAAGGTCGGCTACGAGATCCCCTTCACCCGCCACTTCTACGTCTACAAGCCGCCGCGTCCGCTGGAGGAGATCGACGCGGACCTGAAGGCCGTCCAGGCCGAGATCCAGGCGCTCTTGGCCGATCAGCCCTGGGCCTCCTGACACCCAACAGATTTCTTAAGGTTGTGAATTCGCGCATGGTCAGGGCGGTGGCTCCACCGCCCGGCCTTCGACCTGCCCTCCGGCCTCTTTCCTGGAGTAGACATGACCCTGTACGGCATCCCTCCCGCCGGCTTCCGGCGCTTCATGGTCCCCGAGGACGGCCGCGAGCACGGCCGGTCCATCGTCGACGCCGCCCACGGGTGGTGGCTGGAGAACCGCGGCGGTACGGGCGAGGTGACCATCGCCGTCGGCACGCTGGCCGGGCTGGCCCTGTGCTCCCCGAGCCGCGCGGACGGGCCGGACTACGGCCCGCTGCTGATTCCCCTGGACGACAGGGAACTGGCCGACGCCCTGCGGGCCAGCTGGAACAGCCTGTGGGCGTCCGACCCGGCCCTCGCCGACGCCGCCGGGCCGCTGCACGCATGGCTCGCCGATCCGAGCGAGAGCGACATCCGCGGCCTGGCCGATTACGCGCGCGTCCTCGTTCGGGCCGGGCTGCTGGAGTACTGCAGCGACCTGGCCCGGTGCGAGTCGGAGGACCTGCTCGGCCTCCTGGTCCAGCGCATGCGCGGCCACGGCCAGAAGCAGGCGACCGGCGAGTTCTTCACCCCGTCGATGGCCTCGGGCCCCGCCGGCGAGATCCTGCTGACCGATGTCCCCGCGCCGGGCGCCGTCCTGCTCGAACCGTGCGCCGGCACCGGCACCATGGTCCGGGCCGCCGCCGCGGCGCTGCGCTTCCAGGGCACCGACCCGGGCCGCTACCACTGGTGGCTGAACGACATCGACGCCGTCAACTCGGCCTGCTGCGCGGTCAACTCGCGGCTATGGCGCCTGGGCAGCAGCGTGACGGTGTCCTGCGGCGACGCCTTGGGCGACCCGCGCAACCTCGAAGAGCCCACGCACCGGCGCGCCGAGCGGGCGATCGCCGAGCACAAGCACCGGCCCCTGCTCTACCCCACCCGCACCCGGCCACCGCACTGGCATCTGTGAAGTACCGCGCAGCCCGCGCCGGCCGGGCACATCGGCCCGGCCGGTCGCAGGGCGGCGCCCCCTCACCCCACCCCACCCAGGAGAGATCCATGCCCAACCGACTCGCCGTGATCAAGACCCTTCGCCAGGACGTGCTGGGGAACCACCGCTGGGACGAGCGCACCCGCAGCTACACCACCATGCCCACCGAGGACGTCTGGGCGGTCGAGGACGCCATGGCGGCCATCCTGGAGCGGGTGGCGCGCGCCGTCGACTGGCCGCGCCTGGTCCTGGAGGCCACCCAGCGCCACGCGGTACTGCACCCCCAGAGGCCCGCGACCTTCCGGGACTGGACGCCCGAGATCGGCCTGTGCCGGGAGTGCCTGATCGAGGCGCTGCTGAGCGATGAGACCGGGGCAACCAACTGGATCTCGCACCCGACCACCCCGAAGGACCACGACCACACGGACTGGCCGAGCATCGTCGCCACCCACCTGCCCCACCGGGCGGCAGCGTCCTGGCACCCGTACGAGGGCGCTCCGGCCGCCTGGAGCGAGCGGCCGAAAGCCGGGACGGCGGAGCCCGACACCGTGGCCCCCGGCGAGCCCGGCTGACGACCGAAAAGGCCGACCAATCCCACACATGCAATTGCTTAACTCTGCGAGTTTGTGTAATGTACTCGCTGTGGGGAGGGCGCGCAGCCCGCTCCCGCTCCTGTAGCTCAGCGGAAGAGCGGCCGTAAAACGGAACGGCGTCATGACGAGACGGTTGCGGATGCACCGGGACCGGGCCCTGGCCAGCCAAAAGCCCCAGGGTTGGGGAACCTCAACGAGGGACTGACACCCCCGAACCCCCGGCAGGGAAGCACGTTTCCCAAGCTCGTCTACCCGGCGCGGGTTCGACTCCCGCCAGGAGCACGCCCACCCGGCAGCGGCGCAGCGCCGCAGCCACAACAACGACGAAGACGGAGAACAGCCATGCGCGCAGAGGTCAGCTTCGACCTGGGCATCAACGACGGTGAGGTCGACTACGAGGCGGCCTTCACCTGGGAGACCGGCAGCCTGCCGCTGCCCCGCAAGGGCGACCGGGTCGCCCTCGGCGAACTGATGACGAGCGTCAAGTCGGTGACGTTCTCGTGCCTGGACAGCGGATACATCGCCACCCGCGACCACGACATCGACGACGTGGAGGTGCACCTGGCGCTCCGGCTCGGCAAGAAGGAGCGCAAGGCCCGATACCGGCCGGCGGAGTTCTACACGATCCTGTCGCGGCTGCCCAGCGTCTCGGGGCTGCACGTGACCGGTGCCGACCAGTAGCCGAACCCGTGCCGGTGCCGACCTCGCGGCGCCGGCACGGCGCCGAGCCCGGAGGAACTGCCCCCGATGAGCTCGCACCGGCCCTCCGAGGCCGCCCTGCCCGGCCTCACGCTCGACCCCCACGCCCGCCCCGTCCCGTCCTGGATGTACGTCGGCGTCACCACCAACTGAACCGCCGTCCGCGCCGATCGCGCGACGCCCGCCCTGAGGAATCCGATGACCACCACCCTGACCACGCTCCCCGGCGATGCCGACTCCGCCACCGTCGCCGCAGCGCTTGCCGAGCTCGCCACCGTCTCCGAACAGCCCTTCGACCAGTGGGACCGCGTGCGCAGCGAGCGCGTCCAGGAGCTCACCGGCTGGCTCCAGTGCGCGGCGATGTGCCACAGCCACGGACTGGACGGGGCCCCGGGCCCGGCCGGAGGGTCGTCCCGCGACGTGGTCCACGGCCTGATCACGGCGCACGCCTCGCTGCTGGCCCGCCAGCAGGCCGAGATCACCCCCTTCGTCGGGCCGGACGGCGCGCTGCTGGGCAACGACTACGACGACCACGACGAGGCCGCCGACCGGCACGTCGAGGAACGCGTGCAGATGCTCGGCACGGTCATGGCCGTCCTCGCCGGTGAGTTCGGCCGGCCCGCCGTCAGCGCTGCGGAGCCCGACCCGCAGGCCGGGATGGACGCCGTCCTGGACGCGATGACGGACCCCGACCTGGAGGGCGGCGACATCGTCGAGGCCATCAAGGACCGCCTCCACGCCCTCGGCTTCGACCTCAGCATCGCCGAGAACGACGACGCCTGAACAACCGCACCGTCCGCCATCGCCGGAGGGGCCCCCGGCAGCCGCGCCGGGGCCGCAGACCGCCGGCGTCTGCCGCACCCCACGAAAGCGATCCCGATGCCCGACCCCACCGCCCTGTGGCAGGCTCACCGCGCTGCCGACAACCTGAGCAACACCCTCGCCTCGTCTTACGAGGAGGCCATGGCCACCGGATTCCCGGTCTCCGTCGACGGCCAACGGCTTACCCAGCAGCTCACCGAACAGCTCGCCACGCTGCGAGAGCGGCTCGCCGAACTGGGCGTGGCGACAGATGCGCCCAGGTCGCCGCGGCCGTCCACCGGCCGGGCGGCATCGGACGGCCGCCCGGCACCGGCCCACTACGCCGACGAGGCACTCGCCCCGGTCGTCGCCGACGGCCGGCTGAAGGGCAAGTTCCGCGACGGGTACACCGAGGAGCAGGTGAACGCCGTCTTCGCCGTCCTGGGGGCGGCCACCGGGCTGCGCTTGGTGTGCGTCTGGGAGTACCGCGACAGCTTCGGCTGTGGCGGGAACTCCCAGTGGTTCGCCGAGGATTCGTCCGGCGGGCTGTGGGACCTGGCCGGGGATCTGGACGCCTGGCTCATCGGCGAGCAGTCCCATCCCGGTCCGGCCGCCTCCTGGGTCGGCCGGACGGTCGTCCACCGCGTCCAGGCCCTCGCCTGGACCGACGGGGAGCACAACTACGCCCAGCTGTACCGGCTGTAGCAGCACCCGCGCGCGGCCGAGGCCGTGCCCGACCGGTCGACCCGGTCGCGGCGGCCTCGGCCACGCCGTCGAGCACACCCCAGCCCGTTTCAGTTCACCGCCTCGCCGATGGCGGCGGAACACCTCGCCCCTGGAGCCCGCATGACCACTGCCCAGCACGCCGACCGCTCCGAACCTGGCACGCCGTCGCGCCCCGACCAGGAAGTGCAGGGCGCCGCCGGGCTGGTCCGCCTGGCCCGCGGGCTGGGGCTGACGGAGACGGACGTCGACGAGCTCGTGTACGAGATGGTGCACCGCGGCGCCTCGAGCGCCTACAACAACGGCGCCCATCCCGAGCTGGGTGACCTCGACGCCTTCGACGCCGTGCACGACAAAGCCGACGAGCAGGCGAGCGCGATCAACAACCGCGGCCTGGAAGCCCAGGTCGCCGCCCTGGCCGGAGCGTTCGGGGAGCAGGCGGTCGAGCAGATGCTGCGGGACGAGGCTCCGGGTCACACCCACCCGAACACAATTTCTTAAGTCTGCGACTTCGATTATTGTATTAATCATCGGCCGTGGTCTGACCGCTCCGGGTAGCGGGGCCGTTGCCCCGCCGCCCGGCCCCAGGCCGACCGAAAGCACAGAGGCACACGATGAACCTCCCCTCCCCCGACCCCCGACCGGCGCCCGACACGATCAGCGACCCCGGCAGCCCCGCGGCCATGGACAACGAGGGCGGCGCCGCGGTGGCCCCGCCGTGCCCCCTCGCAGAGGCGAAGCGGCTGCACGGCCGCGCCGCCGCCAGGCGCGCCGCCCTGTTGGCCCTGGCCGACGCGCACTCCGACGAGATCACCGCCGCGTACGAGGCGATCGACCAGGCCCGGCGGTGGCGGCTGCCCGAGTCGGTGGAGGACGAGGGCTGGGAGTACCGCGGCGGATTGGAGGAGGAGAGCACCGCCATCTGGGCCCGGGCGCACATGGCGTACTGGGTCCTTGAAGCAGCCCGGGTGACGGTGGCGAAGGTGAGCTCGGCCCTCGGTCTACCGGTGGACGACGTCGACCTCCTCGACGACGCGGAACGCGATGCCTACATCGCGTCGCTGAGCGACCAGGAGCGCGCGGAGCTCGCCGGGCCGTGGCCGGTGGAATGGCTCTACGCGCCGAAGCCGGGCGCGCCCATCCGGGTCGTCAACCTCTTTGCGGGCCCCGGTGGTTGGTGCGAGGGCATCGTCCACGTCCTCGGCGAGCCCGTCGACATGGTCGGGGTGGACCTCTCCGAGGCCGCGTGCGCCACGGCGCGGGCTGCCGGGTTCCGGCGGATCTGCGCCTCGGTCACGGACCTGGACCCGGCGAACCCGGCGCTGCGCTACGTGGTCGCGGTGATCCTGTCCCCTCCGTGCCAGACGCTTTCGCCCGGCGGGAAGCTGGCCGGGCTCGCGGAGGAGGCCATGGGGCTGGTCGAGGAAGTGATCAGCCAGGCCGGGGCCGCGGCCGGGTTCGTCATGGTCGACGACGCCGGGGACGGCATGGAGGGCTACGCCCCGCCCACCGGAGCCACCTGGGACGAGGTCCGCGCCCCGCTGGCGGCGCTGAAGGACTCGCGCACGGGCCTCATGGCCGAAGCGGTGATCTGGCCGCTGGCACTGCAGGCCAAGCACAACAACATCCGCTGGGTGGCCATGGAGCAGTCCTCGAACCTCCTGAAGTCGAAGGCCGCCGAGTACGTCGTCGAGGCGATCGCCTCGGAGTTCTACGGGGCCGGCTGGGAGTACGCGTCGTTCAGCCTGGTCGAGGCCGCCGACTACGGGGCCGCCTCGAAGAAGAACCGGACGTTCATGGTGTGCATGCGCTACACCCGGCCGTTCACCAGCTACCGTCCCAGCAAGCCGGTGCCGCGGACCACCTGGGCCGCGTGCATGGGCTGGGAGAAGGGGCACAAGGTCAACACCCGCGGCGTGCGCGGGATCAACCCCCTGACCGGCCGGCCCAAGGGCGGCGGCACGTTCACCGCCGATGAGCCGGGCACGACGGTGACCGGCACCGCGTATGGGTGGAAGCGCGAGGCCGACGGCCTCACCCACACCCACGCCGACCTGGGCCGCGCCGTGGGATTCCGCGCCGACTTCCCCTGGATCCACGTGGGCCGCGGCGAAGGCATCCGCAACAAGACCCAGCTCATCGCCGACACCGTCAGCCCGATGGTCGCCGCCGCCTGGATCGGCCACATCCTGGGCCGCGCCTGGGAGGCCCGGACCCACGCCTACGTGCGCGGCCTCTACGCCCTCCGGCGGCCCGGCCGCCTCCGCGTTGTCCAGGCCGCCGGCGAGCGCGACGACGTCTCGCAGGTCAGGGCTTCGAAGAAGTACGCCGCCGTGGCCCGCACCGGTCGGGCGGCGATCCGGACCGCCCGCACCGCGGCCACCCGGCCGGCCTCCGCCTCCACACCGGCCCGCACTCGGCGCCCCGTCCGCCGCTGAGCACCGCGACGACCGGGCGCAGCATCGGCCCTGTGACCGCAGAAGCCCCGCGCCGGCTGGTTCCTGACGGTGTTCGAACCGAACAGCGGGAGCGGATCCAGGCGGCCCCGCGCGTCTCCACGTCCACCCGCGACCCTAGGCTGCTGCCCGCAGGGCAGCCCGAACCAGAGAGAGAAGAGTTATGGCTCCCACCGTCACAAAGGGCCAGCTGTACCGAGACCTCGCCCCCGACATGAGGTCCCGCGACCGGAGGCTGCGCGTTCTCGCGGTCGGGAATACCCGCGCCGACCTCGTGGTCGAGCACGACCTCGGCGCGCCGGCGGGCAAGAAGACCCACGCGAGCCTCACCCGGCTGTGCTCCGCCGCGTTCGAGCTGGTCGAGGACGCGGCCGATGCCGATCCGCAGTACCTGGCGCTGCTGGCCGCGATGGCCGAGGTCCACCGGCCCGATGCCGTCCCGGCCGACTACGCACGAGCGGCTCTGCGCGTCGTCCGCGCCGCCGAACAGTAGCCCCCGCTCGCTCCGAGCGAACCGGACGGCGTTCGACGGTTCTCGCCGGGAGCCCGGCACCCAGCAGGCTCGGCAGCACACCTCAGAGTGACGCACATCACTCATGCGGTGCTGAAGTTTGTTGCCGATCGAGGCCCCTGCCGGGACCGAGGAGTGAAGGTGCCACTCGATCCGGTGTTGGAGGACTTGATGATCCCGTTGAAGACCGCCCTGTCGACGGTCACACCCCCGGGGGCGTACGGGCGGCTTGTGGAGCTGATCACGGCCTCCACGCAGCTTGACGGCGAGGCGGCGGAGAGGCTCGCCGACGGCATGCTCGGGCAGCTCGGGCTCTACGGTCCCACCCCGGAGTACATGGACGGCATGTGCTCGGCGATGTTCTACGGCACCGATCCGGAGGACGAGGGCTGGGTGCAGTGCGACAAGGCACCGGGGCACGCTCGACGCGGAGGCCCGCTGCACACCAACCGGTGGAGCAGGGTGTCCTGGTGTGACGATCACCGGCAGGCTCTGCCCGCCGATGACGGGGATGAGGACTGACCCAGGGGTCCGGCCGTCTTGAGCGCCGACGGAGTGCACCGTGCCGTCGGCGCTCAGAAGCTGCGGTCAATCCCCGTACTCGGCGGCTCAGGAACCCCGTCGGCCTCCAACGGCGACATCAGGAACACGTCCACGGCTGGCCCTCGCTCTCGCACGGTTCGGACCAGCTCGTGGAGTTCTTGATCGACAGGGCGGCGGGCGAGCAGTTGCTCCGCATCCATGAAGATCACAAAGCGCTCCTCGCCAGTGTCGACGAACGGTCCGAAGCGGTCCCGAGCTGCATCGGCCCCCAGTTCGCGACACTCGATCACGTGCTTGGCGCGCTTCAACTGGGCGACGAAGTCCGCGATGGCGGCCTCGGGCGGAAGCCCCTGCTTCCCGCGCGTGACGGAGCCGAACTGCCATGGCCGGTTGGAAAGCTGGTGATCCATGCCCTGATTATCTGCTGATTCGCAGGACCTGATGCAGCTCCTCAGGACGCCGTCGCGGGCAGCAGCGCCCCGGCCGGCTGGGAGATGGCTGCCCGGGCGAGATGGCGGCGGGCCAGGTGTTCCTTCTCCACGGCGGTGCGCAGGTGCCACAGCGAGACGACGGGCAACAGGCCGCCGAGCCGGGACGCGGCCCCCAGAGCTTCGGCGACCTCCGCCAGGTCTACCGCAGCACTACGCAGCCGCTCGTCCCTTCGGTCGGCGCGCAGACGCTCGACCAACTCGTCTAAGAGCATGGCGAGTTCACCGGTGCCGGGATCGTCGGGCACATCGCACCCCCACCACTGAGCGGCCTCACCAAGGGCAGCCAATGCGGCATCTCTGCTGAGCCGCGCCCCAGGGGCTTTCATGTCACCGTTCGTCACGATCACATCGTGCACTGCGGAAGTTCCCCGCCGGGGGCGTTCCGGGGAACTCGCCGATCCCGCAGGCCGGGACGGGCGACGTCAGTTCCGACGGGGGGGGTCGGCTCCGCCCGCCAGCGCCGCACGGGCCAGCTGGAGGATCGGGTCCAGGCCCTCGGGCGGTACAGCGGAGTGGGTCACGGCCGAGTGGTATCGCAGGCATCGCGTGCCCGGCCGGGGGCTCCGGCTCTGCACGGTCCAGCCAGGCGATCCAGGCCCCGTCTGCGGCTCTGCCGAGGTGGGGGCCGGGGGTGTGGTTCTTCTGGTGCGCGCAGATGCGTCCGTGGGCGCCGTGCCGGGCGGGGCAGAGCCGGGCCAGCGGAAGGTGACCTGGGTGGGGGAAGAGCCAGGGGAGGCGGCCGATGTGTCGCGGTGGCCATCTGGGGGCCTGTGATGGGATGGATGCGCTCAGGCTCGAATGGCGATGCGCTCGCCGAGTTCTGCGGCGGCCGGGCTGTCGGGAATACCGGGCAGGCGGGCGGCGATGTTGGTCAGGCCGTCGTTGATGCGGATGGACTGTACGCCGTCGGCGCAGTCGAGGAACTCGCTCCAGGTCGCCAGGGCTTGGGCGATGTTGCCGCGCTTGAGCTGGACGTGGCCGAGGTCGGCGAGCACGATCGCCCGGGTGCGTTTGCGGTCGAGGCCGTGGATGTCGAGGGCCAGGTGCAGGTGCTCCTCGGCGGCGGCGAGGCTGCCCATCTGCGCATGGATCATGCCGGCCTCATGTGCCCACCGGCCGTGGCTGTAGTGGCTGGCCCACGACTGGCCGGGCCTGGCGGGGGCGTGCTCGATGGCGGTCTGGGCGAAGGTCAACAGCTTCGCGGCGGTGGTGCGGTCGCCATCGGCGGCTGCCGCGCGGGCGAAGGTGTTGCGGTAGTACGCCAGCGCCTTGGGGTTGGTCAGCTTCCGGCCGCGCTGTTCGCACGCCTCGGCGAGCCGTACGGCCGTGGGGATGTGACCGAGGTCGATGGCCTGGTCCGCCAGCCCGCGCAGGGCGGTGGCAGCGAGTTCGTTCTCGCCGGCCTCGGCGGCGAGCCGGTAGCTGTAGAGGTGGTACTGCTGGCTCAGTCCCTGGTTGCCTTCGTCTCGGGCCATCCAGCCGATCAGGTGTACAAGCTCGCTTGTGGCGGCGAACAGCTCACGGCCGACCTTGTCGGTGTAGCGGCCGTCGAGCCAGCGTTTGACGTCGATGGTGAGGTAGCGGACGGCCAGGTGGCGGGCGTGCCCGCCACCGAGTTCGGAGGCGGCGTCGCCCAGTGTGGTGGTCATGGTGCGGACCGCCGTCACCTCACCCATGCCCACCGCGACGGGGCCGGGCCGGTTCGCGCGGCGGGTGACCGCCTCTGCGTCGGGCAGGTCGAGCGCGGCAAGGCCGACGGCAGCGGATGCTGTCAGGAACTGTCGGCGGTCCAACACGTCGCTGCCTCCCAAGCACATGACTGAGGCCACGGTATCGGCGAACGGAGCCTCATTCTCCCCGGATAGATCAAGCTGGAGGACCTGTTCGATGAACGGGAGCCATTCCGTGGGCACCCGTCGTCCCGTCTCCCACCGGTAGACCTGCTGGCGGTCGAGAAACCCCGCCTTCCCCCAGCGCGCCACCGACAGCTCGTCTGCGAGCTTCGCCTGGCTGCATCTGGGGCGCCTTGTTTCGCGTGCCGCGCGGATGCGCTCCCCGAGAGTCATGTCCGGCCGATCGTCGGTCCTGGTTCACAAGGGGCCTACAGCTGGCAGACATTGTGGCAGCTGTCCACGCTGCGCGTCTGGTTGTTGACTAATCGTCATGGGGGCTCAAGGCCGCCGGCGAGGACCCCGACCGGGCCTCGCCAGTGCCCCACAACCCCTTCTTCTCCCGCGGTCGGCGGGAGGAGCGTCACATCAGGCACCACCTCGACTCGAGGAGACACTGCTGTGGTTGAAACCAGGTACGTGGAGATCCCGTCGCCCGCCGGTCCGCTGGATCTGAGCCGTCCTCACTTCGTGGGGATCTGCGGGGCGGGCATGTCCGCGCTGGCCCACCTGCTCGCCGGCCGCGGCGCGCAGGTCTCCGGCTCGGATCTGCGGATGGGCGAGGCTGCGGCCTCGCTGGAGGAGGCGGGCTGCCAGGCGCGGTCCGGGCACGACGCCGCGAACACCGTGGGGGCGTCGGTGGTCGTGTGGTCCAGCGTCATCGACGCCGCCAACCCGGAGATCATCGCGGCGCGGGCGGCGGGCGTGCCGGTGGCGCACCGCTCCCACGTCCTGGCGCAGCTCGTGGACGAGGCGGACCGGTCGGTGGTCGTGGCCGGGACGCACGGGAAGTCGACGGCCACGATGATGCTGGCCGCCGCCATGGGACACCTGCACCCGTCGTGGGTGGCCGGTGCCGCATCCGCCGGCTCCGTCAACGGGCGCACCGGCTCGGGCCTGCTGATCGCCGAGGGCGACGAGTCCGACCGCAGCGTGGCGCTGTACCGGCCGAACATCGCGGTCGTGCTGAACGCCGACGACGACCACCCGGAGACCTTCGCCGGCACCGGCGACGTGGTGGGGACGCTGACGGACTTCGCGGCCAGGGCCGAGACGCTGGTGGTGTGCGCCGACGACGCCGGGGCCCGTGAGGTGGCTGGCCGAGTCCGCGACCACGGCGACACCCGGGTGGTGACCTTCGGTGCGAGCGCCGGCGCCGACGTGCGGCTGCTGTCGGCGGCGCCCTCGCAGACCGGCAGCACGGTCGCCGTCCTCGACCGGGACGGCGCGCGGGTGTCGTGGACGGTTCGTACGCCCGGCCGGCCGGCGGTGCTCGCGTCGCTCGCCGCGTACGCGGCGGGCCGGGCCCTGGGCGAGCGGCCCGAGGCGCTGGCGGCCGGACTGTCCGGCTTCGCGGGTGTACGGCGCCGGATGCAGGTGGTCGGCGAGCGGAGGGGCGTGCGAGTGGTGGACTCCTTCGCCCACCACCCCACCGCGATCGCCGCGGACATCACCACCGCGCGGGAGCTGGCCGGCGGGCGGGTGATCGTCGCGTTCGAGCCGTGCGGGTCGACGCGGGTCCGGGTCCTCGGGGCACGGATGGGCGCGGCGCTCGCGGCTGCGGACGAGGTGGTGCTCCTGCCGGTCCGTGACACAGTGCCCTCGCCGGCCGGACCGGCGGACCGGGACGAGATCGAGGTGGCGGCCGTCGGGGCTGGCGCCCGCGTCTGCCGGGTCGACGGCCTGGCCCAGGCCGCGGAGGCGGTCGCCGCGCTCGCCGCGCCGGGTGATGTGGTCCTGACGATGGGCGTGGGCGACGTGGCCGGTCTGGGGGCGCTGATGCTGGCGCCCGCGGACCGGCCCCTGACCGTCGTCTAACGGTCACCGGCCATGGTGTCGGGCTGGGCCAGGCGTTCCGCCGTGTGCTCCAGCTCGACGCTGTGGGAGCCCTTGACCAGGACGATGTCCCCCGGCTGAATCAGGTCGCCTGCCAGGGTCAGAGCGTGGTCTCGGTCGTCGGCGCCCACGACCTTCAGCTGCGGGTTGTCCTGCTGGGCGGCCTCGGCCATGGCCCGCGCGTCGTCACCGCCGACCGCGATCAGCACGTCGATGCCGGCGGTGGCGACGAGACGGCCGACCTGCCGGTGCTCCTCGGCGCCGTCGGCACCGAGCTCCTTCATCTCGCCCAGGACGGCGATGGTCCGGCGGCCGTCCTTCATGGCCGCAAGGGCCGTGAAGGCTGCCCTCATCGAATCGGGGTTCGCGTTGAACGCGTCGTTGATGATCCGGACCCCGTCGGGCCGGTCGGTGACCTCCATGCGCCCCGATGCGACCAGGACGGCGCGGGACAGCGCGGCCGCCGTCGTCTCCACGTCGGCGCCCAGCCCGATCGCGACGGCTGCCGCAGCCAGCGCGTTCGACACGTGGTGCACGCCGTGAAGGGACAGAGCGACCTTCGCCTGGGTGCCGGCGGCCGCAAGGGTGAAGGAAGCTCGGCCGGAGGGGTCGACGGCGACATCCAGGGCCCGCACGTCGGCGTCGTTGTCGATGCCGAAGGTGAGCACGCGGGCGGAGGTACGCGGCGCCATGGCGGCGACCAGCGGATCGTCGGCGTTGAGGATCGCCAGGCCGTCCGCGGGGAGCGCCTCGACGAGTTCGCCCTTGGCCTGGGCGATCTGCTCGCGTCCGCCGAACTCGCCGACATGGGCGGTGCCCACGTTGAGGACCAGGCCGACCGACGGCGGGGCGATACGGGTCAAATGGGCGATGTGGCCGATGCCGCGGGCACCCATCTCCAGCACGATGTAGCGCACGCCCTTGTCCAGGTGCGTCACTGCCAACGGCATGCCGATCTCGCCGTTGAACGATTTCACCGTGGCAACAGTCGGGCCGAGCTCGGGGAGGACCTGCGCGAGCAAGTCCTTCGTGCTGGTCTTGCCCGCCGACCCGGTCAGCCCGATCACCGTCGCCTCGGGCACGGCGGCCAGCACGGTGCGCGCCAGTGCGGCGAGCGCCTCCAACACGTCATCGACGACCACGGCCGGCACACCGACGGGACGTGCGGCCAGGACCGCCACCGCCCCGGCCTTCACCGCGTTCGCCGCGAAGGCGTGCCCATCGGTGTGCTCACCGGGAAGCGCAGCGAACAGACCACCGGGCTCGACCGTGCGGGAGTCGACGACGGCGGGCGCGGTCATCAGCACGGACGGGTCCGGCACGTCGCACAGGCTGCCGCCGACGGCGGCAGCGACGGCTTCGAGCGAAAGGGGGATCACGAAACGCACTCCGAATCAGCAGGGCTTGCCCGGCACGGCCACGCGCCCGCCGGTTCAGTCCGTCCGACCGTAGCGCCTTCGCGTGCCGGCACAGCTGAGACCGGCCACAGCACCAACGAACAGGGGTACAGCCTGATGACGATGCAGTCTCTTCAGCCCCGCCGGATCGCCGTCGTTTCCGGCGGCAGGTCCACCGAGCGGGAGCGGTCCTTGCTGTCCGGCCGCGCCGCCCTGGAGTCCCTGGACCGGCAGGGCCACAGCACGGTGTTCCTCGACGCCGCCGACAAGGACTTCGCCGACCAGGTCCGTGGCGTGGATGTGGCGTTCCTGGCCATCGCAGGACAGTACGCCGAGGACGGCAAGCTCCAGGGGTTACTGGAGTGCCTGAACATCCCCTACACCGGCTCCGGGGTGGCGGCCTCCGCCGTCGGCATGCATAAGGCGCTCGCCAAGACCCTCGCGGCCGCTGCCGGGGTCGCGGTTCTGCCCGGCGTCACCCTGCCGACCCGCGACGGCGACGTGAGCACGCAGACCATCACCGGCACGATCTCGTTCCCGCTGATCCTCAAGCCGCTGTCCGAAGGCGGCTCGATCGGGATGACGGTCTGCCGCGACACCGACCAACTCGCCGCCACCCTGCGGACGATCGACCCGGCCGAGGGCTGGTTCGCCGAGCCGTTCACCACCGGCATCCCGGTGAGCTGCGGAGTCCTGGAGATCGACGGCTTGCCCGTGGCCCTGCCGCCGCTGGCGACGATCCCCACCGACGCCGAGTTCTACGACTACGCCACCAAGCGGGACAAGTCCAAGTACCGCTACGAGTGCCCAGCCGACCTCCCCGGGTCCGTCCTCGAAACGATCACTACCGCTTCGCTCACCGCGCACGACGCCCTGGGCTGCTCCGGATACTCCCGCTCCGACTTCATCGTCTCCCCGGACGGGCGCCCGGTCTGGCTGGAGATCAACACCCTGCCCGGTCTCTCCCACACCGGGAACCTCGCCACGATGGCGGCCGCGAGCGGCATCGACTACGACCGGCTCATCTGCCTGATCCTTGCCACCGCCACAACCAGCGGGGGGTACCGGCCGTGATCGAGCTGACCGCCCGCGACGTCCAGGACGCCGCCGCCAACCTCGAACCGGTCGTCGCCCGCACACCGGCCCTGTCCGCGCTCTCCCTCGACCAGGCCGCCGGCTGGCCGGTCGTGTGCAAGGCCGAAAGCCTGCAGCGCACCGGTTCGTTCAAGTTCCGCGGCGCCTACCACCACGCCTCCTCCCTGCCCGCCAAGGAACGCGCCCGCGGCCTGGTCGGGGCCTCCTCCGGGAACCACGCCCAGGCGCTCGCGCTCGCCGGCCGACTCCTCGAAGTGCCGGTCACGGTCGTCATCCCCGCCGATGCGCCGACCCCGAAGGTCGAAGGCATTCGCGCGCTGGGCGGCAGGGTGGTCACCTACCGCCGGGATTGCGAGAACCGGGATGCCCTCGTGGCCGAGATAGCCGCGCGTGACGGCCTGGCCGTCGTCCCCTCGGCGAACTCCCGGCACATCATGGCGGGCGCCGGGACCGCTGCCCTGGAACTGCTCACCGACCACCCCGAGGTCGAGACCCTCATCGTGCCCGTCGGCGGTGGCGGCCTCGCTGCCGGGACCGCCACGATCGCCAAGCACCTGAACCCCGGCATCAAGGTCATCGGCGTGGAGCCGGAGGAAGGCGCCGACACCCTGCTGTCGATGCGCTGCGGCCGGCGTATCGCCCTGCCCGAGGTACCCGCCACCATCGCCGACGGCCTCGGGCACACCAGCCCCTCGCCCTTGACCTGGGCCGTGAACTCCCGGCTCCTCGACGCCGTCGTGACCGTGACCGACCTGGACATCACCACCGCCATGGCCTTCGCGTTCCGGCACCTGAAGGTCGTAGCCGAACCGAGTGGCGCCTGCGCCCTGGCCGCCGTCCTCGCCGGCCACGTCCCCCACGAGTCGGGAATGATCGGCGTGGTGATCTCTGGCGGCGGCGTGGACCTGCCCACCTTCCACCGGCTGATCAGCCAGGCCGCCCACCGGAAGGAAGCCTTACGTGTCTGACCACCCGTTTCCCACCGTTACGCAGTACGCCAGCCCGGACCTGATCGCCGCCTTCGCCTACGAAGACCGCGCTCACGACGACGATCCCCGCTGGGCCGAGTCCGGCGCCCCCGACCTCGAGACCTACGGCCGGTGGTCCGGCCACATGTGCGGGATCGCCTGCCTGCGCATGGCGTTGCTGGCCCGTACCGGCACCGCACCCACCATGTTCGAACTCCTCGACGGCGCCCGGAAGTACGGGGCGTACACCGAGGATGCGGACACCGGAGAGATCCGCGGCCTGATCTACGCCCCGTTCGTTCAGTACGTGCGCGATGTCCACCCCCTCGACGCCCAGGTGCACCGGACCCTGACCGCGCCCGACCTCCTCGCTCTGCTCGACGACGGACGTCTCGTGATGGCCTCCGTGCACAAGGAGATCCGCCGCCCACAGAATCCCGCCCCCGGCAAGGGCGGACACCTCGTGCTCGCAACCGGCCGCCAAGGCGACACGGTGCACTTCCGCAACCCTTCCGGCCACACCGACCAAGCCCGTTCCGCGAGCCTGCCCGTGGCCAAGTTCGCCGAGTTCTTCGGCGGCCGTGGAGTGTCCCTGACCTGACACTCCTGATGTGCGGGGGCGGGCCGAGCCACACCCTGCTGGCTCGGCCCGCCCCCGCGCGTCGTCAGCTGGCCCGTCCTGCCTTTGATCCGGTGTCGGAAGGAAAAAGCGACCCTCCGCGCCGTACGGGGCTGCCCGGGTTCGGCGGCTGGGGCCTGCCCCGGGCCGGGGTGTCGCCCCGGGCCGGGGCAGGGTGGTCACCTCCGGGCGGGCTGTGCCGGGAGGACGTCGAGTGCGTGGTCGACCATTGAGGCCAGGTCGGTGCCGTACCGGGTGTCGCCGTGGATGAAGGTGGTGGTGAAGGCGGTGCGGTCGCGCCGGGGGAGGTCGGCGGCGCGGTAGGCGGCCAGGTGGTCGGCGCGCAGGAGTTGGGCGACCGCGATGTAGCCGCGGTCGGCGACCAGGGTGAACAGGACGGGGCCGTCCATCTCGCCGGCGGCGTTGTGCGCGTCCCACCAGTACTCGTCCGGGGTCAGGCTGTGGCCGCGCTGGTGCCGGGCCACGATCGTCACCTTGATGCCGGTGCGAGGGTGGCCGACCACGACGTGGGAGGACCGGCCGTCCCAGGTGGCGCCCAGGGCCTCGGCGGCGGCGCGGCGGACGATGTCGGCGACGGCGTCGGGCGTGGGCTGCTCGGCGCCGGTGAGGAGGGTGCGCAGGCTGCCGGGGCGGGTGTGGACCGGGCGGCGGGCGACGACCAGGACGTCGTTGCGGATGCGCTGGTCGTCGGTCTCGGTGATGCCGGGGTGCCAGCGGCGGTGGGCGCGGACGTCGGCCAGCAGCTCGCGCGCGCCCTGGTTGTCGGTGGGGTTGAGGTAGAGCAGGCTGACCAGGACGAGTTCGGCGGAGTTGAACCGGCCCAGGCGCCACAGGGTCAGGGCCAGGCCGTGGACGGCGCGCAGGAAGGGCCGGTTGTCCAGCTCGGACCAGGGCAGCCGGCCGTGGAAGATCATCGGGAGGGACGCCTCGCCGACGGCGACGGCGGCCTCGTACCAGGCCAGCGCCTCCTTCAGGTGGCGGCGGCGGTCGGCAGGGGTGGGGCCGACGTAGGAGATGAGGTCGCCGAACTCGCCGTCGTGGCGTTGCAGGGCCAGGCTGCCGAGGTGGGCGTAGGCGTCGACGTCGCGGGGCTCGGCGGCCACAATGCGAAGCAGCTCGTCCTCGTAGCCTTCCACGTCCGCCGTGGCGCGCAGGGTGTCCAGCGCGGCGTCGAGGGGCACTTCGGTGCGGCCGGGGTAGGGATCGGGCATCCGGTAGCGGGGCAGGACGCCGTCCTCTGCGAGCCGGTCCAGCCACCACCGTGCGGCGATTTCCGCGTCCTTCTGCGGGCCCGGGGCGATCGCGAGGTCCTCGGTGTCCGGCTCCGGGCCGTCACCGTCGTCGGGGGCGTCGGCCCTGTCCGCCTCCGCGTCCTCGGGACCGTCCTCGTCGTCTTCCTCGTCCTCGTAGGCGTCGAGGACGTCATCGGGGTGGAAGTCGCCGTCCTCGGCTGCTTCGTGGGCGCCGGCGAGGTGCGCCCTCTCCAGGGCGGCCAGGGCCCGCTTGGCCCGCGTGCCGGGCAGCGCCTGCGTCAGCGGCTGGTAGACGTCCGGCCAGGTGTGGCCGGCGGCGAGCGGACTCCACATCGTGTAGTCCTGCTGCATCAGGATCCGCAGGGCCAGGTCGAGGCCATGGTGGTCGAGGCGGCCGGGGAGCCGGCCGGCCTCGCTGGCGCTGGCGACTTCCTGCAGTGCCTTCTGGTAGCCGATCTGCGTCTCGGCATTCAGGAGTCGGGCGAGCCGGGTCGGCTGGGTGCGCTGGACACGCCGCTGCTTGTCGGCGGAGGGCCGGGTGGTGGTGGACATGGGGGCTCCTTGAACCTGGCTTCGCGTGGCGCACCGCCCCACCTCGGTGCGACGCCAAGCCATAAGGTCAGGACGCCGTCATCATGTCGATCATGCTCATCGTGCCGGTTCGAGCGTTTGCTCAGTTCACCCGGGGACGGTCAACGGTGGGGATGACCGGCGGGCCCGCGCACCGTGGGCGCAGCCTCTCCGTCCATCCTCGCGAATCCCCGTCCGGCGACGCAAGGCCATCCCCCGAACGAGCGAACAAGCTGCTGTTTCCGCCAGGCCGGGGCTGGGAGATGTGCTCCTTCGATCCCGGCCAGCGCAGCCGACCCCGGCCGCTCGTCTTCGCGCGAGGGTGTGCCTCAAGCACGACGTCATCCGGCGAGCGTCAGCCGCTCTCCGCCGCCGCGCTGCGCGTGTTCGGCCCGGGCGGCCTCCAACAGCCGCCGCCACGAGACCACCGTCGGTCGGCGCTTGAGCAGGGCGCGCCGCTCCCGCTCGGTCATCCCGCCCCAGATGCCGAACTCGACCCGCCGGTCGAGCGCATCGGCCAGGCATTCGGTGCGGATTGGGCATCCGACGCACACGCTCTTGGCCCTGTTCTGCGCGGCGCCCTCGACGAACAGCTCGTCCGGATCCACACCCCGGCAGGCAGCCCGCCCCCAGTCGATGTCCGTCTCCCCCACGGCCGCGCTCCCTCTTCCTCTTCCCGCTCCTGCCGGTTCCCCTCGGCGACCGACCAGCGTAGGCGATGCACCGTCCGCGGAACCTACGGAGAAGGAGAGCGGGACCGCTACTGTCGCTCTGGCGATGTCACGCTTTCGAGTGATTCCGCAGCGGCCACCCCGCGCCGTAGGTTCGGGGCGTTGGCGCCCGTCCGACAGGAGATAGCTGTGCCCGATCCGTCCGTGAACTCATCTTCCATCCAGGGGCGTTCGCAGTCGGCGAGGTGGCGACGCTGGGCGCTCGTCTTCGGTCTGCCCAGCGCCGCCGTCGCCTTGATCGCGGCGTGGCTGATCCGCCCGCACGGCACCGCCTCCACCGTGCTGGTCGTCCTGATCGCGCTCGCCGCCCTCGCGGTGTTCGTCACCACGATGCCGCGGCGGCAGTCGGCGGCGGCTGAGCACGCCGACGCCGGGTCCAGCACCAGGTGACGGTGCGGGCGACGGGTCGCCTGCCCTGAAGACCGCCGCGCGCGGGCCGCGGCCAGGCGCAGCGCCGGGCGGGCCTCTTCGCTCTGCCGCGACGGCTGGGGCCGGTGTCGGTGTGCCGCGCGCGGCCGGTGAACCGGACAGAACAGGTGCGGATCCGGCCGGTTCGGCCGGGGCTTCGGACCGTGGTGGTGGGGATCCCGTAGCTTCCGCGTCATGGCGAGGACATTGCGACTGGCCGTCGCGCAGAGCACCGTTCCGGAGGACCCCGCCGATCGCGACGCGCTGCGGGCGGCGGGGCGGGAGATCCGGGCCCTGATGGCCGAGGCCGCCTCGGGGGGTGCGCGGCTGGTGCAGTTCCCCGAAGGGGCGATCACCTATCCGAGCAAGCACGTGATGGCGGCCGGCCCGGACGGGAAGCTGGTCCCGGCCGACTGGAGCCGGGCCGCCTGGGACGTCATGCGCGAGGAGGCCGAGTCGATCGCCTCGCTGGCGGGGGATCTGCGGTTGTGGACGGCGTTCGGGTCGCTGCATCCGCTCACGCCGCCGAGCAGGCCTCACAACAGCCTCTTCGTCGTCTCCGACCGTGGCGAGCTGGTGGCGCGGTACGACAAGCGGTTCCTGTCGCATACCGAGGTCTCCTACCTGTACACCCCGGGGCGCGAGCCTGTGGTCTTCGAGGTGGACGGCATCCGCATCGGCTGCGCGCTGTGCGTCGAGGCGAACTTCCCGCCGCTGTTCGCCGAGTACGAACGCTTGGATGTCGACTGCGTCCTGCTGTCCGTGATGGTCGACGATGCTCCGAGGGCCCGCGTCGCCCAGGCGTACGGGACTCTGTACAGCTACTGGCTGGGCTACGCCGTCCCGGCGCAGTTCAGTGCCACGGTGCCGTCCGGGATTGTTGGGCCCGGCGGCCGGTGGCTTGCGCAGTGCCCCGCCGATGGGCAACCCGCTCTGGCGATCGCGGACATCGACCTCGACTCGGCCGACCCGGACATCGACGTGGCCCTTCGATACGCCCGGCCTTGGCGCCGACTGGCTCAGGACGGGCTTTACGAAGACCGGCTGGTGACCGGGGATCCGCGCAGCGACATCCGCACGGCCTTCTGAGACCGCCGGCGTCTTCGGTATCACGCCGGGGCGCGGTGGTCTGCCCCTTGATGTGCCTACCGCGCGCCCGCGGCCACGGGGCGGATCGCCGCGAGGATGTCCCGGGCCCCCTGGTCGAGGAGTTCCTGTGCGACCGCTGCGCCGAGCTTCTCCGGATCGTTGGCGTGGCCGGTGGAGGCGGCGGTGAGCCGGACGGTTCCGTCCAGGGACATCACCTGCCCGGTGAGGCGCAGTCGGCTTCCTGGTTCCTGGGCCACGTAGGCGCCAACCGGGACGCTGCACCCGCCGTGGAGTTCGGCGAGCATGCTCCGCTCGGCCCGCACCTCCGCGTGGACCGCATGGTCAGCCGCCCGTTCCAGCAGCGTCTGCAGCTCCTGCTGGCCGCTGCGGATCTGGATGCCCAGGGCGCCCTGGCCGGGCGAGGCGGGGAACCGGTCCAGCGGCAGCACCTCGGCGATGTGCTCCTCCAGGCCCAGGCGTCGTAGGCCCGCGACCGCGAGGACGACGGCGTGCACCCGGCTGCGGCCTTTGAGTGCGGCCAGCCGACCGGGGACGTTGCCCCGGATCGGCACCAGCTCCAGGTCCGGCCGCGCGGCCCGCAGCAGCGCGGCCCGGCGGGGGGCTCCGGTGCCGACTCGGGCGCCGTCCGGCAGCTCGGCCAGCGTCGAGCCGCACAAGGCGTCCTCCACCGCCTCCCGCCCCGGCGGGGGCAGCAGTACCAGGCCGGGCGGCATGCTGGTCGGCAGGTCCTTCAGCGAGTGGACCGCGACGTCGATCTCGCCGGCGGCCAGGGCCGCCTCCAGGCGGCTGGAGAACGCACCTCCCGCGCTGTGCCCGGCCACGTCGGACAGCAGCGAGACGCGGTCGCGGTCGCCCGCCTCCGTGATCACCCGGCGTCTGAACTCGACGTCGGGGCAGAGCGGGGCGAGCAGCTCCAGGTACTGGCGAACCTGGGTACGGGCGAGGTCGCTGCCCCGCGAACCGACAAGGATGGGCACACCGGCTCCCGGAATCTGACGAGATGTGAGTTCCACCGTACCCGGGCGGACCGGTGGTGCTTTCCGACAGCGCGTCGGGGCAATGCGGCTGTCTGGCAACGGTGTTGACGTCCAGATGGCGCTGTGGAACAGGTGCTCGATGGCAGGTTGCCATGGGCCTTGGGTAGGGTCCGTGGCGCGGTCCGGCTGAAGCGAGCGACGTTGGGAGCAGGCATGCCAGACGACGAGGAGTCCTTGAGCGCCTGGTACGCGCGCCGGGAGGCGAAGCGCCGGCCGATCGGCGAGCGCCGCGTCGTCAGCCTGCAGGCCGGCCCGGCCCGGGGATCGCACGTCAACCCGCAGGCCCCGCGGATCGTCGAGGAGTGGGACGGGCACAGCTGGCAGCCCGTCTGCGTGGCCGACGACTACGCCGCCGCTTGCCGCACCGTCTCCACGCTCGACGCGGCCGTCGCGGTGCCGGTGCCCGGCTTCAACCCGCTGGGGCCGGGGACCGGACGGCACCGCAAGATCCCCACCTGACGAGCCAGGTCCCGGCCACCGAACGGGACGAAGCCGGCCTCCCGTTGCGGTGCATGGCGGCGGGCTGCCCGGGCCGGCGGCCGCAGTCCGGCCGGGCCGGTGCCGGTGCCGGACGCCCCGCGGGCCTACCCGCTGCCCTTGTCCGGAGGCCGGGAGCTGAGGAGCCTGTCGATGATCTGGTGCTCGGTGAGGAGCCGTTCGGCCTGCTGGAGCAGCAGGGTGTCGCCCAGCTCGGTCAGGTGAACCCCGTCGCTCCACAGCCCGGCCGGGTCGTCGCCGTTGGCGGGCGCGAGGTGCCGGGCGGCGGTGGTAAAGGGGGTCCACACGTCCAGGAACAGCGCGCCGTGCGCGGCGGCGGCCGCGCGGGCGGCTTCGTTGTAGCGGGCGAGCTCGCCGTTCATGGCGGTCACGGTGGCGGCGTCCTCAAGGGGACCGAACGGCGTCTCGGACATGACGATGGTCGTGCGGGTGGAGCCGACGAGGCGGCCGAGCATCTCTTCGAGGTGCTGGGTGTACTCGTTGAGGTCGACCGCCTCCGACAGCCGGCCTTGGAAGTGCCGCCACACGTCGTTGATGCCGACGCCGAGGAAGGCGAGGTCATAGTCGGCGCCGGTGGCCAGGTCGCGTTCGACGATGCCAGCGACGTCGCGGCTCGTGGCGCCCCCCTGCCCGTGGTTGCGGATCTCGAAGCCGACGTGCGGCCAGGTCGCGCGCAGGGACAGGGCAAGGCGGTGGACCCAGCCGCGCCGGCGCCATCCTTCGACGGTGACCGTGGAGCCGATCGCGGGCAGAGTGGCCTGGTTGGCCATCTGCGCGTTGAACGCCTCCAGGTGCTCCATGATCGAGGTACCGAAGAAGCCCACGGTCAGGGGGCGGTGGCGCTGACCGGCACCGGTCGGCGCCGCCCGGTGCGGCAGCTGTTCACGCATGATCGCCCCCTGAAGTCGAGATGATCACCAGGCTAGGGCAGGGCGGCCCGGCGTACGGGGGCATTACCCGGACGAGGCGGCGTCGCCTCCTCACGACGTCGGTCCGTTCTCCGGGCGATCGGCCCGTGCCGCCGGGGCCGACCGCGGCACGGTCGACCGGAAGATCGGCGACCTCCGTCTGTGCAACCGGATCACGCGCTGGGAGCCGCTGCTGGCCGCGCCGCTCACCCCCGGATGAGCAACCGGGCGTGGTTCGCCGGGCTGCTGGGCCCGGCGCTGTCGCCGGGGCGCCCGCCCCTCGTCTGGGCGGGGCCGCGGAAGTGTTTTCGTAGGCTCGCCCGGACGCCGGCACAGGGCCGGCGCAGTGCGGACCGCCCTGCGGGGCCGGCCGGGAGGAGGGCGTCATGCGCGGCACCACGGTGGCGGGCCGGTACCGGTTGGTGGACCTCCTCGGTGCCGGCGGGATGGGCGAGGTCTGGCGTGCCGTGGACGAGCGGCTCGGCCGCCAGGTGGCCGTCAAGGTGCTGCTGCGCCCGGAGGACAAGGAGCTGGTACGGCGCCTGGAAGGTGAGGCCCGGGCTGCGGCCGCCCTGAGCGATCCGCACGTCGTGGCCGTCCACGATGTCGGCGAGGCCCCGGTGGCCGGGCGCCACGTCGTCTACCTGGTGATGGAGCTGGTCGACGGGCAGCCGCTCAGCCGGCTCCTGGCCGACGGCCTGCCGACGGTCAGCGACGTCGTGGCCTGGGGGGAGCAGATCTGCCGCGGCCTGCAGGCCGCCCACGCCGCCGGCCTGGTGCACCGCGACATCAAGCCCGCGAACATCCTGATCGCCGCCGACGGGCGGGTGAAGATCTGCGATCTGGGGATCGCGCGCCGGGCCGACGCGGTCGGCCATCCCCTCACGGGGACCGACGCGGTGATCGGCACCCCGTCGTACATGTCCCCGGAGCAGGCCCGCGCCGACGCAGTGATCGACGCCCGCAGCGACCTGTACTCGCTGGGGTGCCTGCTGTACGAGCTGCTGACCGGAGCGCCGCCGTTCCCCGGCGGCGGGTGGCAGGTGCTGGCCCAGCACCTGCACCAGGCCCCGGCTCCGGTTCGCTCGCACCGGCCCGAGGTGCCCGCCGAACTCGAGCGCCTGGTGGCGCAGCTGCTGCAGAAGGATCCGCAGCGGCGGCCCTCGGACGCGGCGGAGGTTGCGCAGCGACTCGGGGCAGCCGCCGTACTGTCCTCCCCCGCACCGGTCACCGTGCCGGTCGAGACCGTCGCGGTGCCCGTGGACCGGCTGCCGACGGTGCGCGCGGCCCAGGCCCGGCCGCCCGTCGTCAGGACGGTCTCCACGGACTCCGGCCTCGCGGCCGCCGCGCCCGGGCGGTCGGCGTCGTGGCGGGCCGGAGCGCTGACCGGTGTCCTGGTCGGCGGTCAGCTGGCGATGTTCACCGCCCTTCCCGGCCCGGTGAGCACCGCGCTGGGCCTGGTGGCTGGCGGCTGCGTCGCGGTCGGCTCGCGCCTGGAGGAGCGGCACGAGGCGGTCCACGGCCAGCAAGGCGGGCAGGGCAGCGTCGTCGGGGTGTTCGCCGCGATGCTGATCGCGGCGGTCACCATGGTGGTGCTGCTGGGGTGGAGCACGCTGGCGTGGTGGGTGGCGGTGCTGGTCGCAACGGTGACCGGGCCGGTGCTCGTGGCGGGCGCGGCCGGTGTGCGGGCCCTGGTCGAGCAGCTGCTGCGTCGCGGCGGACAGGACGCCGAACTCGCCTCCACCGCCGGGCTGCTCAGCGGGGCCGTCGGCTGCGCGCTGACCGCCTCCGCACTCCATGGGCCGGTCGCGGGCGCCCTGGCGGCCGGGGCCGGTGCCTGGGTGGTGAGCAGTCTGGCCGTCGGGGCGCTGCTGCCGTCGCCGCGCCCGGGCCCACGGCACCTGTGAACTGCCGCAGGCCCGGGCCGTTGTTCCCGAAGGCTGAGCTGCCCGTTCCCCGGACGCCGGGGTGCGGAGGGCAGTAGATTTACCGGGCGGCGGGCACGTCTGCCGCTCGCCGAAGGGGCCCGCCCACGCCGGACCCGTCATGCAGGCCAAGCCGTCCGTCGACGCATCGTGCAGCTGACCTTCGTCGTGTCCGCTTCCGGGCGCGTACGCGTGGGGTGCGCCGCCGTACGGAGTGTGCTCGATGTCAGACCGCAGGCCCTCGCGCAAGCGCTCGCGGGAGATCCGCGCTGCCGGTGGGAAGTTCACCACGGCCATGAGGGCGAACGATGCCGCCCGGACCCGCCCCCCGGCCGTCCCGGAGGGCGGGTGGCCGCTCGGACCGGTCGAACGGTGGCGCGGAACCGGTGGCCCCGACCGCTGGGAGCAGGCGTGGGACCGGGCGATCAGCGAACTCGGCCCCGTTAGGGCCGCACGCCAGGAGGACCCGTACGACCCGTACACGGAGAGGTGGACCGAGGGAGCGGCAGGTCTCGCCCTGGCCTACTACCTCCTGGCCGTCGTCGGTGACCTCTCCGTCGAGGCGGTCTCGACCGACGAGGTCCGGGTGATCGCCGAGCTCCCGGACAGCGGCAACGCATGGCCGGCGGTCGCCCGCATCGACGCCCTCGTCGAGCGGGCCGGCCACCGTCTGGACGCGCCGGACGATCCGGTGGCGGCCTGCTGGCAGGCCCTGCGCATTGACTGCTCCCCGACCGATATCCCCGACGACTTGCAGAACCACTGGAGCTTCCGCTGGGGGGCCGACAAGGTCCGCTCGCTCAGCGTCGTCCTGACCCGGCTCGCCGCGGCGGGGAGGGCCTCGTGAAGCTGCGGGTCGTCACCTTCAACACCCTGTTCGGCGGCCGCGACGACGACGGCCTGGGCGTCGACCACCGCTGGAATCGCCAGGTGCCGTTCCTGAAGAGCCTGGAGCCGGACGTCCTGCTGCTGCAGGAGTGCAACTTCTGGCAGCTGCTCGGCCGGCGCCGCCTGAACCAGGCAGTGACCGAACTCAGCCTGGCCGCCGGGTTCCTCGCCGAGGCCAACATCACCACCGCCGGGCACCAGTTCCACAGCGCCATCCTGACCAGCGCCCGCGTCGCCGTGCTGGCCGAGGACTGCGACCGCAGCCGCTACCACCACGCCATGGGCTGGATGAATCTCCGCCTTCCCGGCTTGCCCGGCCGCGCCCTGGAGGTCCGCAACCTCCACCTGGACCCGTTCGACCCCCGCAACCGCGCGCGTGAGGTCGCCCCGCTGGGGGTCCTCGCCGCGCCCGGGCGGCTGGCCCTGGTCGGCGGGGACGTGAACTCGATCGGTCAGCGCTTCCCGGAACCCGACTGGCGGGTGATGGCCCCGCATCTGCTCAACGGCCATCTCCGGCTCCCCGGCGAGGCCGAGGTCGGCGATCGCGACGCGGTGGAGTTGCTGGCCCGCAGCGGCTTCGTCGACGCGGCCCTCACCGGCGGGATGGCCGAGGTCCCCACGGCCGCGTTCGGTCCTGGCGACGTGCCCCGCCGCCAGGACCTCATCCTCGCCAGCCCGGCGCTAGCCCCGGCGGTGACCGGCTACCAGGTCCACCGGCAGCCGGTCGACGACGGGACGTCCGACCACTGCGCGGTCAGCGTCGACCTCGACCTAACGGCGCTGGCCTGACGGGCTCGGGGACGGCGGCCGTGGTGCGGCAACGGATACCGTGCCGCACCACGGCCCCACCGCGGACGAAGACCCCGGCTGCCGCGCCATCGTCCGGCCGGCCGAAAGGCTCCTGCTCGAGCTCGCCAGTGCCTGCCCCTCACGCCGCGAGCAACTCGGGGCGCGGCACGGGCGCCGGCTCCCGGCGACGTTGTGCCCAGGTGCGGACTCGGGCGGCGTCGCCGGGGCGCACTCCGGCGGCGACAGGGTCGAGGGGCAGAAGCGCGGCGTGCAGGGCGCGGATGCGTTGATCGACGGAGATGCTGATCCGGGTGTACTTGCCGTCGCGGATGGAGGCGACGGTCCGGGGGTTGACGCACAGCCCTCGGCCGAGACGGCGGGCCGGCCAGCCCCGCTCGGCGAGCTCGGTGAGCAGGCCGGAGGCGGGGGCCGCGTCGACCTGGCCGCGGCCGGCCAGCGGTGCCGAGCGTTCCTTCGTGGGCAGCGGTACGCCCAGCACGGCTCCGGCGGTGACCTGGGAGACCCGAGGAGGGTGGAGCGGCGGCGGCTTGAGGAGGCGGCGGATCAGGGTCACGGAGACACCCGAGGCGCCGGCGATGTCCTGCGCGGCCATGCCGCGTTCGCGCAGGGCGGCGGCGTACCGGGCAACGGGGCCAGCGTCCACTCGGCCACGGCGGCCGGCCTCGCGTTCCCGGTCTCGCTCACGGCACGCCTTGCGTGCGGCGGCGAGGCAGCCGGGCCGGGTGCAGCCATAGTCGGCGCAGGACGGCTGTCCGTGTCGGACCCGGCTGCCCGCCGGACGGCGGCCGGACGGCCGGGCCGAGCCGCCCAGGTCGGCGGGCTGCGTAGGGGCCGGGGCGGGTGCGGCGGCGGAGGCTGGAGGCTGTCGGCGACCTTGGGAACCGGGGATCGGGACACGGCGCGCGAGCAGCGCCACGGCACCCGTGGCCAGGGCTGTGGGGCCGCGCTGGTACTCGCCTGTGCCGTCGTTCACGCAGACCATTGTGAAGGCCCGCGGGCTCCGGGCCGGTGATTCCTCAGCCACTGCCCGGCGGGCGGGTCGGCCGTCGCCTCTGGGAACGGCAGTGGCCCCGGCGCGGGGATGCGCCAGGGCCACTGGAAAGTAGCGGGGACAGGATTTGAACCTGCGACCTCTGGGTTATGAGCCCAGCGAGCTACCGAGCTGCTCCACCCCGCGTCGGTGTGCCTTCACCCTACGGCATCGCACCTGGTGCTCCGCACTGAATTTTCCGGCGGCGCGAGACCCCCACCCCCAAAGCTAGTTTCTTAATGCTATGAATTTGTGTATTGTTTGCGCATCCTGTCAACTAGGCCTGCCAGGCCCTGCCCAGCCCAATGAGGCGTGACTATGGCCGTCATGATGACCCGTCGGGGCAAGCGCCGGGACTACTGCTGTCCCGGGCACAACCCCAAGGAACTGCACCACGGGACCGAACGCGCCCGCGAGAAGCGTGAGTGGCTCCGCGAAGCCGCCCAGGATCTCGCCGACGACGAACACCACCTCGGCCCCTGACCCTCACTCCCGCTCCGGGGCCATGCCGCCGCCGGCCACGGCCCCAGCCCCCTTTCCCCGTCCCGGAGACCACCTGTGCTGCCCCTGCCCTCGGCCGAGCCCGAAGAGATCGCGCTCCCCCTCCCCCGCGGCGACGTCCTGTCCGTCGCGGCCACCGCCTCCCCGCAGACCGGCACCGTGCGCTACGCCGTCCGTACCCGCCACCTCCGCGGAGTCCTCCTGGTCCGGCCGCACGCCGTCGCCGACGAACTTGTTCCCGCCGGTGTGCGGGTCAGCTTCGGCGACGGCGCAGCACCGGTACGCCCGTACCGGCCGCGCCCGGCTGAACCGGTCGTCCACCGCGTACGGGTGCACGGAACCGCTACCTGTCTCGCCCCCGACCGCCTCCCCGACCCCAGCGCCGTCCTCGTGGAAGCCGTCGTCCTCGGCGAGCACCACGCGACCAGACGGGTTCCCGACCGCGCGGCGGCCCTCCTGGAGGAGGCCGTCCTGGTCGTCCTCCAGCACTGGCAGGCCCGTGACGACCGGCACGACCTGGTGCGGGCAGTCGCACGCCTCGCGGCCCCCGCCGTGGTCCGCGACACCCGCACCGCCCTGGCCACGGCCGAAGCCGACCTCCACACCGTCCGAGAACGCCTGCACCTGCGCCAAGGCCGCCTGCTGCGCCTGGACGAGCTGGCCGCCGCTCCCCCGCCGCCGGCCAACCCGCCGACTGGCGTCACGCGGCTCGTCTACACGGACGAGCACGGCCAGGCGCTCGGGACGGCGCTGGTGCGTGAGAGCGCTGTCAACGAGCCGCCCGGCACCGTCACCTACCGGGTCGACGGACCCCGGCTGGCCGCCAGCGTCGTCATCGGCCCGTACCGGCACAGCACCGACCCCGTCCCCACCGGCATCAGCGTGCAATACGGCGCCAGCGACCCCAGCGACGAACCCGTCGTCAACGGCATCCGGCTGCGCGGCGGCTGGGACCACGACAGCACGACGCCCATCACCCCGTCCTCCCCCGCCACGCTCCCCCGCCCCTCCCGGGCCGACCCCACCGCCACCCAGCCCGTCCCGACAGTCACCTACCACCGCTGGTGGGCCGTGGTCCGCGCCCTGGCCGCCCACTACACTCAGCGGCCCGACATCACCCTCCTGCGCCTTGCCGCCGCGCACGCCCGAGCCGCGGACCGCCGCCACGCCGAGCAGCAGAATCTCGCCAAGCTCCAGGCCGAGCAGGATGAGCTGACGCACACCGCGGCGGCACTGCGCAGGCGCCTGGACGACGCCACCGCCCTAATGGACTGACCCGTCCGCCGCGCAGCCCGCCGTACGACGCCGCACACCTCCGCGGCTACTCGTCTCGGTCGTCTTCGACCGCCGGCTCCCCCCGGACGATCCTCCTCGCCACCCCTTGCAGGGCCCGCAGCAGCTCCCGGTCCGCGTCTTCGGCCCTGAACTCGATGTTCCACTGCCTGATGTCGTCCACCAGGCCCTCGATCTCCTGCGAGAGCCGCTCCCGCAGCACCCCGGGGCGCAGGGCCTCGACCTCGACCGAGCTGTTCGGGTCGAGGCCCTCGCGCAGGCACTCCTCGCGGTAGCGGGCGTAGTTGACGTCGCGGGCGTTGACGTCGTGGGTGGCGAGGCTGCCGGAGCGGACGTCGTCCGCGGTGATGGCGATCTGCCGGAAGTCCAGGTCGAGCTCGCCGTTGCCGTAGCGCTGCAGCCGCTCGGCCACGGAGCGAGGCACACACCTGCCGGTCGGGTCCCAGTCACCACAGAAGATCACCGTCACAGGTTTGGCCTGCCGCGCGTACTGTTGCGCGGCCTCCCAGACGAAGGTCTTGCTGGACTGGCCTCGGCATGAGTACAGGCCTACGCCCCACGCCGAGGTGACCGGCTCGACCACGCCGCCGACCGAGTCACTCTCCACCCACACCTCGACGCGGCGGCTCTGGGAGGCCCACAGGTTGCGCCGGTAGCTCTCTACGTGGCGCTGAAGGGCGTCGTCCAGCGTGTCGTACTGCATCTCCTGGCGGACCATGCGGGTGCCGTCGGTTATCCACTCCCAAGGCAACCGGCAGGTCTCGCGAAGGTGGCCCAGCTCGCGAACGACCAGCGAGTAGTTCTTGCGGGAGTGGCCGAAGTCCTTGTCCCACAGGAGTCCGACGCCGAGGTAGTACACGTGGCGGACGCTGCACGGCTGCGCCTCTTCCGCGATCGCACAGATCGCCAGCCGCAGGGCCTCAACCTGGGCTTTCGTCCGGCGGGACCGTTTTATGGGGCTAGCGCTGTAAGCCGGCATGCCTCCAGTGAACCGCGGCGTCCAGCTCACCGTTGCCCCGCGCCGCGCGAGCACCGGGCTGCCGCGCCCAGGACGCCGCCCCGGGCGTAGGGGATGCACCAGGGCATGCGTCCGGTCCGCACCGGACGCACGGATCCCGGCCCGGCCCGAGGAGGGCCGGCCTCGGACAACTGCCTCCCCGGCTCAGCGCACTGGTTCGGCCGGCCGCATGCCCTCACCGGGCGCCGCCGGGTCCCGCCAGTCCAGGTCCAGCTGGTCCGCTCCCTCGCGGACCACGATGGGCCCGTACTTCTTCTCCAGCTTGTTGTACTGAGTGCGGCCCGAACCCTCCTGCTGGTAGCCGGCCCACCGGGCCAGGTTGGGCTTGGTCAGCTCCACTCCCGCCTCCTGATGTGCCAGGTAGATCCGCTCGGCCCGCTGGACCTTCGTCTCACCGGGCGGGGCGACGCCCAGGTTGACCTTGGGCTCCTCGGCTCCGGCGTCGGCCGCCTCGTCATCCTCCTCGTCACCGTCCTCTTCCTTCGGCTCCGGCTCAGGGGCCGGGGCCTCAGCGGGAGCCGGCGCCGGGGCCGGGTCACCCTCCGGCTCCGGCGCGGACGGGGTCTCCCCCTGCTCCAGTCCGGCTTTCGGGTCGGGCTTCGGCGCCTGCTCCTGGCCGACACCGGGCTCCTCGGGCGCTCCCGCGGGAGCCTGCACCTCGGCCGCCGGCGGGTCGGCCGGCGTCTGGGCGGGCAGCGGGGCCGTGGCCGACGGTGTCGCCGCGGCGGAAGCCGACACAGGCGGGATGGCAGCGGGCGCGTTCACCGCAACTGCGGCAGGCGCCTCCAGAGCGGGCGCTGCCGGGGCCGACGGTGCCGCTTCAACCGCCGCCGGGGCGGGCACCTCGTCGAGCTGCCGCTCAGCCGGTGCCGCGATGTCGACCGTGTTCCGGTCGATCGCGATGCCGAGTCGGGCCTGGCGCAGCGGCCGCAGCTCGGCGGAGGCCGCCTTCCGCCGCCAGCGCCGCCCGTACTTCGCCCGCAGGTCCTGCCGCAGCAGCATCTTCTCCTGGTAGCGCTCCAGGGCGAGGGCGTACGACCGGATCTCCCAGAGCTTCATGTCCCGCCAGATGGAGAAGGTCGCCACCGGTTGCAGGAACCAGCGGGACGGCCGTATGGAGTCCATGTGCTGGTCGAGCTCGATGGACGTCGCCTTCGCGATCGCGTTGCGCATCGCTTCGGTGACGGCGATGAACAGGACCGGGATCGTGGCGTGCATCGCGGAGCCGAGGACATCGGGCCAGGAGGACGCTGCGTTGAAGGTGATGGTCGCGGCGGTGAGCAGCCAGGCTATGTACCGCAGCAGGGGGTACTTGAGATTGATTGAGGTGAGCGCCAGGTCCAGGGCGAGCAGGACCGCGATCCCCAAGTCGACGGCGAGGGGGAACGCCGGGGCGAACGAGCCGAAACCTTTCTCCTCGGCCAGGGCTCGCACCGCCGTGTAGGAGCCGACAAAGCCGGCCGTCGCGATCGCGATCGACCCTGCCCCGATGGCGCCGAACAGCGCCTTGCGGCCCCTCGTCCACTTCACCCGGGCGCGCCCCGGGGTGGGGGCCAGGGGTATGGACGGCTCAAGGACGGTGCTGCTCGACCCAGCGGTCATCGGTCGTACTTCCCTCTCGTCGAGTCCGTGCGCAGGCGCGCATCGCACATAGAGGTGCGATCAACGCCTCGGGTGTGACACGGATCGACCTCCCTCTCATTCAGGCCACCCCGGTGGCCTTGAACGGTACGAGGGATGAGGTCTACGAACCACCCCCTTTTTCTCACGTTACCCCGTTTCACCTGCCGATTTGTACTGAAGATCACGATCATGCCTGCCTGCCGGGCCGCTCGACGCCTTCGTTACGCTTCAGTAGACCTGCCTACTGGCTGGCTTGATTCACTACCCCCGATCGCCTGGAGAGCCTCGATGCCACCCATGGTCACCGTCGTCGTCGCACTCCTCGCCGGCCTCGCAGCAGGCTCAGCGGCCCGGCCGCTGATCTTCGCCCGCGCCGTCCCCAGAGGCGAGCCCAACCGGACGGCATGCCCCTCCTGCACTGCCAGCTACCCCTCCCCCGGGCTTCGCCGCCGACTTCACGCGGCTACGGGGCGCTGTTCCTCCTGCGGCTCGAAGGCCGGTCCGCCCGCCGGCCTGCCCGAACTGCTCACCGGGGTGTCCTTCGCGGCCGTCGCCGCGGCCGGAGCGAGCGGCTGGGCTGGCGCCGCGCAGTACTGGCTCCTCGCGTGCGGGGCCGCCCTGACGGTCATCGACCTGAAGGTCCACCGTCTCCCCGACATCCTCACCTTGCCCGCGTCCGCCGGCACCCTCCTGCTGCTCGGCGGTGCCGCACTGGCCGGCGAGCCCGGCAGCTTCTGGCGCGCCCTCGCCGCGGCGGCGGTGGTCACCACCGCCTACCTCGTCCTCGCCGTCGCCGGCATGGGCCTGGGCGACGTCAAACTCGCCCCTGCCATGGGCGCGCTCCTCGGCTGGTCCAGCTGGACCACCGTGCTCTGGGGCACCTTCGCCGGGTTCGCCCTGGGCGCAGTCGCCGGCCTCGCACTGATCCTGACCGGGCAGGCGTCCATGAAGAGCAGCGTGGCCTTCGGCCCGTACATGATCATCGGAGCACTTGCTGTCTCCGCCCTGAGCGCCTGACCCGAACGCAAGCTGCCGCCCAAGCAGTCGGCTCCCTCGTGCAGTCGCGAGGGAGCCGTACTCCGTTGCGCACCTCCCGGCTACCAACGAAGAGCGGAAGCCGCGGCCGGAAATGCACCGGATGGCGGGGAGAGAAACCTCGAAGCGGTTCCGAAGAACTCCTCGGAGGGCCACACCGACCCCCAAAGGGCCAGAATGGCCCCTCTGGCGGCCGACTAGGAGCCGCCTGGACAGTTGGAGCCCCAGGGTCGAGATAGGCCGTCACAGCGAATACATGCAGGTCAGAGGCCCTATCCTCACCCAGGGAGATGGCCATAAAAGGGTGGAAATCGGGCCCCACTGCGCACCCTTTGGCGGGGAGCCGCAAGGTGGTACGTCAGTTATCACGCCAAGTTTTCAGCAATCTGGTGACTTAGTAGCGGGACGACCTGGCACAACCTTTTACCTGCCAGCTAAGCCACACGAAATAGCGCTAGCGCGCAACCATGTCGCCCTTTCCAATAGGCCGCCTTTTGGCGAATCGCGATGCGACTTACCTGGCGTTCCTCTTGGCATAGAAAAGGGCTAACCCAAAGGAAGCACTAGGTGCACATCCGGTGACAGCCAACTGGGGACTGCAACAGACCGGCCCTGCGACCGGCCGTAAGGCCAACCGGCAGACAAACCCGCGAGTTGACCATTGGACTGTTCCTACGGACCGCCTGTCGCCGGGCTCGAAAGCCATTCTTTGCACCACGCGACAGCCAAACCAGCGTGCCTGTCGACTTGGTTGACGACTCACACCGCACAGGACCGCTTGGATTGCATTTCCGTTGGCCGCGAGCAGGGCGCGGCAAAGGGCCAGTCCGGTAGCCTCCCAAGAAACCAACGGAGAGGCCACCCAGTGGGGCGATCCAAAGACCTCCCTCGGGACCAGCTTGGAGCCTAAGCCACCGGCCGCGCGAACGGTCAACCGAGTAGACACTTGGAAGTCCACCCGCAAGGCCGTGCCACCAGCGATCCGAGAGGCCGGCCGCACGACCGATATGCGAGTCAGTCATTAGCCCACTCCTGCGGACGAACTGACGGTTGACTCGAAAGCCTTCCTTCGAGCTTCGCAACAGCCAAACCAACAAGCTCGCCACTTTGGGCACCAACTTGTACTGCGCCGAACCACCTGAGTGGCTCTGCAGTTTGAACGAAAGAGTGGCACCTGACTCGCCAAGCAACGTGGCCCCTCTTTGCCTGGCATGCAGCGCAGTTACTTGGCTGCTAGCAGAGCCTACTCGGTCGCCAGACGGTTGCCGCGACGCTGATGCAGTCATGATGCCGACCTGGAGCCAAAGCCAAAAGGCGACTTGGAGGAAGACAATAGCGCCAGCACTAGAGCACTGCCGGTGACCTACGCATGGGACGACTGAACGCCTTTGCAACGGGCCCTCATCAAGGCCAAACCGGTCGCAAGCTAGCTGGCCTCGCAGATGACTTGCTAGGTGGCCAGCCAAGGGGCCGCCGTCGGAGCGCCTCACTTGAACGCTATCTGACTGCAAGCGAGGCCATCGCAGTCGCATGGCACTTGGCTTTCCTACCGACAACCCCGCCTGCGCCCAATGAAGCTGACAAAGAGCCTCTTCTTGATGGCGCACCCCAGGCACGCATCCAGTGCCGATTTGTGAGCACCCCATCTGCTCAACGTCTGACCACAAGGCTCGCTGGCACGGTGTGATGCACAGTCGAAAACCTACATGCATGCACCCAGTGGAGCAGCACCTCACACCACACCGAGAAGCCAGAGCCTTGCAAGTAGCCGTGCAAGTAGATCTGCAAGTAGCTGTGCAAGTAGCTCCGATAGCTTGTTTGCGCAGGTGAGAGGCGCTTGTCTGGACCGAAAGCACCATGTCAGCACCACTGCTTGGAATGAACCTCGATGCGCCAACAAGATCGCACCTCGGGGCGCCACCGTCTGCCCCTGCAGGGAGCCAACCAATCGCTACCCGAGGTGCGCTCGGAGTCGACCCAGGTGTCGGCCACTGGGACACTCCAGCGGAGACACCCCAGGGGGAATCTGCGTGGCTGTCTACGATGCCAAAGATCGTTGTGGCAACATGGTCGGCGACAGCTGCGCTGCTCTGGTTCATGCCCTGCACGCTGCCCGCCTTCCCATGCTCGATCCATGTCCTGACCTGCGAGGAGTCTAATGCCGACGGACGTACTCCCCTACAGCTTTGCTCTAGCTGAGTATGACAAGGATGAGCCTCTGGACATCCCTTGGGAGGACCTCTGGCATGTCTACGTCTTCGCGAACGACAAGGGCGGCAGCGGCAAGACGAGCGTGACGGCGAACTTCGCACTCATGCTGATGCGGTACCTGAAGAAGATGGGGCAGGACCCCCGGATACTGGCCCTCGACATCAACGGTCAGGGGAACCTCGCGATCCACGAGTTCGGCGTCGACAAGAAGTATCTCGACGAGGGTGAGGCTCTTGTCGAAGCCTTGCGCAAGGGGACGCCGCTCAAACCGGTTCCGGTGCGGCCTGGCCTTGACCTCATCGTCGGTGGCCCGAAGATCGAGGAGTTCGTCACCGATGTCTACCCGAGGCTTCGGTCCGCCTTCACCAAGAACGCTGACCTGAGGCTCCTCCAGTGCCTTCTGCCGATCGCTGGCGACTACGACTTCATCCTCATCGACCTCCCTCCGGAGAACCCGGTGATGCAGCGCCAGGGTCTGGCATGTAGCCGTTGGGTGGTCATGTCGACGAAGACTGACCGCGGTTCCCTTGATGGCACCTTGACGATCAAGAAGCACTTCGACGAAGCGCGGAGAGTCAACCCGCTGCTCACGATGCTGGGCATCATCTTGTTCGCGACCGGCCGCAACTCGACCCTGATCCACAAGAAGGCTTCGGACTACCTTCGGAAGATCCTGAAGGGGGGCTATCACGGCTTCGAGCGAGTCATTGGGCACAGCGAGCTGGTGGCGAGCCTCTCCCGAGATGACGAGCACCCCTTGGTTGAGCTCTTCGACCAGTACGCCGGCGGAGCGAAGCTCCCCGACACCATCCAGTCCGTGTACGACGACTACGAGACGCTCTGCCGCCAGATCCTCCAGCGAACCCAGGAGGTACGCGCGATCATGGAGCGTCCGATTGAAGAGGAAGCTGACGCCTGATGACTGAGAACGCCAACGCTGCAGCCGAAGAAGGCGGCGAGGACGACACCTACAACGTGCCCAACGTTGCGGCGCTCTCTGGCCGTCGCAGCGGCGCACGGTCAACGGAGCGTCGTCCCGAGCAGCAGCGCCAGGAGATGACTGACGAGGACCTCGCCGGAGGCGGCGCTGCGGTCCGGGTGGCTCAGCAGCGTCGCATGCCTGAGTCGGTCGACGAGGAGCCGGAAGATGAAGCGGCTGGCGACAAGCCCGTCACCATCAACGTCAGTCCCACCGTAGACCGCCGCCTGAAGGCCTACCGCAACAAGACCGGTCTCACCAACCTTGAGATCGTCTGGGAGGCCGTGGAAGCAGCAGAAGCGGAGGGCTGGAAGACCGTTGTCGCGGCTGCGGTCCCCCCGGCTAAAACCCGACGGTTCGGGGTCCGGGCGAGCCAGACCCGCTACGCGGGGGTGGGAAGCAACTCGGTGTACACCCGCATGACACCTGAGGAGCGCAATGAGCTCCGGCGCCTCGTCAAGGTCGCGGGAGTTCCTGATCGCTCGAAGCTGATCGCGATCAGCCTCAACTGGCACCTGCCTGGCACCGCAGACAAGCCCGCCTGATGTGACGGCATGAAGGGCACGGGGGAGACCCCCGGCTACGGGGGAGGACCCTCTGGCCGGAGGTCTCCCCCGTGCTTTTCCCGAGCGCAACCATCGGCAGACCCACATCAGCCGGGGAAGGCTCAGGACCGCCGACGCGGTCATCTCCACCGTAGGGACACGGCCTTCTTGGCCTGTCCTGCCGAGCCCCTCATGGCCGTCCTCCGCGAGCAAGAGATCCGCCGTCAGACGGACCGGGACACACGCTGAGCGTGCGAGTAGAGGACTTTGAGGAAGGCCGGCGGGTCCCAAGGCCCCCTCTGTCGCCAAGGGCGGCGACACCCCCGCCAGGGCTTTCCGAAGGTGCTTCACTCTCCTCTGCTGGGGTGAGACCGCTCTAACCGCAGGCGGTCACACAGCCCGGCGTCGTGCCAGACGGGTGTGACGGGTCTTCTCCCGGGGCTTCAGAGTCGGGGCCAGCCGGATCGACATCCCGTTCGAGGTGAGGTGAGCGGCGTTGAAGGTTGACGCAGCCAGCTCGCAGATAGCCCCGCGGGGATGGTTGGTGCCAGCTGCTCAGGACCTGGGAGCAGCAGGAAGTCCTGTACCTGACCACACGCCCCCGGCACGAGGGTCACAGGCCTACGTCCGATCGGAGACGCGACCGACCGGCTTCGGGCACTCATTGCACCTGCCCACTACGCACTGTGACCCTTTCCTTTAACGCGCGGTCGTCGCGGTTAAAGGAAAGGGTCACAGGGGCTAGTCGTCCTCTGGGTCGGGCAAGATCAACTGCCGAAATCAGATGTGGACGTCCAGCTCAGGCAGCTCCCACTTCGTGTAGGTCAGCCGGCGCTCCGCGCCATTGATCAGGTCAAGCACGTCCGTCCCCAAGTAGGCCCGAGCGCCTCGTTCGACCTCTTTCACCTGAACAATCCCTGCGCCAGCCAGTTCTTCCAGGGCGCTCGAGGCCGAAACGAAGGAGATCCCAAGAAGGGACTGGGCCGCCCTTGCTGTAACGATCGGGACTCCAGGAAGTTGCTCCATCAGCCTGACGACCGCCGCGCCCTTCCGAGGCTGCCCTCGTCGGCCCAGGCTCGCCCTGTGAGCTGCGAGCTTTGCGTCCCAGGCCTTCCGCATCTGGACCAACTCATCGGTGAACCGCCGAGCTTCGGCGACGGCGTCACGAGTGGCCGCGAGAAAGACGCGAATCCATGCCTCTCTGCCGGCGACTGCTGCAGGGCTATCTGACTCACCCACATAGCGGTATGCGTTCAGGCCGCCGATGTACTCCCGCGCGTGGGCGAGAAGAGACATCGAGATCGGCAGGACATGGCCGACGGCCAACCCCTGCCTAGCGAGCACTGTGTGGATCAGCGCTCGACCGGTTCGGCCGTTGCCGTCGGTGTACGGGTGAATTGTCTCGAACTGCGCGTGGACGAGGGCTGCTTGCACCAGAGGGAGCGGGTGATCCTCAGAGACGAACGCCGCCAGATCAGCCATAAGCTCTTCCACTGCCCCTGGAGCCGGCGGCACGTACTCGGCTCCGTGCGGGCTGTAGGCGTTGCCGCCGACCCAGTTCTGCACTCGCCGGAGTTCGCCCGAGAGCTCGCCCTGCTCGGTGTCCACCATCAGTGCGGCCTGGAGGTCGTTGATGTCCTGGACCGAAACGCTCGGGGTCTCCGTGAGAAGCGACACCGCCTTCCGGAGAGCGAGGACGTTGTTCACAACCTCACGGGCACCATCACTGATCCCCTTGTGAGCGCGCGGGTCGTCGGTGGCCTGGATGGCGAGCATCATCTCCAGATGCGCGACCGCTCGGGCTGATGCGACGACCCCTTCGATCCGAGACGAGGCGACGGCCTCCGAGCGAAGCAGGAAGCGGGCCAGCGACTCCAGGTGCGGGCTCGTGGGTGCAGCATCGTTGAACGCGCGAACGAGCTTGTCGACTGCGGCCACCTCGGCGCCCAGTTCCGCGGACAGTGCGATGGATCGACCTTGGAGCATGTCTGGCATGTACGCGCTGAACGATCGGGCAGCCTGATCCTCCAGGCCGGCCGTCACGCCAGGCCCCGATTGCCAGTGCTGCTCCGAATACCCTGCCACCAGACACGCTCCAAAGGTTCAGCCTCAGCGAGATCCGTTTAAGGATAGTGTGTTCCCCGTGATGTTTGGTGTGTTGCTTAAGGGTGCCGGGGCTAAAGCAGTCACGGCCGGGGCCTCCATGGTCTCTGCGGCAGCCTCACCGACCTCGCAGTTCTCTCCGGCCCGTCAGGCACAGCCATGCCGCAGTAGCGCTAACGCCTCGTCCACAGCCATGGTCACCGAGTCGGTAGCGAGCGGTCCGGAGAACGAAAAAGGCGACCATCAGGTCGCCTCCCGGGCGGCTCAGCCAAGCCGCCCATCGCTCGGGTGCCACCCGAGCTCTTCATATGTTCACTTCACCCAAGCCGACCCAGTCGGCCGTTCGTCGTTTCCTGCGGGGCCAACCGCTGGCTACGACACGGGAGGGGTCCAACCGCCACTGACCTGACCTGAAGCCGCTTTCGCGCGGCCGACGCTCTCACCCCCGCTGACCAGGCATCTTCGGAAAGACGGTCAAGCGGTCGGTTGCGTTGTGCCCACATCCCTATGCAGTTCTGGAGCAGATCATAGCCGCCAGTCATAGGGCTAGTCTCGTATTGCCAAAAAAAGGCTCACCCGAGCCGTGCATCGACTATGCCCAAAATCGAACAGAACAACGCAAATCGCCCCGTGTGCACCGGGGCGTTTCACGCACGCGCCTTGCCTCCGCGAGTACCGCCCCCGCGACCCGGGACGAGCCGCTACGGCTTCTACGACGGACCCGAGAGCGAATCTCCTGCGCACTCGAAGCCCTGTTGGCGGATCGCTCGATCCGCCAACGCCCATCGGTGGAGGCCCTGGCAGCGGTAGTGCTGTTGGCGAAGTCGCCGGTGGGGGAGTCGCGGTTGGACTTGACTGCCGGGGAGTTGGCCAGGTGGTTGGGGGTTTCGAAGTCCTATGTAGGCCATCGAGTGCTGCCGGCCGTCCGGCAGTCAGGTGCGGTCTCGACCGAGGTGCTGACGGCGTCGGTCGAGGGCGTGCGCCGGGTGACCGGCTTGCAGTGGGAGTTGTTGCCGCTCACGGCTGCCCAGGCGCGAAGGACAGCTGCGCTGGTCCTGGAGAAGGGCGAGCTGGCAGTTCTCCTGGCACTGTGTGAGCGGCTCTTCGGCCCTGGGTGGGCTCCGGTGGGTAAGCCTGAGACGCCCCCTGGACTGCTCGGCGAGCGGCGGGGGCGCGGTGCGGCGGCCGAGCGGCTCGCGCTTCTGCGGCTGGTGCTAGCTGCACGGCCGGATGGCCGGGTGCGTCTGGTGGGTGGGGCTGTAGCGGCTGGGTTCGATCGGGCTGACGCAACGGTCGCGCGGCTGGTCGGCTGCCCGGTGGAAGAGGCGCCTGAGGTGGTCGACGGACTGATCCGGCAGGGGCTCCTGGAGGTTCCGGGCCGTGGAGTGCCCGGCGCAAGGCTGAAGATTCTGGTGCCGGCGGTCGCCGCGGCACACGGGCGTTCGCAGGCGGATCTGGAGGTCGTCCCCGCACAGGTCCCGCAGGGGGTCGAGGAGGACATCAAGGCAGGAGGCGCACCGGAGGGCCGGGGCGGGGTGTGTACGCAGTGCGCCGGACCGCTGGAGGCCGATGATCTGACGGGCTCGGGGGAGGAGGACTGGCTCCAGGCTGGCCTCTTCGACGTCGTGGACGGTGATCTTGTCGGCACGGATGGTGCACTCAGGGATCAGGATGCCCCCGACACCGTGACGGAGAGGGACGAAAGCGTCTCTGAGCTGGGAGAACAAGACTCTGGGACACCGGGTGCCGAAGTGGAGGCCGGTGCACTGCTCCACGCCCACCACGCGCCTGAGGTGGTTGCTCTAGGTGGTTCTGGTGCTGCTGAGTTTTGCTTTTCCGGCGAAGCCGCATCGGGGTCCCCGCCGTTGCCGGAGCGCGCGGGCATGTGCGAGGACCAGTCCGCACCCGACCACGTCGAGGCCAGCGAACAGGGTGGTTGCGGTGGCCCGCTTCGCGGGGAACAGCAGCAAGACCTCGGCGTGGAACGGCGGGACGGGAAGGCCGATGTCGGTGCGCCGGTGCTGCTGCGGTGGCCTCTGCCCCGCGGGCTGGAGGAGGTCCTGGCGCCGGTGCGGTGGGAGTGGGCGCGGATCGGGCATGCCGGTGGGCGGCGTCGGGTCCGTGCTGCAGCTCAGGCGGAATTGGTCCGTCTGGCCGGGATCGTCGGCTCTGAGCAGGCCCCGGTGGTGCTGGCGGAGCGGCTGGAGCGGCGGCTGGCCGCGCAGTTCGGGCAGCCCGTGCGGGACCCGATCGGCTGGCTGCTGGCCCGCGGGTTGCCGCAGCGGGCCGAGTGCTACGCCGCCGGGTGCGACGACCGGGTGCGGATGGACACCGGCGTTGTGTGCCCGTCCTGTGAGCTGCTGATCGAGGACCGTCGGGCCCTGCGGCACCAGGTCGCACGGACCGTCACCGGTGAGCTGCCGGCGCTGGAGCCGGAGGAGTTCCGGGCGGAGGTCGAGCGGCGGCTGGGCCGGGAGGTTGCCCGGCTGGCGGCCGAGGAGGCCGTTCGGCGGGAGCGCGCGACGGTGGAGCGAGCCCGGCGCGAGGAGGCGTGGGCCCTCCAGCGCGAGGAACAGGCGGCTGCTCAGGCCGTAGCGGCGGCCCGTCCGTGCGCGGAGTGCGGGGCGCCGGAGGCGGGCGGGCTGTGCCTGATCTGCTCGCAGACCCGGACGGCGCGCCAGGCCCTGCAGTCGGCCGCGCAGTTCGCGGCTGTGGCCGCCGGCGGGGCGGATGTCCCGGGCGCCGTGGCTGGGCGGCTCGGCGCGTGCCGGGCACGGCTGGAGGCCGAGACCGAGCAGGCGGGGGAGCGGTGGCGTGCCGAGGGCCTGCCGGAGGCGGCGGTGGTCTGGCAGCTGCGGGAGCTCGCCGACCAGTTGGTGGTCAGGGAACGCGCGCTGGCGCTGGGGGCCCTGCTCGACGGCCCGCAGGCGCGGGCGGAGGCCGAGCGGGTGGCCGGGATCGAGCGGGCCCGGCGGCGCGGTGAGCCGGAGGTCCTGGCGGCGGCCGACGAGGCGGCGCGCCGGTGCGCGAAGGCCCTGCTGGTGCAGCTGCTCGACCAGGTCCGCGCCGAGGTCCAGGCCCCGGCCGGGCCTCGGGCAGGCGGTTGGCGGGAGCGGATGGCGCAGTACGCGGCCCGGCCGCTGGAGGGCGAGAGCCTTTCGGCTCTGGTCCGGCAGGCCCCGGCCCGGGAGGCGGTGAGCGCGGCGTGAGCAGCGGACTCGAGCTGGCCTTGCGGTGCGCGGGCAGGGGGTGGTGGGTCCATCCGCTGCGCCCCGGATCGAAGCTCCCGGCCGGCAACTGCCGCCGGTGTCGGCCGCCCACGCCCGGTGGCCCGCTGCCCTGCGGGTTCCCCGGCCTGGGCGCTGGCGGCTGCGGCTGTCTGGCGGCGGGACGGTACTGCCACGGGGTGCGGGCGGCGACGACCGATCCGGACCTGGTCCGCCGCTGGTGGCGCGGCCGTGACTTCGCCGTCGGCGTGGCCACCGGGCCATCCGGTCTCCTGGTCCTCGACCTGGACGACCATCACCACCCGCTCCCCGGGCGGGAGTTGGTGCTGCCTGGCATCGACCTGGCCGCCGTCCCGGAGGCCGACCGGGTGCGCACCGGGGTGGACGTGCTGGAGCTGCTGTGCCGGATGCGGCGGGCCGAGAGCCTGCTGCACGCCCCGCCGACCCTGACGGTGCGCACCCCGGGCGGCGGGATCCACCTCTGGTACCGGACCGACGACGCGGCCCGCTTCACTCAGGGTTCGGGCCGGCTCGGCTGGCAGATCGACGTGCGGGCCGGCTGGTCCACCGCCGTCGCGCCCACCACCCGCACCCCGGCCGGCTGCTACCAGGTCACCGGCCCCGTCACGGAACCCGCCCGGCTGCCGCGCTGGCTCGCCCTTGAGCTGGCCCGCGTCGGCATGCGGCGCCGTGACCCCGCCGAACCGCCGCCGGCCCGGATCCGGCTTCCCCGCCCCGCCGTACGCCACCGGCCCGGCGACGCGGCCTCCTACGCCGCCGCGGCACTGCGCCGGGAGGCCGAGACGGTGGCCGGTGCCCGCTCCGGCCGCAACGACACGATCAACCGTGCCGGGTTCCGGCTCGGCCAGCTGGTCGGCGCCGGGCTGCTGGAGCTCGACGACGTCCACCAGGCGCTCACCGAGGCCGCCGTGCTCGCCGGGGTCGATCCCGGCGAAGCCAAGGCCCAGTCCACCCTCCGCCGCGCACTCCAGGCGGGCATGCGCTCGCCGCGCACCATCCCAAGCCCCGGAGCACGGCCATGACCGACCTGACCACCCGCGTGAAGCTGCCCGTCCCGGCCGGCGAACCCCGACCCTCCCGGTCGGCGCCGCCCGCCGAGGCGGGGGAGCCTGTGGGCTCGGCGCCGGCCGAGCAGCCCAGCCCCGAGCGCGGGCCGAAACTCTCGCAGGCCGACGTCCTGCTCCACTTGGGCATGGACGAGTACGTCCTGGTGCGCTGCGACCAGACCGCGTACGCCGTTCCGGCCGAAGGCCCGCCGATCGCCCGCCCGCTGCGCGCCGCCGGTGGCTTCGGCGGCACCGGAAGTCTGCGCCAACTCCTCAACCGCTCCTACGTCCTGCGCACCGGCCGGGCCCCGTCCCAGGGCTGCCTCACGGACGCGATCGCCTCCATGGACGCCCTTGCCCTGGACGCCCCGGAACAGCCGGTCCACCTGCGCATCGCCCCCGACCCGGCCGACGAACAGGTGACCTGGCTCGACCTCGGCCGCTCGGACGGGCAGAGCGTGTGCATCGAACCGGGCACCTGGTCGGTGATCACTCCGCCCGTCGGCGAGGGCCCGCTGTGGCGGCGCACCCGCCTGACCGGTGAGCTCCCGATGCCCGAACGCGATCCGGGCGGCTGGCGGGTGGGCCTGGGCCTGTTGCGTGAGCTGTCCGCGCTGGCCGAGCCGTCCTGGCGGATGGCCGTCGCCTGGTTGCTGGCCGGGCTGCGGCCGAACATGCCCCGCCCCGTCGCCTACTTCAACGGCGAACGCGGCACCGCGAAGACGACCTCCGCGAGGCAGCTGCTGCGGGTCCTCGACGGGATCCGGGCCGAGGTCCGCAACGTCCCCCGCAGCGAGGACGACGGCGCGGTCGCCGCCTCGGCCGGCTGGAGCATGGGCCTGGACAACCTCGCCGGCATCCCCCAGTGGCTGTCGGACTTCTTGTGCCGCACCGTCACCGGGGCCTCCGTCGCCAAGCGCGAGATGTACACCGACGACGACGTCGCCTCCTGGGCCTACCAGCGTCCCGTCGTGCTGACCGGCATCGACGTCGGCGCCCTCCAGCCCGACCTCGCTGAGCGGCTGCTCCCCTTCACCCTGGAGATGATCGACCCCAAGGCCCGGCGCAGCGAGGCCGACCTGTGGCGCAGCTACCGTGCCGCGCACGGCCGCATCCTCGGGGGCCTGCTCGACCTGGCCGCCGAGGTGTGGGCGCGCCTGCCCGACGCGGCCGCCCAGCTCGACCAGCGGCCGCGGATGGCCGACTGGGCCGAACTGCTGTGGGCCCTGGACGCGGTCACCGGCTGGGACACCCTGGCCACCTACACCGGCGCCCAGGAGGAAGTTACCGACGACGTCCTCGACGCCGACCCGGTCGCCACCGCTCTCACCCGCTGGGCGTCCACCGCCGGCACCACCGAGTGGCAGGCCACCACCGGCCAGATCGACACCGCCCTCCGGCCGCCCGGGGCCCTTCCCGACACGTGGCCCAAGACCACCGCGCTGCTCTCCGCCCGCTTGACCTCCCTTGCTCCCGCGCTGCGCCAACGCGGCATCGACATCCGCAAACTGCCCCGCACCGGCTCCGGGCGAGGCTTTCTCATCACCCTCCAACCCGCCCCGGACCCGCGCACCTGACCCGACATCCGCCTGTCTGACCGAACTACTAGGTCCCCACACCGCTCACCCACACCCGCCGTCGTCACCCCGCCGGACGCGCGGGCCGCACGCATGCCCGGACGCCCGTCGGAACGCCGACCCGGGTCAGCAGGAGGAACCCTCCCTCCACCAGCTGACGACCCGGTGCCCGCCCAGGGGCGGAACGCGCCGCCAGGGCCGTGCGCCGACTCGGGCAGGTTGCCGGATCCGGCAGGCGATGACGCAGAGATGACGCTGCCCATGACGCACCCGGCTCTGGCCTGGAGCCACTGTGACCTGCAAGTTCTTGTGGACCACCATGTGGCCATGACGCTGATGACGCTCTCGCGCCCCATCTCACTAGAGCGAGAAAGGAAGAGGAAAGTGGGACCGGAGACATGGTGCGGCAGAGCGTCATCAGCGTCCGTTGACCACCGCGCCGAACGGTGAATCCGCACGTCAAACCGGGGGCAACGCAGTCGACGCAGCGGCACCCGGCAGCGTCACCGCGAGCATCTGCGTCACGGGAGCCCGGTATGGAGGGCTGGCGCAGGGGTGGCAGCTGCGGGGCACCATCGCGGATCGACCGCTGCTCTTGGACACCGTGGTGGAGCTGGAGCCCGGGATGCTGGTGTTGTGCCGGCGCCGGGACGGCAATGCCGTGCGGCATCGGGCGCGTCTGAGGGGCGGCACGGTTTCGAGGGGCGGTGGGATGACAACGGGCACGAGCACCGGATCTTCGGAATCGTCGCCATCTGCCAGAAGCCAAAAGAGGTCCCGCCGACGGGGGATACGGCGGGACCTCGCCCCTGACACTACGCCGCCCGCCCCCCCCTGAGGACTTCCGATTTCGCGCGTTGGCTGGCTCAAGGGTGCCCCTGCGGGGTGCGGGCGGCCACCACGAGATCGTCAGCTTGCCTCCTTCACAGGATCCGTTCGCAGCACGAATCTCTGGATCGCCGCCATGCCGGGCGCGTAGCCGTCGGAGGTGTCCACCAGTAGCTTCGGGGCGTCCAGGCTGATGGGGACGAACTGATCAGGGTCGTATACGCCGGCCGCCATGTCGGCGAGCAGGGCCTTGTCGCCGTGAGCGGCGCGATGGCTGTCGGCACGGGCTCGGTCGGTGATGCGTTGGGCGATGGTTGGCGCTGGCGTGGTGCACCGGATGATCCGGAGATCGGCGAGCCCCATGAGCGGCTCCAGCCCGGGGCGCCAGAGGCGGTCCTGGAAGGCAGCTTCGGCGACGATGGTGGTGCCGGCTCGCAGGAGGACGGTGATCGCCGCGAAGAACGCCTCCAGGGCCGGCATGTTGAGCGGGTCGTCGCCGTCGGCGTCGTGCCCGGGATGGTTCATGACCATCCCTTGCTTGATCTCGTCACGCAGGATCGCGGGGCAGCCCAGGGACCGGGCGAGTTCCCGGGCGAGGGTGGTCTTCCCGGTCGCCGGCGGGCCACTGACCACGGCCAGGGTCGGGGGTCGGACGGGCACGGGTGGACTCCGAGGGTGGGGGATGCGGGGCGCAGAGCATAGGTCCGAGGTTGCCGTTTGCGGAGCCGGACGGCCATGAGGCCTTGGCGAGGGTACCGGGGGCGTGGCGGGCATAGGCGCGTAGCGCGCGGGCGAGTACGGGGGCGGACACGGGCGGCTCCTTCGAGTGACAGCGGCCGGTTCCGCGGGATCCGGGTGGGCCGGCGGTGGCAGACTGCCGGGGGAACGCGGGAGACGGTTGAAGGAGTGGGTGGTGGCCGAGGGCGAGCCTCCGGCGGTGTTCCTGCTGGTGGGTCTCACCGGCTCGGGCAAGACGACGTACGCCCAGCGGGTGCTCGAGCACCAGGGCGTGGTGCGGCTGTCGGTGGACGAGGTGGTCTTCGAACGGCACGGCCGGTACGGCGTCGACTACCGGGAGGACACCTACTTCGAGAAGGAGGCCCCGGTCGTCGACGAGATGCACCGGCGGCTGGCGGAGCTGGTGGCGGCGGGCCGGGATGTGGTGTGGGACCACGGGCTGTGGCTGCGCAAGGACCGCGAGGCGATGAAGGAGCTGGTGGAGTCGGCCGGTGGGCGGTGGAGGCTGCTGTACTTCCCGGTCGGCCGTGAGGAGTTGCTGCGCCGGCTCGCGGAGCGCAACGAGCGTGGGGACGCGAACTCGTTGATGGTGACGCCAGAGGCCTTGGACGACTTCTTCGCCCGGTTCGAGGTCCCTCAGGGAGAGGGCGAGGAGATCGTGGAACCGGGCTGGCTCTGAGGCGCGGTCGGGCGCCAGGCGGTGGTGATCGCGGGCCGCTCCGTGCGTTCCCTGCCGCGGCTGGCCCGAGAGCGTCGCCGCCGCCATCACCTTCCTCGCGAACCCCAGCGCATCGTTCATCACCGCACAGTCGTTGAGCATCGACAGCGGCTGGATACCCCACTGACCCGCCGCGCGGGCAGCACAGCCAAATCCGGAAAGGCGACTGGCCGAAGGCGGGATTCCCCGACGCCATGGTGTGCCCTCCTGCCAGGCTGGCTTCACCACGACCGGCACAGGAGACGAATCCACGATGGCTACGGCGCAGCAGCCCACGTCCGCGCAGCACCGGCGGGTGACGTGGAAGCCCATCGACCAGGCGCTGGCACGTTACTCGACGGAATCGCTGCTGGTGTTGTTGGAGACCGCGCTCGCCTCGCCGGGCTGTGCCCGCTTCCACGATCACCTGCTGCTGCTATGGACCCGGGTCCTACGAACCTCCGTCCGGCCCGGAGCCGAAGCGGGAGCCGAGGATCTTCCGGGGCTGGTTGAGGCCGTCGTCCGCGCGGCGCCCGGGCGCGCAACGGTGACCGAGGTGGAACCGGACGACCCGCGGGCCCTGGTGCGGTACGAGGTGGCGGGGCAGCGGCTGCTGGTTCACCCCGGGCAGCTCGACCACCCGGTGATGTTCCTTCGCTGCGCGGAGCTGACGGCGCGGGCGGTCGACGAGTCCGTACTGGCCGTGCATGGTTTCACCCTCACCGATGTCCTCGAACTCGTACTGCGCTGCACGGACCGGGTGGTCTCGGGGCTCGCTCCGGCGTGGCCCGAGGTGTACGACGACCGATCCGCACAGGACATCGCCTGCGGAATCAGCCCAGGCGAGTATGCCGCCGCCCAGGAGCTGGCTGCCCTGGACCCCGCTGAGATCGCCTCCGCGTGCCGGGAGCCGGATCGTGCCGCCCGCGCGCTGGAGTGGCTGACCTCGGACATCACCTCCATGCCGCTGCGTTACAACCCCAGATCGCCTCTCCTGGGTCCGGTGCTCGCCGTTGTCGCGCACGACCGACGTCGGCTGGTTCCGGCCTCCGCCATGCTGAACAGCTTCGCCGCGGCCCTGGAGCGCCTGATCGCCACCGCTCCGAACGGGCCGGCCGCCGAGGAGCGTCTCCAGGCGCTGACCGTGGACCGCGTCGCCCAGCTGCTGGGCCTGGATTCGGCACCCGCCCGACCCGGGCCGGTGTGCGTGATCTCCTCACCCACCCACCGCTACGACATCGCCATCGTCAGCGCGCTCGCGGACGGCCTTCTGCCGACGAGGGTCGAGGAGGGCCGAGCCAAGCTCGCCGAGCAGCCGGCCGGCCGGGGGCGGCTCGTGGTCTACGGCGGACCCCGGGTGCTCGGGCCGGAGCTGATCCGCGACACCTGCTACCTGCACGTCGAAGAGCTCGCCGAGATCCTCGCCGACGCGGAAGGCGACCCGGCCCTGCTGGCCTTGTTCGTCCTGGAGCTCACCGAGCACCCCGGCGTCGACGCCGTCTTCTACCAGGAGCCGCTCGACGCGTGGCGCGCCTGGTCGCACGCGGGCACGCTGCTGCTCCCCGGCCCGTCTCGCAGCGAGGTCGCCGTCGTTCCGGCGGCCGGCGTCGACCTCACCTGGCAGCGGGCCACCGCCTGGGCCCGCCCGGACGACGTCCTCGCCTCTGCCGGACTGCCGCCGGCGCTGCACTGGCGCTTCGCCCACCTCGTTGACCTTGGCCCCGGCGTTCTCGGAGCCCATGCCGACCTTCTCCAACCTGGCCCCGACGACCTGCTGGTGCGGGTCAGCACCGACCCGCCGATGGCTGTCATCGCCCGGCCCGACCACGGCCACGACGCCGTACTCGACCTGGCCGCGATGAGCGGACTCGCCGACAGCATCCGCACCACCGTCGCCGGCTGCCCCCTGGTCGCCGAGCACTTCACCCTGCCGGACGGCGCCCCCATGGTGCTCCAGCTGACCGGGACCGCCCACCCCCACAAGCCCCCGGGCCCCGGCCCCGGTGGGGATGAGCAGGATGCGGGGGAGTGGCTGCCGCTTCACGCCGGCGCAGACCCCGACCGGGCCTGGATCGGCATCGACTTCGATCCGCCGCTGCTGGCCGCCTTCACCGGCGACGGACAGCAGGGCCACCGGATACTCGGCCGGCTCCTGCACCACCTGGTCGAGCAGATCCGCCGCGGCCGTGGCGTCGGGGGCGGCACCGATCCGGAAGCCTTCGCCGAAGCCTGGAACAACGCGCACCCGGTACTCCGCCTCACCGGCACCGCCACCTTCTGGCCCGCGACCGCCCCCCGCTCCACGCTTCCGCGTACGCGCCACCTCCACGCCCGGGCCCTGCGCAGCGCGGCCACCGCCGTCCGCCGCGCCGGAGTCCCCGCCGGGGCCTGGCACGGCGCCGACGCCTACGCCCGCGGCGGCCCCGCCGAGCAACTGCTCCACGCCCTCGAAGACGAGCTCACCGGGCAGATCCGATCCCATCATCCCGATCTGGTCGACGAACTGGCCCGGCAGCTGAACGCGGCCTGGGCCAGCCGCACCCGCGGCCACCACGAGGTGACCGTGAACCTCGCCGCACCCTGGGCGCAGAACTGGGCCCAGGAAGCCGGCCGCCGCCAGGCCGATGCCTCCGCTGCCACCTCCGCCCTGCAACTGCTCCTCCAACAGGCGATCACCACCCCGCCCGCCGGCCGCCGGCCCGTCGACATCCTGGCCGTCGCCGACCTGGTCGCCCTCGCCGAGCTCGTACTGCACTGCGGCACCACCGCGGTCGCCGCAGCCCGCCGGCTGCACGACCTCCACCTCGAGATCCACACCACCGGCGTGTTCACCCTCACCGATACCGACCAGACCCACACCGCCGACCCGGACGCCGAGCTGCTCCACCTCGGCTTCGACGCACAGGCCTACCAGCACGCCCGGCAGCAGCACTTCATCACCCAGGCCGCCGCTACCCCGACCGAACACCTCGACCCGGCCACCGTGCTCTCCACGGCCCGCACCCGGACCCCCATCGAGTTCACCGCGCCGCGCCCACCCGCGGGCAGCCAGCTCGCCGCCGCCGACCAACTCCTGCGCCAGCATTGGAGCTTCGGATTCGCCGCACTGGGGGCCGTACTGGCAACGGCCGCCGACTGGCCGACCGGAGCTGACGGCATCGCCGCCGTCACCGCCGAGGAGCTGATCAACGAGGCCGCCGCCTGGTCGGCGCTGCCCAACGGCGAGCTGGCAGCCGCTGTCGACCGGCTGCGCCTGCACCCGGCCAACGCGGCCCCTTCCGGGGCGCACGCCTACACCGAGGTCGAACGCCGCATCCGGCCCGCCACCCACCCGCTGATCGAACACGGCGACCGCCTGCTCCTGCTGCCCTGGCTCCTTCACACCTCCCAGGAGCTCTACGCCGCCTACCTCGACGAGGGCCGCCTCCCGCACCCCGACCTGCCCCGGCCCGTCGGGGACGCCCTGCGCCGCTACCGCCAGCAGCTCGACGAACGCCTGGAAGCCGACCTCCAGGCCATCGCCCGCACCGCCGGCCTGCCCCACCGCTTCCGCCTCTTGGAGAAGACCGCCGCCCAGCTCGGCATCCCCGACCTCATCGGGGAGATCGACCTGCTCGTCGCCGACCCGGCCACCCGGCGGCTGTGGGTCATCGAGGCGAAGAACCCCGAAGCCGCGGTCGCCCCGCACGCCCTGCTCCAGCACGTCCAGCGCTTCACCGCCCGCTACCGCGACAAGCTCCTCGCCAAGGCAGCCACCATCACCGAGCACGCGGCCGCGGCCGCCCGCGCCTGCCAGGCCCCCGACGACCTTGACTGGCACATCATCCCGCTGATGGTCACCCGCAGCATCGAGCCGGCCGGCTTCCTCGCCGACCCGAAGGTCGCCTTCACCATCGCCGACCACCTCGCCCAGGTCCTGACCTCACCGGCGAGCCCACACCCAGGGTGGAACAGCCCCGGCGACGGGAAGAACTGATGCCGGCCCTACTCGAACGAGCCTACGCGGCGTACACCCTGGTCACCGACCCCACAGCCCAGCGGGTCCTCCTTGTCAGAAACCAGCAAAGCGGACAGTGGAAACTGCCCGGAGGCCGCCGTCAGCACGGTGAGATCCTCCCCGAAGCCTCCGCCCGAGAGGCGTTCACGGCCGCCCGTTACAACTACCTCGCGAACGGCCTTCCCGCTCTGCCCTCCGACGCCGAGGCGACGAGGGGCGCCTCCGCCGGCCGGGCTCGCCAGCGGATCGGTGCGAGCGCCTCGCTCAGCGAGCGGAAGATCACCTAGCCCAGAACGGCGTTCTCGAACATGCCGTAGGTCTCGAACGCCTTCACCTCCACGACGAGTGCTCGCCCGCGGTGATGAGGTAGTCGGGGTGGCGGCCGGTGCCGAACTCGGGTTCGACCTCGAAGGTGTAGCCCCCTCATAGAGGTAGCGGGCGATGCGCGCCGCCGCCACGTCGCCGATCCCGGGTGCTGCCACGCTGGCAGTATGCCCGAGCCGCCGCCGGTCGGTTACGGCCTGGTGGCGATGACCGCCTCGGTGCGGATCACCTCGTCGAACTGCCCGGAGGGGTTGAAGGCGAGGAGCGCCGCGCGCAGGTCCCGCTCGAAGGCGTCCTTCTGATTGCCGAGCTGGGCGGGGCTGGAGTAGGAGAGGCTGAAGACCCAGCCGATGACCCCATCGACGGTGCGGGTCAGGGTGTGGTCCCAGCGCGCGGTGTCGACCTGGGAGAACGGGGAGCGGGCGAGGACGTCCTGGTGGCGTTCCTTGGGGTGGGAGTAGGTTCCGGAGCCGGCGCGGCGCTCGGGGCCGAGGTAGCGGGTGCGGACCTCGTCGACGACGTGGCGCCAGTCTGCGGGCTCGACGTCGCCGGGGGCGCCACCGGAGGCGAGGACGATCGCGCCAGCGGGCTCAATGATCCGGTCAAGGTCCCAGGCGACCTGGTCGCGGTCCATCCAGTGGTAGGCCGCGCCCATGACGGTCAGCAGGACGGGCCCGAGGCCCATCGCCGGGAGGGTGGTGGAGTCCCCCTCGCGCCAGTCGATGTTGGTGACGCCCTGCTCGGCGGCGAGGCGGCGGCCCTCTTGGAGCATGCCCTTCTCCGGGTCGACGGCGATGACCTCGCCGACGAGAGGGGCCAGGTCGAGGGCGATGATGCCGGGGCCCGCGCCGAGGTCGAGGACTCGCTGGGTGCCGTCGAGGCCGAAGCGGTGGGCGAGCAGGGTGTAGACCTCGGGCGCGTAGCGGGGCCGGAAGGCGGCGTAGTACGGCGCGGTGGACGCGAACAGCTCGTCGGGCGTGTACGAGGGGGTGGAGGAGGTCACGGGACCAGTCTCTCGCGGGGGTGCGGTTAGTGTCGGTGCTCGGTCAACGGGCCAGGGCGGCGTTCAGGTGTTGTCATCAGTCGGTGAGGGCAGGGGCGACGGAGCCGTCGGGGTAAACGGGCGGTCAACCCGACGTGCTGTGCTCGGACTTCGGCGTCGACGGAAGCCAGTGCACAGTGTTGTCGTGGAAGGACGCGTGGATCGGCACGAGGTCTGGGCCGCTGGTGTCGTCGAGGGCGGTGACGTTGATGCCGATCTCCGGGATGTCGCTGTCGAGGGCCGCGAGGCGGCTGCCGCAGTTTGGGCAGAAGCCGCGCTTCGCCTCGCCTTTGAAGGTCTCATACCAGGTCGGCTCGCCGCCCTCACCAGTCCAGGTGACCGTTTCGAATCCCGCCCACCACATCACTGGTGTGCCGCCTAGCTTCTGGCAGTGGCGGCAGGCACAGGTGTGGGGGAAGACGGCTAGGCCTCTGATGGTGAAGCGGATACGACCGCACAGACAGCCACCAGTGCGTTCTCCAGCTGGTTCTGTTCCCTGGGCGTCGGCGCCAGGGGTGACGTTCATTGCGTAGTCTCCCGGTTGCGATGGGTGAGTTGAGCCCTCAAGTGTGCCAGTTCGACGGCCCGCGATGACAGCAAGTGATGCCGCCGAAACGGCGATCGCCGTTCAGCCGGCAGCTAGGCGTTGGGAGGGGCCGGTCAGGCGGTGAGCCGGTGAGGGTCGGCTGGCGCGGAGATGAGGGAGAGCCGGGTGAAGTACTCGGTGCGGATGATCTCCAGCCGTTCCTCTTCGGGTAGGCGGGCGAGGAGTCCGGGCAGGGGTCGTGGGCGGGCGACCTCGCTGCGGTGGGCAAGGATCGCGGCCCACTTCTGTGCGACCCACGGTGAGACGTCGATTGTCGTGGTCACGTACGCGTCCGGCACAGCGAGGAGCGTCTTCCCCACGCCTTGAAGGAGGGGGCCGAGCCTGCCGATGCCCGATTCCGGGTGCGTCGCCGCGTACAGGGCGGTCGGCTGCCAGGGCTCGCCGGCTTCGGGGTACAGGTGCCGCAGGCCGGCGGCCTCTACGGCGAGGAGGGTGATCTGGTGGGCGCGCCGGTGGTCTGGGTGGCCGGTGAGCTGCCCAAGGGCGTCGTGGCCGATGACGATGTCGGGCTGGAGTTCGCGGATGTGTGCGACCAGCCGGCCGACGGCCTCGTCTAACGGCGCGTCGACGAGGCGCACGGCGCCGCCGGGTGCCGAGGCGGGGTTGCGGGCGTCGGCGTAGCCGAGCAGCCGCGGGGTACCGGCGCCCAAGATGTCGAGAGCATCCGCGAGTTCTGGGATGCGGTGGGTGTCGGCCGTCCAGGTGGCGGTGACGACTGCGGTGCGGGCGCCTGCGGCGGCGTGCTGGGCGAGGACTCCGCCAGCGAGGAGGGATTCGTCGTCCGGGTGGGCGGCAACGGCCAGAAGCGACGGAGCAGGCGCATCCGGAGGGGGTGAGGTCACGGTGGTGGAGCCTTTCGATCGGACGTGGGTGAGCGTGGCCGCCGGGCTACGCGCGGCCGGGTGTCTCGTACCGCTGGAAGTGGACGGGCGGGTGGTCGAGCGGCAGCTCCGGCTTCCAGGCGGCCAGGCACTGGGCGCTGGGTACGAACAGCGGGCCGGGCAAGGCGTTCAGGGGCCAGAACCGCCAGGCGCCGATGGCCTCCTCGCGCTGCTGCGGCACGCCGGCCCACCGGGTGATGACGACGGGCACCGTCACTCGGACGACGTCGCCCACCCGGTCCAGGAGTGTGCCCAGCACCCATACGTCGTCGGGATCTGCCGCGATGCCGGCCTCCTCGCGGAGTTCGCGGACAGCCGCCTGGGCGAAGGTCTCGCCCGGCTCGACGCTTCCCCCGGCGAGCTCCCAAGTCTGGCGTCGGTGCTGGCCGAGTAGGACTCCCTCCGGGCCGTGGACGATGATGCCCACGCCTACCGCCGCGTGTGGGGGCGGCGGTGCGCTGGTGCGGGGGCGGCTCGGTACGCGGCTCGGGCGGCGAGCGGTGTAGAGCCGGTAGGAGACGTGGCTGTCCGGCTGGTCGGAGTCGATCACGGTGACCGCCTCCAGGGTGAGGCCGTGCTGGACCAGGAGGTCCTCCCAGAGCTGCGCGGTAAGGACCCACATGTCGACGGGGTGGTCGTCGGCGGTGCCGGGCAGCCGCAGGATCTCGGTCCGCGGGGCGACCTCGTTCGACGGCCCGGTGCCGCCCGAGTTGGTGTGCAGCGCGGAGAAGAGCAGTCGGCCGCCCGGCCGGAGGCCGTTGGCCAGGACGGGCAGCAACCGGTCGGGGTCCAGGTACGGCATGGAGCAGACGGAGTAGATCAGGTCGTACGGGTCGGCGTCACGCAGATGGCTCACGGCATCGGCGCACACCAGGTGTAGGCCCGGGGTGCTGGGGTAGCGGGCCGCGGCGCGCTGGTGCTGGGCGGGGGAGGCGTCGACGGCGGTGACGTGAGCGCCCCGGGCGGCAAGGTGCGCGGCGTGACGGCCGAGGCCGCTACCGAGGTCGAGGACGTGGAGCCCGGCCAGGTCGCCGAAGACCTCGATGCCGGGGCCGGCGCCGGGGAGGCCCCAGTTCCACTGGTCCAGCTCGGGCAGCTCCAGCTTTCGGGCGAGTTGGTGGTTTCCGTAGGTGTTCCAGGTCGCGACGGTGTTTTGTTCGGTGGTCACCGGGTTCTCCATCAGGTCGAGGGGCGGGGTCAGGGGCGCAGGGCGTAGCAGCGCAGGACGTCGAGGTCGGCGATGTGGACGGCGGACCAGCCCGCGGTGAGGAGTTCGGCCTGGGCCGGGGTGATGCCTAGGTCCTGCAAGGGGTCGCTGGTGGGGCGGCGGCCGGCGATCTCGGTGACGACCCAGAAGATCCCGCCAGGTACGAGGAGGTGGCGGACGCGGTTGAGGAAGGCTCTCTTGTCGTCCATCCACCGGTAGACGAGACGGCAGGTGATGACCGCGTACGCGGGCTCCGGCAGCGCCGTGAGGTCGCCGGTGGCAAAGTCGGCGCACCGCCATGCGGGCTCGGGGCCTGGGTTGTGGCCGGCGGCGAGTGCGATGGCGCTGGGGGAGATGTCGATGCCGGTGGTGCGGTAGCCGAGCTCGTGGTGGAGGTGCCGGGCCAAGGCGCCATCGCCGCAGCCGACGTCGAGGGCCGGGCGCCTGCGGCCGGGACCGAGATGCTCGTCCATGAGCCGCCTTTCGGGGGTTTCGAGCTGCCGGTATCGGCGGCCCCCGGCCCATAGCGGTTCCCAGTATGCGGCGGTGGCGGTCGTCGTCACGAGGCTCCTTCCAGGGCGGGTGGAACGGTGGCGCGCGTGGGCGGGGCGGGCATGTCCCGCAACGCGCGGACAGGGGAGGAGAGCAGGAGGGCCACGGGGACGACCTGGAGGGCCGCACCGACGGTGAGGGTGCCGCGTACCCCGAGGAGGAGGACCAGGGCGCCGGCTGTAGCGGCGGCGAGGGGCCGGGCTCCGGCGGTCATTGTGGTGCTCGCGGCCTGCATGCGGCCCTGGAAGCGGGGTTCGCACAGGATCTGCCGGAGGGACCTCTGGCTCGTGCCGGAGGCAGTTGCCCAGAACAGCTGAACGGCCAGAGTCCCGGCGAGCGCGATCTGCCAGCGGAGGCCGGGCCCGGCGAGCAGGAGGGGAACCTGGGCCAGCGGGCTGACCGCGAACCCGATGATGATCGTCGGCCCGATCCCGATCCGGGAGGCGATCCGCGGGGCGAGGAGTGCCCCGGCAAGGCTGCCGGCGCCACCGACCCATGATCACGCCGAACGAGGTCGGGGACACGTGCAGGTCGGCGAGCAGGTAGTACGCCCAGTACGTGTTCATGATCGCCAGGCCGAAGCTGAGCGTGGAGAGCGCCGCGATCACCGTTCGGATCGTGTGCTGCTCGGCCACGTAACGCAGGCCCTCCCCGATGTCCCGCGCGAGGCTCCGGCGGCCGCGGGCCAGCGCGGCCGCCGGTTCGGGGGTGCGGATGCGCCACACGAGCAGTGCCGAAACGAGGTAGGACAGGACGTCGGCGAGGACCGAGCGGGCAGCGCCGATGGCGCCGACCAGCGCGGCGCCCGCGTTGCTGCCCGCGCTGTCGGCTACCGACGAGGCCGCACCGAGCCTCGAGTTCGCGTGCTGCAGTTGGTCAGGCTCAACGAGCATGGGCAGGTAGCTGATGGCGGCCGCATCATGCAGGATCTTGGTGATGCCGAGGACGACGGCGACCGCGTATAGCTGGCCGATGCCGAGCACCCCGGCGAAGGCTGCGGCCGGGATTGACGCGAGGCCCACGGCGGCGGTGAGGTCCGCGGCGATCATCTGGGGGCGCTTGGCGTATCGGTCCGAGAGCGCGCCGGCCGGGAGTGCCACGACGGCGTTCGGCAGTTGGCCGAGGAAGGCGAGCGCGGCGATCTGGGTGGTGGAGGCGTGGAGTTCCAGCACGGCCAGGGTGGGGAGGGCGACGGTGCTGACTGCGGATCCGGACAGGCTCGCGCACTCGCTGGCGACCAAGCGGCGCAGATCCGGGGAGGTGACCTTCGCGGCCTGGGCCGTCTGGGTGGAGGTCGTCACCCGGCCTCACCGCCCAGCAGTTCCGGGGCGGTCACGTTGGCGTAGAGCTGGCCGGTGGCGAAGTGGGTGAGGACCGTGTGGGTGAAGGGGTGGCAGTCGGGCGGCGGTGCGGCTGGGTCGACCCACGCCAGCTCGGTGTGCGTGCCGGGCTCGCGGTTGTACGGGGTGCCCTCCCACTCCCGGACCGTGAAGGCGGCGCCGATCACCCGCTCACCGTCCGCCGCGTGGAAGTGGAGCAGTTGGCAGAACCGCAGGCGGTCCGGGGTGATGTGGATGCCGACTTCCTCGGCGAGCTCGCGTGCCGCTCCCTCGTTGAGGAACTCGCCGTCTTCGAGGCGTCCTCCGACGACCGTGAGCATTTCGGGGGAGTGCCACGACGTCGCCTGGTGCCGGACGGTCAGGATCCGGCCGTCGGCGGGTCGCTGGAGCAGGACCATGACGTTCCCGATGCTCCGGTGTGCGGCGCTCACGGCCGGTCCTCCCTCATGAGGCGGTCCAGGGTCCGCCGTCCCCGGGCAGTGACCTCGGCGTCGCCGTTGTCCGGGCCCCAGGCCAGGCAGTTGACCGCGTCCAGCGCGGTCAGGCAGCGCAGCGCGTGCCGCTCGGCGTCGGACAGCTCCCGCCCGTAGGAGAGGAGGAACGCCTTCTCGCGGTCCGGATGGTCTACCCATTGAGTGGTGGCGAGGATGACGAAGTCCTGGACGCGGGCGGCCGGCCGGGTGCGCTCGAAGTCGATGAGGGCGAGCCCGTGCTTGGACCACAGCCAGTTCCTCGGCTGGTTGTCGCCGTGCACGTAGCCGACAGGCACCGGGCCGACGCGGCGAAGGCGCCCAGCGTGGTCCCGGATCAGGTGCTGCTCTTCCTGGTTGAGCCGGTCCCCGGCACGAGCCAGATACTTCTCCGCTCCGTCAGCGGCGGCGCTCAAGGAGGCTTCGGCCTCCACCCGGTCGCCGCGGTCGAGCGGTCCGGCCTCGTGGAGGCGGGCGCAGAGCGCGCCGGCCTGCTGGTGCACGGTCCTCCACTCGGCGGCGTCCAGGCCGAGCTGCTTTGCCGGAGTGCCTGGGACCGCGGAGAGCAGAAGGGCCAGGTCCTGGGCGCGGCTGTCGATGAGGTGGGGTGCACGGGTGTGTCCGAGTGCGGGGACGACGTGGCGGTATGCCCGGCTCTCACGGGTGAAGAACTTCACCGAGGGCGAGACCTTCAGGTAGTGGTGCACCCCGCTTTCGCCCTTCAGATCCCACACCCGGGATCGGTCCCAGTCATGCGAGGCGTCGCGGACGGACACGACGGGGCCGATCTGCTGTTCCGCCCAGCGCTGCAGGGCCGCGGGCAGCGGCTTCGTCTGGTTCATCCGGCAGACCCCGCACCCGGGTGCGGGATGGCGGAGCGGCAGGGCACACCGCCATCAGATTCGGTGCGGTCGGGGAACACGGTTCCTCCCGGGGATTGTCGGTCGAGGGGGTCTTCGCAGTGCGGACCGGCCGGGCCGGCCGGGGGCTACGGACCTGGGCCGTTGCCGGACGGCCGGGGTCGGCTCGGGACTGCGGCGGGTCTCAGGCGGGATCGGGTGAACCGCCGGTGCGCTGCTCCAGTTCCCACAGGGTCCGAAAGAGCCCGGGCTCGCGGGTGAGCTGCGCGTACGTTCCCTCCTGGACCAGGCGGCCCTGATCGAGAACGACGATCCGGTCGGCCACGGCGACGTTGGCAAGGCGGTGCGTGATCAGCAAGATGGCCCGGTCCTTGGCCAGGTCTCGCAGGCCGGTGAACACGTGGTGCTCGGCTCGGGCATCGAGGGCGGCTGTGGGCTCATCCATCACCAGCAGGCTGGCCTTCCGGTGAAAGGCCCTGGTCAGGATGACGCGTTGCCACTGCCCACCGGACAGCTGGTGGCCACCGAACCATTCGCTGGTCAGGAGGGTGTCGAGGCCGGAACGGAGGGCGGGCAGCATGTCTGCGGCTCCGGATGCCTCGCAGGCCGCCATGAGCGCGGCGTCACTGGTGTCGCCCTGTCCCAGGGTGACGTTGTCACGGAGGGTCAGGGGCAGGTAGGTGAACCGCTGCGGTGCCACCGCTACGTGCCTCCACGCCTCCCACGGCTCCAGCTGCGCGGTGGTCTTGTGGTCCCAGGCCACTTCCCCGGAGGTCGGCAGCAGCAGGCCGCAGATCAGCCGGGACAGCGTCGTCTTCCCCGACCCGTTCTCCCCGATCAGCGCCACGATCTCCCCGCGCCGTACCGTCAGCGACACCCCGGCCAGGCTGTCCTTCTCCGCACCGTCGTACCGGTAGGTGACGTCACGGACCTCGAACCGCTCCGGCGGCGCCGACAACACCTCGGTGCCACGCGAGGCCACCATCGCCTGCCCGTGCGCGTTGTCGAGGAAGTTCTGCCAGTCCTGCACGTACCAGCCGGTGCGCACCAGCCGGGCCCCGCCGTTGATGATGCCCCGCACCGAACCGGTCGCCGTCTGCAGGGCGAAGACCGCGCCACCACCCGCCGCCAGGTCCATCCGGCCGGAGACCAGCAGCCACAGCAGGGTCGCCCAGACCGCCGCCGAGGCGACTCCGCCGGCCGCCGCCCCGGCCAGGCCCATCCAGGCCCCGGTGTTCGCGGCCTCGCGCTCCGAGACGTTGACGGAGGCGGCCAGCCGCCGGTAGCGGCCCAGGAGGAACGGGCCGGCCAGGCAGGCCCGCATCTCCTCGCTGGACTCCATGTAGGACATGTGCCAGCGCAGCTTGTGCAGCATTCGCCGGCGCCCCGACGTCTCCAGGCCCGCGAGGTACACCACTCGGGCCGCGCGCACGTACGCGGCGGCCTGCGGCAGGCAGGCCAGGAGCAGCAGAGGCAGGAGAATCGGGTGGATCACGGTGAGCACCGTGGCGCCGGCGGCGAGGGTCGCCGTGGCGGCCAGCACGTCCTGGGCTTCCTCCACGAGGTCGGGGGTGACCTGGGCGCCGCGGTCGGCGATGTCGTACTGGTCGTTGTACCCCGGCTTGTTGTTCGCCGCGGCCTCGGCGCCGAGAGCCGCCTCGACCATGCTGATTTCCGCGGCCCGGGCGAGCACCGGCCGCAGCCGACCGGTCAGCCAGGTCACCGTGACCCCCAGCAGAGCCCGCAGCCCCGCGGCCGCCGCGATGACGGCCAGCTGCGGAGCCGCCTCCCGCAGCCGCTCGGTGATGTCGCCGGAGGAGATCAGCGCGGTGAGGGTCCCGGTGACGGCGAACAGGCCCAGCGCGGCCAGCACGCCAGTGCCGAGCTGGCACGCGAGCAGCCCGGCCGTCGCGACCCGGTCCACCTGCCAGGCCATCCGCAGCGACCGGCGCACCAGCACGGGCAGGCGCCGCGCCATCGTGGTCGTCGTCATCTGCGCGCCGGCCTGGAGCCGGGACTCGTCCCGGTACTGGAACTCCTCCTCCTGCGCCGCGCCCCCGCTGTCCGGTGGAGTCCCCTCCGCTTCGTCCGTGCTCGGCTGCGCGGCTGTGCTGCCCGAGGTCAAGTCAATCCCCCTGTCGGTCGTCACGGCTGGTTCGCGAGGCTCAACGACACAGCCGAGATATCGAACACACGTTTTTCGGTCGGTCCTGAAGTCCCGGGATAGAGCGTTCGAGGAACTGTGGAAACTGCACCGACCCAGCTCCCGCAACGGCACTGCCCCAAGCGGAGGTTGGCCGAATCGCCGACGTCCGTCGCTGCAGTGGCGCGCGTCATCGGTCTGCGTCCACCTGCTCCGGGGAGGCCTGGCCCCGCGCTTCCAACTCCTGCTCGAACTGATTGGTGGCGTAGCGACGGAGAAGGCTCAGACCGCGATCGAAGGTAACCGGGGCCTCCGAGAGGTTGATTCGCAGGAGCTGCCCACCGGGGTACAGCGCCTCCCAGGCCATGGATGTGCCGCCGTGGACGACAGTTGGGTTGAGCTGCAGTCCAGAGCGTCCACACCGGGCAACCCAGTCGAGGAAGTCTTCTTGGGGCGCTCGGAGTTCTGCGAACGTGGAGTAGCCGGTGGCGGGCTCCAGGCCGGTGATGGGCCGGAGCGGCGAGCGGGGGTCTGCGAGCGCAAGAGCGTTGCGGCGGAAGCGTTCGCTCATGCTGGTCAAGTGGCCACGGACGCGGCGGTAAGTCTCCTCATCAGGAAGTGCGGGGAGATTGGCGCGGTGAGCGCAGTCCTGGGCGATCTGGACCAACTTGCCGGTCTGCTCACTGGGGGCGTCCGCGACGGCGAGGAGGGAAACGTAGAAGAGCATGGCGATCTCGCCGATGGGGTCGCCGGTCATGGCCATCCGCTCGAAGCGGTCGCTGCCCAGGTGGCGCAGCAGTGCCTTGTTCCTTGTGACGACTATGGCGGCGCGAAGGCCAGGCAGGGAGAGATCCTTCGAGGCGGTGAGGATCAGGGCAGCGGTCTCCAGGTCGAGGTCCTGGACACGGTCACGGAGTACCGCGGCTGGCTGTGGGCCTTCGGTGCCGACCTGGAAGGGGACGTCAATGAGGGTGAAGTCCGGCCTGGCCTGTTTCAGCGGGACGTGGCGGGCGCCGGTGACGCCGTTGGGGAGGACTTCGACGAGGCAGGCGCCTGATGTGGAGACTGCCCCGGTGTGGTGGAGTGCGCCGTCGTGCCGGTAGTAGGCGGTGACGGGGGCTCCCCAGCGGAAGGCGGCCTGGTCGAAGGCGTAGTAGTTCGGCAGGGGCATGACGAGGCCGTGACCGGTGGCGGCGAGATGGGCGATGGTCAGGCTGATGGCCTCGGTGCCGCCTCGGGTGAAGAAGATGTCCGAGGCGTCCAGGTGCATGTTCAGGTGACTGCCGAGAAGTTCGGCCATCGCACCGCGGGTGCTGGCCGGGTGGCGGCCTGAGTACGCGGAGAGGGTCCCGTCGCGGATGAAGCGGTCCAACAACGCGGAGAGGTAGCGGGCGAGGTCCGGGGAGGGCGGGAAGCGGTTGCAACCCTCCCCGAGCTCGATCGTCGTCTCGGGGTCCGTATCCGCGCCATCGCGCAAGGCGGCGAAGGCGGTGAGGCAGTCGGCCTGCGCGGGTGAGGGGGCGGTGTCGTCCACGGTGGCTCCGGTGCGCCATGGGCCGGGGCGCTGCCGGGCTTCCGCGGTGCGGACGTCGGTGAGGTTACCTGATAGAGAGCGTTTCGGGGCGGGTGGCTGCAACGGGGGGCCTCGTGCAGAGCTGGATGCCGTCCGTCCGGAACGAGCTCGGAGGCCAGGAGGATACGAGCGGCGGCTTCGAGGTCGGGTGTGTCGGTGTGTTGGTCGCGCCGTACCCAGAAGTCGTAGGTGCCCGCCCGGCGAGCCGCGGCGGTCGGTGGCGAGAGCCTCGAATGTCTCGGGGAAGACCCCGGCGGTGGCCGGGCTGTTGGAGGTCGAGGACCTCCAAGAGAAACTCGGCCCACGTTCTGTACCGGCGGTGGCCGAGCGTTCCCGAAGTCCCATATCGCGGTCTTGGCCGGCGTCACCACAGGCCGAGCGCTTCCAGGACGTGCGCGGCCTTGGGCAGCGGCGCGGTGGGCGCGGCAGTGAGGAGGTCGTCGGGGATATCGGCCTTCGTGTCGAGCTTGATCATTTCGCGCCAGCGCAGGGCCTGCGGCCACTGCTCGGTCCAGGTGGGGCGCAACTCGTCGGCGGGAACGTTCTCGAGGCGGCGTGCGCCGGTCAGGAGCCGGGCGGCGGTTTTGGCGCCGATGCCGCGGATGCCGGGGATGTTGTCGGCGGGGTCGCCCATGAGAGCGCGGAAATCGGGCCACTGCTCGGCGAGGACGCCGTAGCGGGGCAGGATGTGGTCGCCCGTGGTGTAGCGGCGCTCCATGGCGAGACCGGTGTTGAGCAGGCGCACGCCCCCGTCGGCCAGGAGCTGGATGTAGTCCTTGTCGGTGGTCATGATGTCGACGGCGCGGCCTTCGGTGCGGGCGGCGATGGCCAGGGTGGCGATGACGTCGTCCGCCTCGCAGCCGTCTTGTTCGATCCACCGGACCCCGCTGTGGTCGAGGGCGTTCTTGATCAGGGCGAGGGACTCGATCAGGCCCGGTTCGGGGGCGGGCCGGTGGGCCTTGTAGTCGCTGTCCTGGTCGGCGCGAACCTGGGAGCCGTCTTCGGAGTCGAAGACCACGAAGATCTCGAAGCCGTCGGCGTGCTGGACCTGGGCTTTGCGGAGGAGCGCGGCGAAGCCGAAGACGCCGGTGCGGTCGATGGTCTTGTCGCGGCTCATGATGCGGGCGGCGAACCCGTACCAGGCGCGGTGCAGGAGGTAGTGGCCGTCGACGAGCAACAGGGGTGCGGTCTCGGTCATGGCGTCGCCTCCAGGGGGTGCTGCGTGCTGGTGGTTGCCTGTGACCGCGGCGTACGGGCATCCGTTGCCGGATGACCAAGGAGTCTAGTCACGCCGTTGGCGTGGGGCTGCCAGAACGTGGCCAGCAGCGCCGCGAGGTGTTCGGCGGCGTTGCGGCGGGCGATGACGCTGCGGTGGGCGTTGGCACGCAGCCGGGCGCGTTCGTCGCTGGTCAGGGTGAGAGCCCGGCGCAGGCCGGCGGTCAGGGCGCCGGGGGCGGGGTCGTACAGCAGGCCGTTGTGGCCGTCGGTGATCTGTTCGGGGAAGCCGTCGATGTCGGGGGCCAGGACGACGGCTCCGGAGTGCTGGGCCCACAGGGCTGTCTCGAAGACGATGTTGGCCAGGGTCTCGCCGCGGCTGGGGACGGCCATGACGTAGGTGTCGGGCCAGGCGGCCAGTGCGCGGGGGATGTCCCGGTCGTAGCGGCCGACGATGGTGGCGCTGAGCCTGAGTTCGGCGCTGCGGTGGCGGTAGGAGTCCAGCAGGGCGGCGCGGTCGTCGTCGGTCGGGACGGCGACCATCGCCAGGTGGACGTCGTCGCGCAGCGGGGCGAGGGCTTCGATGAGGAGGTCGAGGCCCTTGGTGTGGTCGGTGCGGCCGACCGCGGCGACGACCGGGCGGCCTGCGGGGATGCCGAGGGCGCGCACGATGCGCTCGGCTTCGGTCCTGGTCGGTGGGGTGAGGTCGGCGGAGGTGAGGGGGAGCCCGGACGGCCAGGGCCGGAGGCTGGCCGGGGTGAGGCCGTAGTGGTCCTTCAGGTGGCGGGTGAGGAAGTCGCCGATGTCGGCGACCCAGGTACGCGGGTGGAGGTTGGCGGCGGCAATCGCCTCTTCCTCCCAGGTGACGCGGCCGGGGTCGGGGCGGGGGCGTTCGGTGATGCGGGCGGTGGAGAACAAGGCCAGCAGGACCTCCATGGCCGGGTGGGCGCCGACGTGGTGGACGAGTCCGGCGAACGGGGTGTCGACGCCGATGGCCAGCACCTTGGCGTGCCGGTCCGCGAGGTGGCCGGCGGCTCGGGCGGCTTCGCCGGACAGCTGCCGCCAGGTGTCGGGCTGCCAGAAGGGGCGGCCGGTGTCGTAGGGCAGGGTGAGGACCTGGCCGCCGAGCCCTTCGACGACGCGGCGGGCGTAGCGGAGGTCGCTCTCGTTGTAGCCCCAGGTGGCCGGGCCCGGTTCGGGGACCGCGAGGTAGGGGGTGAAGGCGCCGGCGTGCGCGCTCAGGCGGTGGTGGTGGCGGGCGAGAGTGGCCAGAAGGGTCTTGGTCTGGCGGCCGATGCCGTTGGTGTTGTTGGCGATGCCGTTCACGGCGCAGTACAGCAGCGCGTTGGTCGCGGACAACGAGAGCTCCTCCTTGGGTGTCAGCCGGCGGCGTAGAGGTCTTCCGGGTTCGGCCGCCAGATCTTCGACTTCGCCGGTGCCGGCTTCATCCCGTGAGCGGTGAGCAGGTCGGTCAGGTGCCGGTAGGCGGCTTCCGCCTCGGGTTCGGTGGCGGCGAACAGGGTGTAGTTGTCCGTCATCCGCACGGCCGGCCAGCCGGTCAGCTGCTGGTCGACGGGGGTCATCCGGAGGTTGGTCAGCATCGGGCTCAGCCCGCTGCCCGGGGCGAGCGGGTCGGGCAGCGCGGCCAGGATGCGGCGCAGGAGGGCGAGCACATGGCCGTCGTGGACGAAGCGGGCGGCAGAGGTGACCGCCTCTTCCAGGGTGACGCCGTGGCTGGCGGCGGCGACGTCGATGTCGGCGACCCAGGTCAGGCCCGCCTGCAGGTGGCGCGCGGCGGCCGCGACCGCGAGGGGCCGGCCCGCCCGCCGGTGCCAGCCGAACATCCAGGGCGGGTAGGCGTCCCGCTCCAGGACGGGCTCGATCGCGTTGCGCAGCGCCCGGTGAACGATCCGGTCGGTGACCGTGGGGATGGTGACGGTGTGCCGCTTGCCCCACGCGTCGAACTCCTCGATGCGCAGCGGCCCCGGCCGCCACGAACCGTCGGACAACGCCGCGGACAGCGCCTCGATCCGAGCCAGCATGCCCTGGCGGAACATCCGCCAGGTCATGCCGTCGGCGCCGGGTGAGCCGGTGCGCCCCATGCACTGGCGTGCGGCCCGCTTCAGCGCCCGCTCGCCGACGGCCTGCCGCATCAGCGAGTGCGCCGCCGTCCGCCCGGTCACCTGGCCGGGCCGATGGCGTCCAGGAACGCCTGGGCGACGGCCGCCGGGGTGTGGGCGGCGACCTGACGCGGCCCCTGGTCGGCGGCCGCGCGGTAGGCCGCCGGGTCGTCGAGCAGGCCCGTGGCCGCCTCCCACAGGACGCCGGGCCCGCTCTCCAGCGCGGTCATCCGCCCTGCCGGTCCGGTGAGGGCCGGCAGGTGCCCGAGCCCGTAGCCGACCACCGGTGTCCCCACCGACAGGGCCTCCGCGGCGACGTTCCCGAACGTCTCCGGGCTGGTCGACGAGACGACCGTGACGGCCGCGCCCGCGAGGAAGCCCGGGATCTCCTGCCAGGGCACGGCCGGGAGGATCTCCACGTCGGGCAGATCGGCGGCCAGGGCCCGGCACTCGGTGACCACGTCGTTCTGCATGCCCGGCCAGTACTCGAACCCGGCCTCGGCCAGCACGATCTGCACCGGCCTGCCCAGCCCGGCCGGGTATGCCTTCAGCAGCTCGGCGATGCCCTTGTGCGGCTCGGCCCGGGCCACGATCCGCACGGGCCCGCGCTTGCGCAGCGCCTCCCGCTCGTCCGGCGCCGGCGGGGTGAGCGTGTGCATGAGGGCGTTGGGAACGACCGCCCAGTCGCTGGAGTCCACGCCCTCGCGGGCCAGTTCCGCGACCATGAAGTCGCTGACCGTCAGGACCCGGCCCGGGCGGTGCTCCAGGCTGCGGTAGAGGGGGGCGTCGGTCCGCGGGACGTGCACCATCAGAGCGGTGGCCGTTCCGGCCGGGGCCGGGCTGAGGTAGCCCAGTCCCCAGACCGCGTCCACCCAGCACACCAGGTTCACCGCGTGGCCGGCCAGGAGACTGCGGACCTCGTCCTCCACAGCAGTGGGGTCGGCCAGGAGGTGGGTGAGGTGCTCCTCCAGCGCGGGGCGGGGCAGGGTCAGGCTGGTCAGGCGGAGCAGGTCCTCGCCGTCGGCGGCGGTGGCCGGTCCGGCGGCGATGATCAGGGCACGGTGGCCCAGTTCGCGCAGGCCTGCGGCGAGGGCGGCGATGCTGCGCTCGATCCCGGCGGGCTCGTCGGGGTTGTGGGTGAGCAGGACGAAGGCGACGTTCACAGGGTGTCTCCCCTAGTCGGCGGGGTGGGGGCGGTGTCTCGGACGGGCCGCAGTCCGATGCCCGGCGAGGCGATGCCGGACGGGACGTCGTTGGCGTGGGCGCACTCGGCGTACTGAGCCAGAGAGTGGTAGGAGCCGCCCCGCAGCAGGGCGACGCGGTCACGGCGCCAGGGGGCGGTGGTCCACTCCCAGACGTTGCCGCCGACGTCCCACAGACCGTCCGGGGTCCGGCCGGTCGCGTGGGCCCGGACCGGTGTGGGGTGGCCGGGACCGAGGCCGCGCAGGTTGGCGTGCCTGTGGTCGGGGACCTGGTCGCCCCAGGGGAAGCGGCGGACTCCGCCGCCGGCCATCCACTCCCATTCGGCGGACGTCGGGACCCTGGCACCGAGCCGATGCGCGAGCTGGGCGGCGTGGGGCAGGGGCAGGCCGGTGACCGGGATCCCGGTGACCGCCAGGGGCGTCGCCGCCCACCACAAGGTGGCCACCTCCTGGGCCGGGTGCCACTCCCCGGCCGGAACTCGGCCGCCGGATAAGCGGATCCACTCCACCGGATCCACTTCTGCCGCTACCGTGGAGGAGTCCCGGGCAGCAGGTACGTTCCCTGGAGGAAGAACCGGTCCGCTCACCAGCACACGCGGGCTTGCCTTCAGCGAAAGACGGCCCTGTCCGGGCGCTCGCCCGCTCACCGCTGCCCAGCCCCGGCCGCCGCGAGCAGCTGGATGCCCAGGGTGCCCCCGTCGGCGACGACGCGGTCGGTGCCGGCGGCCAGGTCCTCCTCGAAGACGGTGTCCGTGCCTCCGAGATCATGGTCGAGGAACTCTGTCCACCAGCGGGCAAACCGCTGCGGGGTGCTCTGCAGGCCCTCGCGCTGCGGGTCTTCCCCCACCACTTCCTGGAGCTGTTGGCACAGGTCGGCGATTCGGTCGCCGCTCACGCCCGGCCGCGAGATCAAATTGTCCAGGCTTGTCATCAGACGCTGACCTTCGTCTCGGTCCGTGCAGGGCACGGAGGATGGAAGCGGCGTTCGGTCCCTCGTGCAGCAGCTCCAGGGCCCTCACGCCCGGTTGCCAGCTCGGCGGTGCACTACTGGTGGTATGGGATGAGCTGGCGGAGCTGGGCGACGGTGCGGTCCGGGTCGGTGGCGTGGATGGTGGTTATGCCGAGCTTCTGGGCCGGCACGAGGTTGCCCGGGTTGTCGTCGACGAAGATGCACGCCGATCCCGGAAGGCCGAGGAGTTCCAGGGTCAGCTCGTAGATCTCCGGATCCGGCTTCCGCATCCGGTGCTGCTCGGAGAGAACGACGACGTCGTGCGAGGCCTCCAGAGCCCAGGGCGCATAGGGGTTGTGCGGGGCCATTCCCATGGAGTTGGACAGGATCGCGGTACGGACTCCCGTGGCGCGGATCTGAGCGGCCGCGGTGACCATAGCCTGCTCCGGGCGCAGGGTCGCCAGGGCACGGCCCATGAGGTTGGTGCCGTCGATGCCGAGGAGGGAGGCGATTCCGGTGTTCCACTCCTCTTGGGAGATGTCGCCGCGTTCGAGCTGCGCATAGAGCTGGCGGCCGGTGGGGTCGACGGCGACGGCATGACGGTAGGCGTCGTCCGGCAACCCGATCTCGCGGGCGAAGCAGAGGGCCGTGTCGTCCATTGGTGTGGTCAGCACGCCGCCGAAGTCGAAGATCACGGCAGCGTACGGGCCTCTGGGGACGGGGGACTGCGGGCTGACGGCGGACGGGTGGGTCATGAGGCACTCCTGTCGACGAGACGTTCGAAGATCACGTGGCTGTCGACATCGAGCGCGACGACGCGGCGGGGCATGTCTCCGACGCCCTTCGGCCACAGCACCGGCAGCCCGTTCGTGTAACGGAAATCGAAGCCGGGGTGCTGAGGCACCAGTACGGGGGAGGGGGGTACGCCGTCGGGGAGCAGGATCCCCAGGGGTTCGGTGGACTCGGAGGCCGCGGTGACCGCGCGGACCAGTACGTCGAGGTCGGCCGAGCGGGGGTCGTGAAGGACGAGCGTGGCCCTCCGCCCGTCGGCGGCGTGGATCGGGGGAATGAGGGTGGTCACGACGGCGGCATCGTCGTACGACACCGGCCCGGTCTCCTTCCGCGGGGCGGGGATGGCGGGGGCCGGGCGGACGGTGCCTGCGGATCCGTCGACCTCGAGGACGATGCCCTCTGGGATCTGGTCCAGTGCCTCGCGCACGTTGGTGACGCAGGGGATGCCGAGTTCACGCGCGATGATCGCGGTGTGCGACAAGGGGCCGCCGGTGGTCGACACCACGGCGGCGGGCCCGCCGAGCAGTGCGGCGGCGGCTTCGGGTCCGAGGGCGCGGCAGATCAGAACGGCACCGTCTGGCGGCGTCGCGGCTCCAAGGTGGGCCGCCGGGCCGGTCGCGGTGCCCGTGACCGCGGGCAGGCCGGCCCAGCCACCGGCCGGGGGCTGGGGCGCGGCCGCGGCACTGATCGGCTGGGTCAGCGGGCGAGCTTGGAGAACCATCGGCCCTTGGGCGGTGATGGCCCACTCGATGTCGATCTGCTCCAGCCTCAGCGCCTGGGCCGCGCCTGCGGCAAGACTGAGCAGTTCCTCCCTCTGGCCCGGGAGGAGAACCGGCTCCTTCACCCACTCGCGGGGAGTTCGCAGCTGGAGTACGCCAGCGGCGGAGCCGGCGACCTTTGCGCGGGCCGGACCGCGCCCGGCGTTCGGCGCGGTGATCCATTCCCCGGGCGGCAGGTCGAACTCCTCCTGCGTGCCGGGCAGGTGGAGGAACGCCTGAGAAGAGCAGGCAACGGAGTCGGTGACCGGTCCGCGGCCGATGTGGATCTCCCCGGTCTGCGTCCCGTTGACCAGTTGCTCGGCAAGGCCGCGTACCGCCTCGATCCGCCAGCTGACGCACAACCCGTCGTGCACGACGGCGGCCAGAACGCCGGCGAGGGCGGGGCGTAGGACGGGCTGGATGAGCACGGCGAGTTCGCCGTCGGGGGTCAGCCCGCGCGCGGCGGCGTACTGGGTGACGACCGGTGTGCTCGCGGAGGCACGGACCTCGCGCAGTGCCGCGAGGACCTGGGGCGTGGTGCACGGGGTGATGACCGAGGAGTACAGGCCCGCGAAGGACGCGGTGGCGCCGTCCTCGCCGGGCGCGGAGGAGCGGGCGATCAGTCCGTAGGGGGCGCGCCGCTCGGCCCAGGCCAGAACCTGCCCCACAGCCCCGGCCAGAGCGCCGTCCGTGACGCCGGTGGGGACGACGACACTGTCCGGCACCGGCAGACCGGCGTGCTGAAGCCGGGCGAGGGCGGCGGCCTTGGCACCGGCACGTGACGGGGTACACCCCGTGAGAGGGATCAGGATGCTCACGCGGCGGCTCCGGCAGTCAGGAGGTCGGTGGTGGTCAGCGTGGCCGGGTCCCGGTCCTGTACCTGGCACCAGCGGCGGACGGCGGAGAGGAAGCAGTGGCGCAGGACCTTGCGGCGCTCCTCGCTGTCGCAGGCCCAGGCCAGGATTGTCACGATGGCCCGTACACGGGCGACGGCGTCCCGGTCGCCGGCGGCGGCGAGCAGTGCCGCGGCCTCCCAGGCCTCGCGCAGCGCGGTGGTGCGCGCCCGGGCGGCGGTGATCTGCCTGAACTCGGCCTCGGGGTCCGAACTCTCGGCGAGAGCCTGCACGAGGGCGGCCGCCTGTTGGGGGTCCTCGTACGGCATGGCGCGTGCGGCCGGCGTTCCTTCGCCGTAGAGCGTGCCGATGCGGGCGGCGAGATCAGCGGCCGTGGTCGCCAGCTCGGCTCCGTCCCGGACGGACAGGGCGGCTTGGACGACTTCTTGGTGCGCGGCGAGCAGATGCCCGGTCTGCGCTGGTGTGGACAGGGCCAGCAGGCACGCCCGGGCCCGCTCCTGGTCGCCGAACAGGAGGGTGAAGTAGGCCTCCCACTGGGCCTCGGGGAGCAGCCAGTTCACGATGTGCGTCGACATCACCGGTAAGAACGCGGCGGTCGCCTCCGCCAGCGCCGTGCCGGCCGTCGACACGGAGCCGTCGGCGAGGGCCTTCTCGGCGCGCGCGAGCGCCGCGGCCGTCCGCTCGCGGTGGCCGACCGCCCGGGTGACGAAGGTCTGTGCCCGGGTGGGATCGGCGAGATGGTCGGCCAGGCGGCTCACCAGGTGGTCGTGGACGGAGCGGTCGATGTCGACGATGCCGGGGCGGCGCAGCACGCCGAAGGGTGTGGGGTCGTTCATCCAGGTGGCAGGCCAGGACATCAGCGAGGTGGTGTAGAGGTCGAACTCCAGGAGGGTGCTGGCGGGCCGGGAGATCTCGTAGTCCTGGACGACGAGATCGCGCCACAGGGTGTCCATCGTCAGAGGCCTCCGTGCTTCGTGCCGCGGGCGGTGCGGCGGCGCGGGCGGGGGAATGTGGCGTGAATGCGCCTTGGTGTGGGGGCGGGTGTGGAAGGCTCGATGGCCGGATGAAGGGCCGCCCGGGCGGCCTCACGGGATCGAGTGATGGGACTGTCCCCGCGCATGAGCGACAAGAAGGTCAAGGAGTCCACGGCCAGCTCGTTCGTCTTCCGGCTGACGGACGACGGGTGGCGGCTCGGGCTGATCTGGCACCCGCGACTGGAGTGCTGGATGCTCTCCGGCGGACACGTCGAGAACTGGGAGAACGCCGCCGAGGCGGCGCTGCGGGAGAACAGCGAGGAGACCGGCTGGAAGACCCGGTTGGTGGCCGGCCCGTCGAGCGAGTTGCCCGCCGGGGCACCGCACCCGCTGGTGCCCGCACCGTGGTGGGTCCAGGAGTTGACGGTGAGCCCCGACAACCACACGCGGCAGCCGCACATCCACATCGACCACCTCTTCCTGGCCGTCGCCGAGGGTGCGGGACCGGTGTCGGAGCCGGTGCACGAGGTGCGCTGGTTCACCGAGGCCGAGATCGCCGAGCAACCCGATATCGCCGAGGACCTGCGGGTCCAGGCCAAGGACCTGTTCGGGCGCGTTGCCGAAGCCGCCGCGCGCTGACAGCCGGCCCGCACCCGGCTGGGCTCCGAGGCGCGGCTCACCGGGCGGGCTCGGCGCGGTAGACGAGCGGGAGCTGCCGGCTACGCCGCAGCGCGTGCGGGCGGCTCTCGGCGACGCCCGCCGCGCTGATCTGGACGAACTCCGCCCGCTGCCGGAGCTGTTCGAGGTTGGCGGCACCGGAGTAGGTCAGGCCCGAGCGCAACCCGGCCAGGAACGGGTGCAGGGTGCGCTCAAGGGTGCCGGTGGCCTCGTGTGTGCCCTCGACGCCCTCGGGCAGGTAGTCGTCGAGCTCGGCCTGGGTGACCGTCTCGCCGCGGGCCTTCTTCAGGCTGAGCTGCATCCCGTGGGTCACGAACCCGGTGGAGACCTTGAAGCGGTGTCCGCCGTCCTCGACCAGGCGGGCGGGGCTCTCGTCGGCGCCGGCCAGGGCGCTGCCGAGCATCGCGGTCGTCGCCCCGGCCGCGAGGGCCTTGACGAGGTCGCCGGAGTTCTTGATCCCGCCGTCCGCGATGACGCGCACTCCGTACTCGGCGGCTGCGTCCGCGCAGTCCATCACGGCGGTCAGCTGCGGCACGCCGGCTCCGGCGACCAGGCGGGTGGTGCAGATGCCGCCAGGCCCGATCCCCACCTTGACGACGTCGGCGCCTGCCTCGATCAGGTCGCGGGTACCGGCCGCAGTTGCCACGTTCCCGCCGATTACCACCACGTTCGGGTGCTGCTTCTTCAGCGCGGACACCACGGTCAGGACGTAGTCGGCGTGCCCGTGTGCGACGTCCACGACGAGCGCGTCGACGCCGTGGTCGACGAGCATCGCGGCCCGCTCCTTCCAGTCGCCGGTGACGCCGACTGCGGCCGCCGCCCGCAGCCGTCCGTCCCCGCCGATGCTGGCCGTACTCGCCGTCGCCGGGACGGCGGTGTTCTTCACCATCTCCAGCTGGGCGGTCTGCTGGGCGGGGGTGCAGGCGCGGTGCAGGACGCCGAGGCCGCCGGCCAGGGCCATCGCCGTGGCCATGGGGCCCTCCGTGCACCAGGGGGTGTTGGCGGAGAGCAGCGGGATGGCCAGGTCCAGGCCGGGCGCCAGGGTGGTGGACAGGTCGGTGTTCTTCCGGCTGGTCACCGCGGTGCGCTGCGGGACCAGGAGGACGTCGTCGTAGCCGAGGGCGAAGCGGATCGGTCGGCGGGTCATGCCGGGACTCCTTCGAGAGCGGGGGAGGGCCAGGGCTGCGGGTGGGCGGTGGTGACCCAGGTGGTGATGAGGTCGGCTGCCGCCTGCGGGTCGGGCTGGGCGGCGCGGTCAAGGTGCCGTACGCGGGGGTCGTTGGCGGCCAGTTCCGTGAAGAGGCGGGCGCAGCGTTCATGGACGGCGCGCTCGGCGGCGCTGATGGGGCGGCCGTCGCGCTGCTCGGCACGGCCGAGAGCCGTGCCGACGTGGTCGGTGAGCAGGATCGTGATGTCGGGGGCCGGCCGCCAGGCGGTCGCTTCGCGCATCAGGGCCCGGGCCTGCTCGAGGGCCGCGGTGTCGTCGCGGGGATGGAGGGCGGCGGCCTGGTAGACGGCGACCGAGTGCAGGCTGCGTCCTTCGAGGACGGTACGGCCGGTGTGCAGCGGGGCCCGGATGGTCTCCCAGGTGTGCAGCTGGACGGCCAGAAGCAGCAGCGTTTCGCTGGCCGGGAAGCCGCCGCGCAGGAACCGGTCTCCGTCGGCGGCCGCGGCGAGCGCGGAGATGATGCGGCTGCCGAGGTCGGCGCGCGTGCGGCGGGAAGAGAACTCCTCGACCAGCAGCGGCGCGTCGAGACGAGGTGCGACCAGGCGGGTGAGGTGGCTCTTGCCGGTGCCGCTGATGCCCTCGAAGGACACCAGCACACCCCGGCGATCCGGGTCCTCGCTGCCCGCGGGTTGGGGATGCACGAGGTGGTCTCCTTTCGGTCAGAACAGGGAGTCCTGCTGGGGGGCGGCGGCCCGGGCGTCGTCGCGAAGGGCCTTCGGCTCGATAGCGGCCACGCGGTGCAGATCAGTGAGCGTGGACCAGCGGCCGGCCCGCGCCCCGTCGGTGACCATCCGTGAGAACACGGCGCAGGTGGCCAGCACGTCGGGCATGGCGCGGTGCCGTCCGGCGGGCGGCGGCATGCCGAGGTGGCTGAGCACGTCGTCGAGCCGGTGGCGGGGCAGGTCCGGGTAGACGGTGCGGGCCAGCCGCACGGTGTCGAGCATCGGCAGACGTGCCAGTACGGGGCAGGCGGCCTCCTGGTCGTAGATCAGCCCGGCCTCGTAGGGCGCGTTGTGCGCGAAGAGGACGTACGGGGGGTGGGCGAACAGTTCCTCCAGCGCGGCCAGGGTCACCGCGGCGCCATCGGCCTGCTGGATCATGGCCGCGGTGATGCCGGTCTGCGCCGTGTCGAAGGACGTGAAGGGCACGTCGACCGGCGGCCGGATGAACCGCTCGAACCGTCCGTCCTCCTGCCAGGAGCCGGTCGCGGTCAGCTTCCCTGCGACGGCGGCGATCTCGATCGGCTCGGGCCGGCGGCCGGCCGGGTTGAGCGTCTCGAAGTCGATGCCCACGAACGTCGCCGCGAGCAGGTCTGGATCGGTCAACGCCACTGGCGTGCCTCCTCGGTGATGATCCGCGCCATCTCGTCCAGGCGCGCCTCGGTGTGTCCTTCGTGGACAACGACGGCCAGCGTCGTATCGAGGTCGGCTCGCGCGGCCGGGCACGCGGACAGGCCCAGGTTCTGCAGGGACGGCAGCCGGTCGGCGGTCGTCAGCCCGTAGGTGCCGACGGAGTTGGCCACGCCCTGCTCGGCCAGGCGGGCGCAGAACTCCCGAGGCCGCTCCAGCTCCACGCGCAGCAGCGGCGCGTAGCCGTTCCAGTCGAGCCGGGCGTCCGGCGGGATCGGGGTGAGGCCGGGAACGTGGGCGACGGCGTCGAGGAGGTGCCGGGTCTGTCGGCGGCGCAGGGCGAGGAGCTCGTCGAACCGGGCAAGGTTGCCGCGGGCGATGATCGCGACCGGCTCGGGCATCCGGTAGTTGTGTCCGAGCCTGCTGCCGGCCGGCTGGCCGGGGGCGGGCAGGAAGCCGTGGGTGGCGAAGCTGCGGGCCCGGGCGGCGAACCCGCCGTCGTCGGTGAGGATGTAGCCGCCCTCACCCGACCACAGCAGCTTGCCGTCCTTGGCGGAGAAGCAGCCGGCGTCCCCGAAGGTCCCCGCCCACCGGCCGTCGTACCGGGTGCCCTGGGCCTGGCAGGCGTCCTCGATCAGCCGCAGCCCCCGGTCGGCGCAGTAGGCGGTCAGCCGCGCCAGGTCGGCGCACCGGCCGGCCAGGTGCACGGGCAGGACGGCCTTCGTCCGCGGGTTCGTCTTGGCGGCCAGGTCGTCGAAGTCCAGCTCGCCGTTCGCGGAGTCCACCAGGACCGGCATGGCGCCGGTGAGCCGGATCGCGACGAGGGTCATCACCACGCACGCGCCCGGCACCAGGACCTCGTCGCCATCTCCGATGCCGTAGGCGGCCAGGGCGGTGTGCAGGGCCGCGGTGCCGCTGGAGAGGGCGACGGCGTGCGCGGTGCCGAAGCGGTCCGCGAGCTCGGCCTCGAATGCGCGCGCGTGCTCGTCGCCTACGGGGTCGGGGCTGCGGTCCAGGAGCTCGGTCATGCGGCCCAGGGCGGTGGCGCGCATCGCCGCGACGGTCGACGTGGTGGGGTTCATGCTGAGCTCCGGGCGGTCGGGGTGAGGATGCGGTCGAAGCCCATGAGCGGCCACATGTTGACGCATTCGTAGGAGGCCAGCGGACAGTCACTCGCGCAGCCCGCGGGGGTCGGGAACAGGTCGGCGGCGCTGTGCCCGCGGATGGTGCGGTGGGCGGAGGCCGGGGTGGCGTCGATCCGCAGGGAGGAGACGCAGTCCCAGATCGCGCCGTCGGGCTGGATGAAGTGCAGCGTGCGCCCGCCGAAGCAGCCCACTGCCGTGGACGTCGTCCGGGGGACACCGGCGATGACCTGACCCGGGTAGGCGCCTTCCGGCAGCGTCAGGGACAGGTCCGCTGCGTACAACTCGGCGAAGGCATCGGTGAGCGCGCTGGTGTCCTCGGGTCGCAGAGACAGCTCGGCGTGGTGGGGGTGGTCGTCCTCCAGCGCGATGGGCTGCGGCACGTAGTAGTCGGCGCCGAGCTCCGCGGCGAAGCGGCCCATCGCGGGCACCTGTTCGATGTTCCGGCGGGTGATCACGGTGTAGAGACCGACCCGGGGGCCGTTCTGCGTGCGGGCGGCGATGAGGGCGCGGATGCCGTCGACGACGTCCTGCCAGCCGTGCTTGCCCTTGGGGTCGGGCCGCATCCAGTCGTTGAACTCCGCTTCGGTGGAGTCCAGGGAGACCGAGAACGCGTCGATGCCGAGGTCGAGGAGGGACTGCAGGAACACCGGGCGGTTCAGGGGGATGCCGTTGGTGCAGACGATGACCTCGATCCCCGCATCCTTGATGATCTTCAGGGTGTCGAGGATGCCGGGCCAGTTCAGCGGCTCGCCGCCGGCGACGAAGATCCGGCCGACGGCGGAGTCCTTCAGCGTCCGGGCGAAGGCGAGGACTTCGCGGCGCTTGAGGTCGTGGGGGGAGATGTGCGACAGCTGCCCGGTCTTCGTCGGCGGTTTGATCTGGTGGATGAGCGGGTCGCCGAAGTAGCAGCTGGGGCAGGCCAGGTCGCACAGGCTGCGCAGTGACCACAGCAAGGTGATGGGGCGGTTCGGGTTCACGACGGGACTCCTGCCGGAGAGGTGACGGCTCGGATAGCGCCCACGAGGGCGGGAAGGGCCTGGGCGGCGGTCTGCTCGGACAGGTCCAGGACCAGGTACCGGTCCGGGTCCGCGGCGGCGATCTGCTCGTACAGCCGGGCCACCGCGTGCGCGCGGTGGCCCTCGTCGTCGGTCAGAGGTCGGCCCAGCCGCGCGGACCACTGGGCGCGGCGGGTCTCTATGCCGGCGGTGAGCAGCACGGTGAGGTCGCTGCCCGGGCGCCACCGGTCGGCCATGGCCAGCAGGCGCTGCGCGTGGGTGTAGGGGTCGTAGCCGTCGGACTCGGCCAGGGTGAGGGCCTGGTAGACGGCGACGCTGTCGCTCCCGCGGTCTTCGATCACGACCGTCGCATCAGGAGCCCCCTCCTCGCGGCGGCGGACGGCGAGGGCAAGGAGCGCAACGGTCTCGGCCAGCGGGTGCCCGGTGCGAAGGAACGGATCACCGTCCTCGGCGAGCGCGGCGATGACCTGGCCGGGGAGCCGGTTCGGAGCCGCGTCGGGCAGCTCGTCGAGGACCACCGACCCTGCGATCTGCTGTCGCAGCAGCGCGGCGAGGTGGGTCTTGCCGACGCCGTTCGCCCCTTCGAGCGTCACCCACACCGGCCCCAGCCTGGGCCGACGGGCGGTCATCGGGCGCCCTTCACGGCCAGGTTCAGGAACAGGCTCGCCAGCGGGCCCGCGGTGGTGAACGCGCCGTGGGTGCTGGTGGACGTGGTCACGGCGCCGGTTTCGCGGACCCCGCGGGCGCTCATGCACGAGTGGGTGCCGGAGGCTGCCACCGCGACATCCGGGGAACCGCTGACCCGCATCAGGTCTTCGGCGATGCCGTTGACGATGCGCTCCTGCAGCTGCAGCCGGTGGCCGTGCGCCTGGGCGATCCTGGCGATCTTGGACAAGCCCAGAACCTGTCCCTGCGGCCGGTACCCGGCGGTGATGGTGAGCTCCATGCCCTGCAGGTGGTGCTCGCACAGCGAGGGCACGACGATCCCGGACACCAGGACGAGCTCCTGGCCGCCCGCGCGCAGCTCCTCGTGCACGAAGGTCGTGTCGGTGCGGCCCGGGTCGTATTCGAGGAATTCCGCCCACCAGCGGGCCACCCGCTCCGGGGTGTCCCTCAGACCGTCGCGGTCGGGGTCCTCGCCCAGTTCCTTCAACAGCTGCCGGTACAGGTCCGCCACCCGGCCCTGGTTGATGCTCCCGGGGGCAAGGACCGGGGCGGCGGAGGACGTCGCCGGGCCGGCGGTCAGGTCGGCGGTCATGCGGGCACCTCACGCGGCTCGGGGGTGAAGGAGGCCGTGCGGGCACCGGCCTCCAGGACAGTGCGGGCACGGGGGCCCTCGTGCATCAGCAGGTCCAGTACCGACAGACGGGCCGCCCGGTTGCGGGTGCGCCCGTAGGGGACGTGGTCGTAGGTCGCGACCTCGATCCCGATGCCGGCCCGGCTCAGCAGGTCGGCATCGAGGTATCCGGTCGCTCCGGTCCCCACACGCAGCACGCCCGCCTCGTGGCGGCGGCACAGATCCGCGAGCGCGGCGGTCTTGGCGCCGGACGGCGGCGCGCTGCTGGTGCGTACGAGCCGCACGTCCAGGTCGAGCGCGTCGAGAATCAGCCGGGTGACGGCCTCGTTCAGGTCGACCAGATGCGTCCACGGCTGGGCGTAGAGCTCCTGGAGCCGGTCTGCGTAGCGCTGGAAGTGCGGGGCGCGCCGGTAGGTCTCGCTCACCGTGCGCCAGTGCCGCTCGTGGAGGTCGGCTTCGGCGATCTTCACCTCGGCCAGGGGCTGTCCGAAGGCCCGGCGGACCGGGACCGTCAGCCGGATGGAGCGGCCGTCGCGGTCGGCGATGTTGTTGCGGTGCTGCCAGCCGCGCTCGGCGAACTGGACGTGGTCGAGGAGGATCAGCTCGTCGACGTCGAGGAGCCGGGAGAAGTAGCCGCACCAGGGCCAGTACGCGGGCTGGTGGACGACCAGGACACGGCCGGGCATCAGACCACCATCCGGTACACGGTCAGCAGCTCGGCCATCGCGGCGCCGACGAAAGATCCGGCGGCGGTGTCCAGGGCGCGGATGGTGGCCAGTGAGCGGGGGTGCGGGGCTTCGCGCATCTGGGTGGCGTAGCAGGTGAGCGCCTTGGCCTTCGTCTCCCACACCCCGGAGGTGTCCACGGCCAGCGGCCGTCGGGCAGCGTCTGCGTGCTGGGCCCAGGCGGCGTCCTCGGGCCCGACGTAGCCCAGGACGAGCCTGGGGGCGTGAGGGGAGGGGCGGGCTGCGGCGATCCCGGCTGTGTGCACGGCCTGGTGGTCCTGGTGGAAGGAGCCGGCGGCCGGAAGGAGCAGGGCCGAAGGCCGCAGCTCGCGCAGGCTCAGGCGGGGGCCGGCCTCGATGAGGTGGACCAGTTCGCGCATGTGCGTGCCCGGGCTGGCAGCAGCGGCGGTGTCGATCCAGGCCGTGTGGTGTGAGGTGACGCCGAGGACGGTGCACGCCTCGTCGAACTCCGCTTTGCGGATGGCGGGTTCGCTGCTGGGGTGGGTGTGGCAGCAGATCGCCAGGACGTGGACGTCGATGCCGTCGGCAGTGAGCCGGGCGATCGTGCCGCCGGCGCCGAGGGCGTCGTCGTCCAGGTGCGGCGAGACGACGAGCACGCTGTCGCCGGGGGTCAGTCCGAAGACCATTTCCTTCTCTTCTCCTCTTGCCGTGGGAGCGGAACGGGGCCGCCCTGCCGGGCGGCTGCACGGGTGATGTCTCGGTCAGGGCTGAAGGGGGGTGCCGACGGCGTCGAGGAGCTGCCGGACGACCTCGGTGGGCGAGTGGAAGGCGGTGCGCAGGACGGCGTTGCGGGAGGTCTCGTGGTATCGGTCGGGGTCGCCGAGCAGCTCGGCCAGTGCCGGCCAGATCCCGGCGGCCCCCTGTTCGGCGCTCACCATGACGCCGCCGTCACCGACGAGGTGGGGCAGGTTGCCGATGCCGATACCGACGACGGGGGCGCCGGTGGACATGGCCTCGGCTGCCGCGTTGCAGAAGGTCTCCGGTTCGTAGGAGGCGATGATCGTGGCCGACGCACCGGAGAAGAACGGCTGGACCTCCTGCCAGGGCAGCGCGTCCAGGACCGTGACCACGTCCGGGCGCTTGGCCGCGGCGGCGTGCACCGCTGCGAACACCTCGTCCTGCATCCCGGGCCAGTACTCGAACCCGGCGGCCGCCAGGACGAGCTCGACCGGGCGGGTCCAGTCGGCCGGCAGCGCCTCCAGCAGTTCGGCGAGCCCCTTGTACGGCTCGGCCCGGGACACGATCCGCACCGGCCCCTGCGCGCGCAGCCGCTCGCGTTCCTCGGGCTGCGCCGGGTTGGCGGGCGCGAACAGGGCGTTGGGCACGAGCGTCCAGGAGGAGGTGTCGTAGCCCTGCTCGCGGGCCTCGCTCTCCATGAACGGGCTGATCGGGCACACGGCCGTGGCCGCGGCGATGGCCTTGTCGAAGTAGTCGTCGCCGCGGACCTTGTGGATCTGCAGGACCGTCGGCACTCCCTGCGGCGCGGCGTCCAGGTAGCCCAGCCCGTACAGGGCGTCGACCCAGACGACGACATCCGCCTGGTGGTCGGTGAGGAGCTGGTGGAGTTCGGCGCGGACCGGCTCGGGGTCCTTCAGACCGGCGAGGATGGCGGGCTTGATGATCGGGCGCGGCAGGGTCAGGGAGGACAGGCGGACCATGTCGGGGTGGTCGGCGTCGCCGGGCTCGGCCGGCCCGGAGGTGATGATCAGCGGCTTGATGCCGAGCTGGCGGCACCCTTCGGCGAGCGCGCCGACCGAGCGCTCGTAGCCGGCGGGCTCGCCGGGGGCGTAGGAGAACAGGACGAAGGCGATGCTGCGGGGCGGGGTCACGGTGTCTCCTGGGCGGTGTGGACGTGTCGGGGAAGCGGCAGGGGCGTGCTGTCGGGCGGGGGCGGGGCCTCCCAGGGGAAGGCGACCCAGTCGGCGACCGGCCACACCCAGGTGTCCAGGGAGGGGAAGCGGGCGCCGTCGTTGCGGCACAGCACAGCGGTGCGGGCCTCGACGCCGGCATCGGCGAGGAGGGTGGTGACGGCCTGCAGGGTGGCGCCGGAGCCACAGATGTCGTCGACGACCAGGACGCGGCGGACGGCGGCGGCTGCGGCGTGCAGGGTCGCTTCGTCGACCTCGACCTCGCCGGTCGCCTGGATGCCGACCAGGTCGGAGACGTTGTGCCGGGCTCGGACCTCGACGGCCGGGATGCCGAGGATGCGTGCCGTCTCCTGGGCGAGGGGGACTCCGCCCCGGGCCAGCCCGATCACGAGCTCGGGGGCGAAGGCTTCCTCGTGCGTGGCGATGAGCGACGCGGCGGTGAGGAAGGCATCCCGGCTCATGGCCCAGATCCGTTTGCCCTGGAAGACGCGGGCACCGGCTGCGGGGGTGGTCACGTCGTCCACCCCCAGTCGTCCAGCACGCGCTCTGCCTGCGTCCAGTGGGCCGTCGGGTTGCTCACCTGGTGCACGACCGGGAGCGGGGGCAGCCCGAGCATCTGGAAGTACAGCGGCTCCAGAAGCAGCAGAGCCTCCTGGGCCGGGTGTCGCTCCAGGTGCTCGGCCAGCACGGCGCTGACGAGGTCCCGCTGGCTCAGTGCCCGTTCCGGGGTGAGGACCTGGTGATAGGGCGCGATCGGTTCGTCGGCTCCGATCAGGCCGTGGCGGGCCGACAGGACAAGGGTCCGGGCCCGGAACTCGGGCCTGCCGGCGATGCGCTCGCGCAGCTGGGGGAAGCACCAACCCTGGTAGAGCTCCAGCGCCGGGACGGGGTCGGTACCCGGGAGCTTGCGGCGGGAGCAGCCGATCACCACAAGGCCGTTCGTCGGCAGGGCCGCTCGGTCGATGCCCGGCTGGACGGTGGCGGGCGCGGTCATCGGACCCCCAGGGTCAGGTGCAGACGCCCGGTGAAGTTGAAGCCGTGCCCCATGACCTGCTCGACGATGTCCCGGCCCGCAGCCGTCCACGTGGCGTCGTCCTCGCCCAGCGGCATAATCCACACCTTGTCGTGCGGGATCCCGCTCTCGCGGACGAGCTGGGCCGCTTCCTCGACCTCGCCGGTGTCGGCCGCCACGAACTTGAACGCCGCCCGCCCCGCCCGCGCCAGCTCGGCGAAGCCGCCGAGGACCTCCGGGCGGATCCGGCGCTTGGCCGGGTCGCCCGCGCCCATGCGTCCGATCTTCGGCGACACGCTGAAGTGGGCCACACGCTCCGCCGTGAACGCGTTGGGGAAGATCGTCCCGTTGGTCTCGACGTGGACGTCCCCGGGAAGCGCCGCGAGGACCTGCTGCCACGCCGCCGTGCGCTGCCACAGCAGCGGCTCGCCGCCGGAGACCACCGTGATCCCCGAGCCGGCCCCGTGGCCCTTGGCAGTCTCGACGATCTCCTCGGCGGCGCGCGGCGGGCACGTCACCGCCAGGTCGTAGCGGGTGGTGTCCCACGTCCGCTTCGAATCGCACGGCGGGCAGTGCAGGTTGCACCGGCCCAAGCGGATGAAGCACGCGCACCGGCCCGTGTACGGGCCCTCTCCCTGGGGGACTGGACCGAAGATCTCCTGCACGGGCAGGAGACCCTCCGGCAGGGTCCCGGCTATCTCGAGTGCCGTCATGCTGCCTCCCTCCTGTACTCCGCCCAGCTGGTCTCCGTCTCCGAGACCCTCACGGCGACCGGACGGCTCTCCTGCCGGTCGAAGAGGCCAGCGAGGTGCGAGGACAGACGTTCCGAGGTCGGGTTGAAGGGCAGGGCCTCGTTAAGGACCACGCCGTCCAGGACGTCTTCGACGTGCCGGCGCAGCACCTGCGGGACCTTGGCGGGTTCGCCGCCCGCGGTGTTCACGGTCACGAGGTAAGAGTGGCCGTGGCGACGGCCGCACTGATGCCCATCGGGCAGACCGACGAGATGATGGGTGGCCTCGAACATGACGGCGAACTCGTCGGCCGGCTGGACAGGTCGGCCGACGTGGATGCGGACCTCCGCCAGAGCCGTCGCGATGTCGGGCGGCAGGTGCTCACGGGCCCAGGCGGTCAGGTAGGCGGCCAGTCCGCGGTCGCTGGCGTCGGAGACCTGGGTGTTGAGGAACTGGTGGTCCAAGACGGCGTCGATGTGCGCCTTCAGGGGTGCCAGGCGGCCGAAGTCCACGACGAAGCCCACGTCGTCCAGCATCTTGGCAGCGAGGACCGCTTCGGCGGTGAAGGAGTGGCCGTCGTGCCGACCGTCCAGCACCCGAGTCGCCTCGAAGCGGAAGAGCTTGCCAATGCGCCACTGCCCGCTCACCGGGAGCCCTCCTTGCCCGAGCTGTCGGCGTACCGGGTGGGGTCGGCGACGCCGGCGAGGGCGAAGGCCTCCTTGCGCTCGACGCACGTGCCGCACGTGCCGCACTGGACCGTGCCGCCCTTGTAGCACGACCAGGTCAGCTCGAACGGGACGCCGAGCTCGTGGCCGCGTCGCGCGATGTCGGCCTTCGTCAGGTGCAGGAACGGGGCTTCCAGTCGGAACCCGGGGGCGAGATGGCCCTCATTGCCGGCCTGGATGGCCTTGCCGAGCTGCTCGAAGAACGCCGGCCTGCAGTCCGGGTAGATGGGGTGGTCCCCGGCGTGCGCGCCGAAGGCCAGGATGTCGGCGCCGCGCGAGACGGCGACTCCCGCGGCGATGGACAGCATGATCATGTTGCGGTTGGGCACGACCGTGCTGCGCATGCTCTGGTCGCTGTAGTGCCCGTCGGGCACGTCGACGGAGGTGTCCGTCAGCGCCGACCCGCTCAGCAGGCGGCCGAGGCCCGAGAGGTCGACCGTCTCGTAGGGCGCTTCGAGCCGCTCGGCGACCTTCGCCAAGTGCTCCAGCTCGACGCGGTGGCGCTGACCGTAGTCGAACGCCAGCAAGAAGACCTCGCTCCCGCGGGCGCGCAGTTCGTATGCGGTCACCGCGCTGTCCATGCCTCCGGAGGCGATGAGTACCGCGCTCTTCGGCGGTGCACTGGTCATGTCTCTAAGTCCTTCCTGGCTGGTGCCCAGGTCCCCCAGAGGTGCCCGTGGGACTCGTGACGTGCAGCCTGAAGCGGCTGACATTGAGGGAGCCGGGATGAGTGCGTGCAGCTGACGCCGTCACCACGATGACGCGCGCCTGACTGGACGTCATTGACGGTGTTCCGTAGGAACATTGACGGGCTTGCGCAATGTCCGCCCGGCATCACCCCGGACCGGACGGCACTGGTGCTTGGCCGAGCCGCGGAGGGGGCGGACCGTGGGCAAAGTGACCCGAGAACGTCGTGCGGAGATTCAGCGGGAGGCGTCCCGGATCCGCGCTCGATGCCAGCGCGAAGGGCATGCCCTGGAGCGGATCGTCACCACTCTCCGGTCGATGCTGCCGGAGCTGACTGCGCTGGAGGCCTGGCGACTGGCACTGGGCTGGTCCCGACCCCAGGCGATCCGGGAGGTGGCTGCGGTCTACCTGGCTGACGGCCTGCTCCCGCCGGGCCTGACGCCGGCCACGCTGTGCCGGTACGAGCACGGCCAGGAGGAGCCCGGGGACGAGTACCGGCTGATGATCTCCCGGGCGTACGGGGCCCGACCCGAACAACTCGGCCTGGCAACACGCTGCCTGTGGTGCAGCACCTGCGCGACCCCGCCGCAACTCCACTACGGTCAGCACCAGCGCGAAGAGACGAATACCGCCCGGAGGAACCCCATGACGACCGCCAGCGGGCTGCCCGCCATCCGAGAATCCGTCCAGTGGGCCGTGCTGGACGCCCCCGGCGGCTCCCCGGCACTCGTAGCCCTGGCCGAGGCGGCCGTAGAGCACTACGCACTCAACTACAGCAAACACCCGCCGGCTGTCCTGCTCGAAGAGGTCCGCGGGACCCGCAACCTGCTCTCCACCGCGACGGCAGCGGCCGACCGCGAGACCGAACGCGGACTTCGACGGCAGGTCGGCTGGCTGTCGGCCCTCCTCGGCAACCTCTCCTACCACTTGGACGATCGCGCCGGAGCCCGCACCCACCTCACCCTGGCGGGCGCCCTGGGCGAATCGACTCAGGAACCGGCGCTGACCGCCTGGGCCAGCGGGGCACTGGCCATGGTCGCCACCGCCCGCCAGGACTGGGACCACGCCCGCCTCCACGCCGAATACGGTCTCCAGCACGCCCCCCAGGGCCTGCGCCGCGCGCAGCTCCTGGGCTGGGCGCTGCTGCCCACCCTCGCCGCCCTGCAACGGGCCGAGGAAGCCGACGACGTGGTCAGCGAGAGCGACGAGATCATGCGCTCTGTGGCAGAACTTCCCGGCCGGTTCGGTTACGACCGTGCCGAGCACCGTCTCCACGTCGCCGAGGCGTACCTGACCCTCGAACGCTTCGATCGAGCAGCCGCGGTCGCCCATGAGTCGATCGCCGCCGCCCCCGACCAGACCCCGGCGTGGGTCGCGGCCACGCTCGTTCTCGCGCTGGCCGAGGCCCGGGACACACCGGATCAGGCGGCGACCCGCGCGCTGGGCGTTCTCGACCTCATCCCTCCCCCGAGGCTCCGCGCGACCGCCCGCAACCGCCTGACCCGCCTCGGGCACCTGCTGGACAGCTCGACGATCGCCTCGGCAACCGAGCTGGCCGAGCGCCTGCGTACCCTTCCGGCCCCGATCCGCGCCGACGGCACAGCCGCGTAGCCGACTGCTACCTCCGAGGAGGCGGACGTAGTTCACGGTTTCGCTGCTCACTGGGCCGCCTCCAGCTGTCGGCGGACGCGTTCCGCGTCCACGGCGCTGAGGCCGCTGTACTGCTCCAGCGCCTGGGTGTAGAGGGAGACCGCGTCCTGGTCCCGTCCGGCAGCGGCTGCGGTCTGGCCGAGCATCTCGAGGCTGCGTGCGGTCCACTGCCGGGAGCCGTGCTCGGCGAACTCTTCGTGTGCCTGCCGCCCCGCCTGGTCGGCGTCCTGGTGGCGGCCGGCCACGGAGTGCGCTCGGCCGAGCCAGGCGAGGGCGCGAGCCGCGTCGTGCGGGTCGGCGACCTCGGTGAGGGTGGCGCGGGCGGAGGCGAGGACGTCGATGGCCGCCGTGGTGTTGCCGCGGTTGAGGTGGACCTGGCCGAGGAGGATGTCGGTGAGGGCGACGCCGCGGCGGTCTTCTCGGCTCTCGCGCAGGGTGCGGGCCTGTTCCAGGTAGCCGATGGACTCTTCGGGGCGGCCGGCCTCGTAGGTGGTCGCACCGAGTTCGTGGAGCGCCTGCGCCTCGCCTCGGGCGTCTTCCCAAGCGCGGGCCGCGGCGAGGACCTCGGTGAAGCACTCGATCGCTTCGTCGAAACGGTGGATGCCGCGCAGCCCTACGCCGAGGGCGTTGCGCATCTCTTGCTCGGCGAGCGCGTTGTTGTAGAGGTGGGCGGCTTCCAGCCCGAGGCGGTGTGCTTCGATCCAGAGGTCGTACACCCTGGCGGCGCGCCACCAGGGCCACATGGCGTGGACGAGCTGCCACACCGTCCCGTACCGGCCGGCGGCGTACGCCGAGCGGATGTTGGCCATGAGGTCGGCGGACTGGGCGTCGAGCCAGGTGAGGGCTGCGCGCCGGTCGGTGAACTCCGCGGGGTGCTGGGGGGCGTAGACGTAAGTGCGGTCGAGGCGCCGGTGGCTGGGGGTCAGCAGCCGCTCGGCCGCGGTCGCGGTGGCGAGGTACCAGTCGGCGGCGCGGACTCGAGCCTCGGTGTCGGCGCCGTCGGTCTCCTCCCGGGCGGCGTAAGCGCGGGCGTGGGCCAGGGCGGGGCCCGGGTACCTGAAGACGGGTCCGCGGACGGGGTGGTCGGTGTCCCGGACGAGCAGAGCCGAGGCGGCGAGGTCGGCGAGGTCGGCACCGGCTTCGGCGGGGGTCCGCTCGGTGATGGCGGCGGCGAGGTGGCTGTCGATCGTGTCGCCGGGCAGGAACGCGGCCTTGCGGTAGAGGCGGGCGGCGGTGCGGTCGAGGTCGGAGTACGCGGTGTCGAGCGCGGCGGACACGAGGGCTCCAGGGCTGGTGGCGGCGGTTCGGGCCCGGCTGGCGTCGAGGGCACCGACGACGGCGGACAGGGGGCGGGTGGGGTTGCGGGTGAGCTGGGTGACGCTCAGGACGAGGCCTGCGGGCAGGCCGGCAGTGAGGGCGATGAGCCTGGTGACCGCCTCAGGCTCCTGGTGGAGCCGGTCGGGGCCCAGGCAGCGGGACAGGTAGGCGCGGGCAGCGCCGGGGTCGAACGGGCCGAGGGCGAGGAGGGCAGCGCCCTCGGCGGAGAGCTCCGGGATCGGACGGTGGCTGGTGGCCACGACGAGGTGGCCCGCACCGCCGGGCGTCAGGGCGCGGATCTGGTCGGCGTGAGTGACGCCGTCCAGCAGCAGGCAGACCGGCGGGCGGGCGGCGGTCGCCGACCTCCACCAGTTGGCGAGTTCCTCGCCGCCGGCGGGCAGCGGTCCGGGCTGCACGGAGCGTAAGAGGCGGCCAAGGACATCGCTCACGCGGGCCGGCCCTTCCGCGCTCCCGAGGTCGGCGTGGAGCTGGCCGCCGGGGTAGCGGCTGGCCAGGCTGTGGACCAGCCGCTCTGCGAAGGACGTCTTGCCGACACCGATGGGTCCGTGGATGAGGACGACCGGTACGACGTAGTCGTGCTGTGCCGCGATCCACGCGGTGATTCCGGTCAGCTCCCGCTCGCGATCGGTCCACGAGGCGGCAACCGGCCGCACCTGGCGGGGCACGGGCGGGGAATGCTGGGGCTGGTGGAGGTGGACCGAGCCGATCGTGCCGGCCTGAACGGCCATGTGCAGGCTGGAGTCCCCCGTGATCGTGTTGGTCACCGCCACGGGCGGGCGCGGGGCCCCGGGGGTCGGCTCGGTCATCACCGAGAAGCCTTTCGTCGTGTCCGTTGGTGGTCAGATCTCGTTCTCGCCGAGCACGGGCGGCCGCGGCCTGGTACCGCGAGCGTCGTGGGAGGTCAGGCGGTCCTCGCGTTCACGGGCGTGGGCATGACGGCCAAGCGGCCTACGGGCGAGCGCCACAGCACCCAGGGCGCCAGGACCAGCAGGACGAGGCCGATCAGCATGGTGGTGAGCACGCTGGTGAGAGAGGCCAGGGGACCGGCGGCGAGGGCGCCGAGGGTCTCACTGCCGGCGATGACGCAGAAGGAGGTCTGCAAGGTCCGGGACCCGAGATAGGGCGGGCTGACGGACTGCTGCACGGAGCGCTGAGTGGTACCCACGGCGCACGCCGCGGCGTGCTGCACGCACCCGGCGGCGGCGAGGGCCATCAGCCATGCGAGCCCAGGTCCGGCGATGAGTGGTGCAGCGTGGGTGAGGGCGTAGACCGTCAGTCCGATGCTGAGGACGACGCCCGGGCCGTAGTGGTGGACGAGGCGGGGGGCGAGCAGTGCTCCGGTAAGGCCCCCGAGGCTGCTCGCCGCCATGATCATGCCGAGGCCGGTTGCGCCGACTTGCGCCGTGGTGAGCAGGTAGTACGCCAGGTACGTGCTGGCCAGTCCGGTGCCGAAGCCCGTACCGGCCAAGGCCAGGAGCAGGGGGTTCAGCAGAGGGTGGCGGGCGCTGTGGAGGACACCGTCGCGGATCTCGCCGACCATCGACGGCCTCTTTCCCCGCGCGGTGGGGACGGGCAGGACACGGATGCGGGTCGCGCACCACGCGGAGACGAAGAAGGACGCCGCGTTCGCGAGGATCGCTCGGGCGGGCCCGACTGCCGCGACGAGCAGCGTTCCCAGACCTGCCCCGGCGGTGCCGGCGACGGTGATCGCGGCGGTGAGCCGTGCATGGGCCTGGTGCAGCAGCCCGGGGCCGGCGAGGCGGGGCAGCGCTGCCATCGTGGCGGCGCTGTGGAGGACGGAGAGGATACCCAGGGTGAGGGCCACGGCATAGAGGGCGGGCATCGTGAGCTGGCCGAGAACGGCAGCGGCGGGTATCGCCAGGACGGCGGTGGCCGCGGCGAGGTCGGTAACGAGCAGCACGGCGCGTATCGCATACCGGTCCAGAACGACGCCCGCCGGCAGCGAGACGACCAGCGCCGGGAGCTTCGCGGCGAAGGCCAGGAGCGCGATCTGGCCGGGAGTGGCCTGGAGTTGGAGGACGGCGAGGGCGGGCAGCGCCAACTGGTGGACGGCGGTGCCCGCGTAGCTGGTGCCCTCACCGACCAGGAGCGCGGCTAAGGCATGCCGGGCGGACGGACTGCCGCCCGGTGCCGCCGGGGTGGCGGTTGTGTCGGAGGCCGTCGTCACAGTGCGCCTCCGAAGGCCTGTGGAAGAGGGAAGAGGGTGGTCGGCGGAGAGGCGCAGGGTGCGGGCGTATCCGCGCCGGAGCTCCGGCTGGTCGGTGCTCGCCTGGCCGTCGCGGGCCATGGTGTCGACGATCCGGTCCACGACGAGAGGCCGGTGCCGTTCGGCGAACTGCTGGGCGGCGAGGTCGGTGTGCGGGTCTCCGCCGGGTCCGGTCGGCGCGTACAGCACGAAGGAGAGGGTCTCGCCGGAGCCCGCGAGGACAGTCCGGTCGATGGTGCCCCGCCAGGCGGCGAGTGCGTGAGGGTCCTTCAGCGGCGAGGCCGCAGCCAGGGCCGGGCGGAGCGCCCGCGCTCGCGGGGGCAGAGCGCGGCCCGCAGGCGGGGGTGGCACGAGTCCGGCCGCTGGCCGGGTGAGGGTGCTCATCGGTCGATGTCCTCCTCGGCCCCGCGTCGCGTCACGGCGGGGACAGTGGAGTGGATGAGCGCAGCCAGACCGGGCGAGGCAGCGGCAGGCAGGCGGATACGCGCGACCCGGTGACCGTCCGGTGTACGACCGGAGCCGAGGACGTGCCAGCCGAGGTCGCGCAGGTACCCCAGGAGCCGGCCGCCGATTCCGTCGGGCCCGGTGTTCCAGCCTGGGGCCTCGGCGTACACGTAGTCGATGCCGGTGCGGGCCGCGTAGGCGGCGAGCCACAGCGTCATCAGCCATCCGACCCGGTCGGTGCGGCCCGGCGCGGTGTAGGCCAGGGAGACCTTCAGGGCCGGAGCCGGGTCGTCGAGGGCCCACGACCGCAGATCCGGCTCCTGGTGCAGGAGGAGGCAGCCGACGAGGACTTCGTCCCCTCCGTCGTCCTCGTACAGGCCGACCGCCTCCGTACGGTGGTCCCGGAAGGCGGCGACGTGGAGGGCGGTGGGCGCGTCGTGGCCGCGCCGGGCGAGCCACAGGCCGCGGTCCTGGACGAGAGCGGCGGCCGCCTCGCGGTCGGCGGCCGTCACGATCGGCCGCATCTCGTATGCCCACGTCGCCCGGCCGTCGCGGTCGACTGTCGTGTCGGCGAGGGCGGTGGTGCCGGGGGTGATGGTGTTCATCGCACCGCTCCGGCGGGCTGTACCGGGGGCTGCTCAGCGGTGGTGGTTGCTTCGCCGCCGAGGATGCCGTGGGTGTGGGCCAGCCCGATGAGGTGCGCGGCGTTGCTGGCGCCCGTCCTGCGCGCGAGGCCGTCGGTCCGGGTACGGAGTTCGCCGACTGGGATCCGCGCTGCGCGGGCGATGTCGTCCGGCCGGGAGTGCTCGGCGATCGCGCGGATGAGCAGGAGGTCGTCCGCGTCCGCCTCGAAGGCGCGACGCAGCAGCGGGGGCGGGGGCGGGGGCACCTGCTGGTGGCTGAGCAGGGTATGGGCGAGAACCGCTCGGGAGGAGCGCGGAGGGCAGTGCAGGCTCTCGCGCATCACCCGGACGTGGGAGCTCACCGTGTCACCGGACAGGTGTTCCTCGCCTGCGATCTCCGGGTTGGTGAGCCCGCACACGAGGTGGGCGGCGACCCGCTTCTGAGCCCGGGTGAGCGGAGTGATCGGGGCGGCGACGGTGGCGGAGGTGGTCATCTGGGTTCCTGGTCGGGTGGTCAGGCCGCGGCCGGGCGGAGGCGGACGGGCAGCTGCTCGTGGCCGTTGCTGATCAGGGAGCCGAGCGGCTTGAGCTGGTCGGCGGGGACGGCGAGTTCGAGGTCGGGGAAGCGGGTGAAGAGCTTCCGCAGACTGGTGGCGAGTTCCAGTCGGGCGAGCGGGGCGCCGAGGCAGAAGTGCACGCCGTGCCCGAAGGCGAGGTGGTCCTTGGCGGGCCGACGGATGTCGAAGTCGTCGGCGGTCTCGCCGTGCCAGTCCGGGTGCCGGTTGGCCGCGGCGTAGGAGGCGAGGATCGCCTCGCCCTTGGCGATGGTCTGGCCGTCGGGCAGCACGATGTCGTTGACGGCGTAGCGCATCGGCAGGTGCTTGACGGCCGGCTCCAGGCGCAGGGTCTCCTCGACGGCGTCCGACCAGCCGGCGTGGCCGGCGCGGAGCTGGTTGAGCTGGTCGGGGTGGGTCAGCAGGAGGCTGATGGCCTGGTCGAGGACGTTGACGGTGGTCTCGTATCCGGCGCTGATCATCAGCAGGAGGGTGTCGCAGAGCTCGGCGTCGGACAGGCCGTGGCCGTCTCCGTCGTCGTCGCGGGCGGCTATGAGCAGGGAGGTCATGTCGTCGCCGGGGTCGGCGCGCTTGGTGGCGATGAGCTGGTCCAGGACCCTGTACAGGTCCTTGGTGTTGGCGGCGGCCTCGTCGGCGGTGAGGGTGGTGTCGAAGACACCGTCGACGACACCGCGGAAGTGGGCACGCTGGTCGGCGGGGACGCCCATGAGGTGGCCGATGACCGCGAGGGGAAGCGGGTAGGCCAGGTGCTCGCGAAGGTCGATGCTCTGGCCGGTGGGCAGGGCGTCGAGGTCGTCGAGGATCGCCTCCACGATGGTCTCGACGACGGGGGCCAGGGCGTCGATGCGGCGAGCGGAGAAGGCGGGGGCGATCATGCGCCGCAGCCTCCGGTGGTCGTCGCCGTACGCCGTGAACATGTTCTCGACGGCGACCCACAGCACGAGCGGCCAGGTCCGTATCGCCTCTTCGTAGCCGGGCCAGTGGGCACGGGCGTCCTTGGAGACGTCGGGGTTCTTCAGCAGGCTCTTGAGCAGGGCAGGGTCGTTGATCGACCAGGCGGTCACGCCGAGGATGTCGACGCGGACCGCGGCGCCGTGGCCGCGGAGCTGCTCGTGCTCGCCGTGGTGGTCGGCGCCGGTGGGGTCGAGGACGATCGGGCTGGCGGGCTGGGGCATGGGAGGTCTCCTTCAGGCTGCGGCGAGGGCGGGGAAGCGGACCGGGAGGCGGGTCAGCGCGCGGTGGAACGGGCCCGGGCGCCAGGTCAGCTCGTCGGCAGGGCAGTCGAGGTCCATCTCGGGCAGCGCGTCGAGCAGGTCGGTGACGGCCGTCTCGGCGATGAGGTAGGCCAGGGAGCGTGCCGGGCAGGCGTGCGGGCCGGTGCTCCACGACAGGTGGGCCCGGTCGCCGGACCCGCCTCCTTCCAGGGCGGGGTCGTTGTTGCAGGCGGCCATGGAGATGACGACCGGCTGGTGGGCGGGCAGCAGGATGCCGTCGAGGTGGACGGGCTGCGGCGGGTAGGTGATGCAGTAGTTGGCCAGCGGCGGGTCGCGGTAGAGCACGGTGTCCAGCACTTCGCGCACGGAGGCGCCGGCGGAGTGCACGGTTGCGGAGAAGTCCTCGTCGGTGAGGATCTTCAACAGCGTGTTGGTGATCAGGTTGGTCAGCGGTTCGATGCCGGCGCCGTACAGGGTGACGAGCTGGTGCGCCATCTCGGTGTCGTCGAGCCGGGCCGGGTCGGCGATGAGCCGGGAGGTGACGTCCTCGGCGGGCCGGCTGCGGCGCAAGGCGACGAGCTCGGACACCGCCTGGGCCAGCATCTGGTTGCCGGCCGCCGCGTTCACCCCGTCGAAGATCTTGGCCATGCCGTCCGCGATGCGCAGCCCGAGCTCGTCCGGGCAGCCCAGCAGCGCGCTCAGGATCCGGAAGCTGAGCGGCCACGCGAACTGCGCCAGCAGATCGGCACGGCCCGCAGCGCGGAAGTCGGCGATCGTCTCGGCGACGACCCGTTGGACGAGGGCGTGCAGGCGGTGCTGGTGGACGGCGTCGAGGGCGGAGGCGTTCGCCGCCCGGTACCGGGAGTGCGCGGGGCCAGCCGAACGCAGCGCGTTGGGGCGGTACTCCATCATCGGCCGCACGGGACAGGTGTCGGGCACCGCCTGCTCCCAAACCCGCGGGTCGGCGGGGAAGCGCACCTCGTCGTTGAGGATGCGGCGGGCCTGGTCGTAGCCGATGACCAGGGTCGCGGGCACGCCGGGCGCCAGGTCGACGGGTACGAGCGGTCCGTACGCGAGGCGCATCGCCGTGTAGGCGGCGTGCGGGTCGGCGGCGAACTCGGCCTCGTAGAGCGCGATACGGGGCGGCGGTGGGGCGGTGCCGGGGGCGGTGGTCACGGGTGGCGCTCCAGGGGGCGGAGGTGGCGGGCTGTCAGGTAGGTGACGAGTTCGATCAGGGCCAGGTAGCCGGTGCGGCCCACGCGGGCGTCGCAGGCGGTCAGCGGGGTGTCCGCGTCCAGGGCGAGGGCCTGGCGTATCTCCTCGGGCGGATACGCGGGTGCGTCGTCGAACCGGTTGATCGCCACGGCGTACGGGACGGCGTGCTCTTCCAGGAGGGCCAGGTGCTCATGGGAGGCGTCGAGGTTGCGCGTGTCGACGAGGACCAGGGCGCCCAGAGCGCCCTCGATCAGGCTCTGCCACAGCGGCCGGAACCGGGTCTGGCCGGGAGTCCCGAACAGGTACAGCACCCGGGTCGCGCTGATGTGGATGCGGCCGAAGTCGACGCCGACGGTGGTGGTCTGCTTCCGCGGGGCGCCGGCGAGGTCGTCCACCCCTGTGCTGGCCTGGGTGATCGGCTCGTCCATGTGCAGGGGCGGCACTTCGGACACGGACCCGACGAAGGTGGTCTTGCCCACGCCGAAGCCGCCCGCGACGACGATCTTCGCGGAGTGCACCGCGGTGGTGGGGCGGATCTCAGACCTTGGCTCGTAGACCACGGAGCACCTCCTTGAGGATGTCGATGTCGGGCTGGTCGTCGAGGGCGTTGACGGGGCTGATCAGGTGGCCGCTGTCCATCAGGTCGCAGACGAGGATGAGGACGGTGGACGGCGGGAGCTGAAGGACGGCGGCGATGTCGGCCACCGCCAGGCCGCCCTGGACGCCCTTGGCCAGGGCCAGGACCCGGCGGTGGTTCAGGCGTAGCCCGTCGGCCGGGCCGGTCGCGGCGAGGACCAGGGACTCCAGGCGCACGTCCGGTCGGCTGGGGCGGTCACGCCCTCCGGTCCGTACGAAGGGCCGCACCATGTCCGGGTCCCGCCGCGGCCCGCTCACCCCGCGGCCTGCGCGTCCCGTACCGGCGTCCGGGCCTGCACGGCCATCCGGTCGCCGACACTCACCGCGAGCTCGCCCATCTGGTGGGCGATCGCGGCGAGATCGACGTCCGGGCCGCTGGTCTGCACGAGCAGGAGCGCGTTCGGGCCGGCCTGTGTGATCAGGCAGACGTACTCGTTCAGCTCCAGCAGGAGCTGCCGCATCCCGCCGCCGCTGAACTCCTCGCTGTAGGTGCGGGCGGCGCCGCGCAGGCTGGCGGCGATGGCCGCGTGCCGCTCGGCCTGGTCGTGACCGATGGAGGACGTCCGGGAGTGCAGCATGCCGTCGGTGGTGAGCAGGACCGCGCACTGGACTCCGTCGAGGGTGGCGAACCGCTCGTCGAGCAGCCAGCCGAGCTTGTTGGCGTGCGTGTCGGTGAACATCAGGCTCCTTCGGGGGTGGTGGGGCGCGCGCGGCTGGTGCCGGCGGCCCAGGCGGCGACCACGCTCGGTCGGCCCGGCTGGGCGTGCTCGTCACCGGCGGGCTGCCGCGGTGCGAGGGCCGCGCCGCGCCGGCGGACGGTCAGGCCAGTGGACGTGGTCTGCGGCGCGGGCACCGCTGGCGCGGGCTGCGTGCTGGCGGCCGGCTCTTCGGGGACGTGGGTGAGCAGGTGGCTGGGGAAGAAGATCTGGACGCTCGTGCCCCGGTAGGAGTTGGGGGCCTCCAGGTCCACGCTGAAGCCGTACTCGCGGGCCAGGACCGCGGCCACCGCGAACCCGGTGCGCGGGTGCGCCCCGTGCTGGGTGACCGGCGCGGCCTTCTCACCGTTCAGGGTCTGGCGGGCGGCCATCACGGCCTCGCGGTTCATCTGCAGACCGGCGTCGTCGATCCGGACCGTCAGGCCGTGGTGCCCGTTGAGCAGGCGCACGTCTACGAAGGCCGAGGAGGGCGAGTACTTCAGCGCGTTGTCGAGGAGCACCGCAATCGTGTGGACGGCCGGCCCGACTGCCCGGCTGGTCAGGGCGACATCGGATTCCTCGTGCTTGATCCGCTCGAACCCCTCCAGGTGGCCCATCGCCGCCTGGACCACGTCGGTGAAGGTGGTGGCCGGCCAGCGCCTCGACAGCTTTCCCCCGCCGAGAATCACGTAGTTCTGCGCCACCAGCAGCAGCTGCTGGACGAGACGGTCGATGGTGACGAGCGTCTCGTACGCCTCCCCGCCCGCGTGCTGGCGCACCCCCTCGCTGATCTGCCGGCTCACCTTCGATGCGATCACCACCAAGGACGCGGCGAAGCTGCGCACCGCCGCCTGGGCGGCCTCCTCGGCAGCCCGATGGGCTTCGGCGGCCGCTGTCTCGGCGTCCTGCTTGACCTGGGACACCTGAACACTGGTGGCGGTCTCCGCGTCGTACTGCACCTGCCGCATCGCCGCGGCCACCGAATCCACGACGGCACGCACCCGGTCGGCGATCACGGTGCCCGTCAGGGCGTCCGGCAGCGTGAAGTCGACGCCTTGTCCGGCGCCGGGCCGGACGACGGCCTCCTGGATCGCGGGCACCACCTCGTCGGCCACCTGCCCGAGGATCAGCTCGGCGGCCCGCAACTGCCGGGTCAGGTTCTCGGCATGCCGCTGCAACCTGTCGGACCGTCGGCGCTCCGCCCGCAGGGTCCCCCGCAGGTGCCAGACCGCGCCTCCGCCCGCCAGGGCCAGCGCCGACGGCACGGCAACTGCTGCGGCTTCTATCAGAGTGCTCATCAGATCCCCACGGGCGTGCGGTCGTCTCGGGCAGGTGCGAAGTACGGAGGGCGGGTCGCGGGCGGCGGACACAGGGCGGCCATCAGCAGGAACGGGGCGCTGAAGACCCGTCCCTGCGCGTTGCCGAAGCGGGCCCAGCGCAGGTCGTCGCCCGGTCCGGCCGTGTGCGGCGGAACCTCGAGGAGGCCCTCGTTACGGTGCTCGGCCGGCCAGCTCCACTGCATGCCGTAGCCGGAGCCGGGCGGGAGGATGAGGACCCACTCGTCGGTGAGCGCACGGGCCATGGCAGCGCCCACCGGATGAGGCCGGAACCCTTCGAAACGGCTGATGACTTCCAGCGCGGTGCGACTGGGCATCGTCAGGGTGTCGAAGTGCTCCCCGATCACCGCGGCGAAGGGCTCGTCCGCCACCCTCAGGGGGAACAGGTCGTCGATGGTGATCTCCTGCGGGCCGGGGCAGGCCCCGTACGAGGGCGATACCGCCCCGGGGCCGGCAGCCGCGAACCCCGCCGGGCGGAGGGAGGCCGCCCTCATCGCGCGGCCCCCGCTCCGACCAGCTCCCGGTCACACCGCGCGGCCTCCAGGGCCAGCTCGGACTGGATGATCGCCACGTGCGAGAAGCCCTGCGGGAAGTTCCCCAGCTGTCGCTCGTTGACGGGATCCCACTCCTCGGCGAGCAGGCCGAGGTCGTTGCGGGCCCGCAGCAGTCCGTCCTGGAGGATCTCGGCCTCGTCGACGCGCCCGATGAGAGCGAGAGCGGTGACCAGCCACCCCGAGCAGATGAGGAAGGCGCCCTCGTCACCGGGCAGGCCGTCGACACCCGGCGCCGCGCCTTCGGTGCGGTAGCGCAGCAGGAACCCGCCCTTGATGGACAGCTCCTGCTGGATCGCCTCGATCGTGCCGATGAGCCGCTTGTCGTCCGGGAACAGGAAGCCGGTGATGGCCAGCTGCAGCAGGGAGGCGTCCAGCGCCGACGACCCGTACGACTGCGTGAAGGTGTTCCGCTGCTCGTCGTACCCGTCGCGGCAGACCTGCTCGTGGATCGTGTCCCGGATCTCCCGCCACCGCTCCACCGGACCCTGACAGGCCCCGGAGTCGACGAGACGCACAGCCCGGTCGAAGCCGACCCAGGCCATCACCTTGGAGTGGACGAACTGCCGGCGCGGGCCGCGGACCTCCCACACCCCCTCGTCCGGCTCCTCCCAGCACGTCTCCAGGCAGCCCACCAGGTCCGTGATCAGCGGCGCGACAACCGCCGTCAGGCTCGGGTCGCGCTGCTGCGCCACGTACAGGGTGTTGATGACCTCGCCGTAGATGTCCAGCTGCAGCTGCTTGACGGCGCCGTTCCCGATCCGGACCGGAGCCGAGTTCTCAAAGCCCGGCAGCCAGTCGAGCACAGTCTCGGGCAGGTCGCGCTCGCCGCCGACCCCGTACATGACCTGCAAGTTCTCGGGGTGGCCCCCGATGACCACCCGGAGCCAGACGATCCAGTCCTTGGCCTCCTGCACGAAGCCGCACGCCAGGAGCATCTCCAGGATGAGGGCGGAGTCGCGCAGCCAGCAGAAGGTGTAGTCCCAGTTCCGCACGCCGCCGATCTCTTCGGGCAGCGACGTCGTCGGCGCAGCCACGATGGCGCCGGTCAGCGCGTAGGTGAGGGCCTTGAGCGTGATGAGGGACCGCTCGACGACTCCCCGGTGGGGCCCGGTGTAGGTGGACTGGGAGATCCAGTCCCTCCAGAAGTCCGCGGTCGCCTTCTGCAGCGCGGTCGCGTCCGGCAGCGGCGGCGGGGCGTCGTGGCCCTGCTCCCAGGACAGGGTGAAGGAGACGCGTTCGTCCGCGGATACGGTGAATTCCGACGACAGGTCACCGTCGGCCTCACGAGTGGGGGCGGAGGTGTCGAGCCAGAGCCGGCCGTTACCGAGGTCGGCGCTCGCGCGGCGGCCGTCGACCTCGATCAGCGGCACGCGGATTCCATACCCGGGGCGCGCCCGCATCAGGGATCGCATCGGCACCCTGCCGCTGACGCCGCGCACGATGCGGACCAGTTGCGGCGCCCCACCGGTGGTCGGCATGAAGTCGAGAACCTGGACCGTGCCGGTCGGGGTGATCCAAGTGGACTCCAGGATCAGCGTGCCGTCGAGGTAGCGCCGCCGGTCCGCGGCTGCGGGCGCGGCACCGTCCGCACCAGCCGGGCCGATGCGCCACAGCCCGTGCGTCTCGGTCCCGAGCAGGCTCGTGAAGTGGGTAGGGGAGTCGAAGCGGGGCAGGCCCATCCAGTCGATGGCGCCGTCCCGGTCGACCAAGGCGGCCGTCCGCATGTTCCCGATGAAGCCGTGGTCCTCGATCCGTCCCACTTGCCGGGGCCGCACCAGAGCGTTCCTGGGGGTCGGGATCAGCGCACCGGTAACCGCTGCCCCGAGAGGCAGGGATTGGTGCGGAGACATGAGGCGGCTTTCCATGGTGTCCGATCTCTACGGGCCCGGAAGAGACCGGGCGGTTGCGGGTGGGCACGGCGTACGAGCGCTTCGCCGCGTTCTTCAGGAGCGGAGGAAGGGGGCCGGGGCCTCCGCCAGGCTCGACTTCGCCGCCAGGCCGAGGTCGTTCAGATCCACAGCGACGCAGCCCTGGAGCGACAGCACTTGACGGGACGCCAGCACCCAGCGAATAGCTGGATCGTCGTAGGCGACCTGAACGAGGTCCTCCCCAGGAACCGGCTGCAGGGAAGTGGGGTCGTAGAGGATTCCAGCCACGCCCCAGCACACCGGGCGTGCGACCCACGCAGCCACGTGCTCGCGAAGATGGGGGCAGTGTTTGACCGCGATGAACGCACACGGGGGGCAGACCGGGGCGGCGGTGGTCAGCTCCCCCTCACCCACCGGCCGGCCAACGTCCTTGAGCACGAACAGCTGCCGCTCCGGGTCCAGCTCCATGGTGTCCACGCCACAGACCTGACACAACATTCGGCTGACTGCGCGTCGCTGACGAAGCGCGTGGACGGTCGGGAACAACGCCCTGCCGGCCCCTCGGGCGATGGCCTGCCGGATCCACAGCACGCCATCCATGTCGCGGTCGTACTGGGTCTCGTCCGCATAGCCGATGCCCAGCCCTGTCCGGTGCAGAACCACGGTGGGCGCCGGGTACGTCTCCGCGCTCCACGCGGTTACGTATGGCACCGGGAGGCCCCCTTGAAGGAACGGGGTTCTGCTCATGCCGCAACGCGCGGCGTGGTGGCGGTCAGCCGGCGCGGCTGGATGATCTTGCCGTCGGGGAGGATCTCACCGGTGTCGTCGAAGAGGAGGACGCCGTTGCACAGCTGGCTCCACCCCTGCTCGGGGTGGGCCGAGACCACGACGGCCGCCTCGCGGTCCGTTGCCTCGGCGGACGGGCAGGTGGGCTTGTGCTGACACATGGCGGTTCCTTGGGGGAAGCGGCGCTGGAGGGGCAGGGACAGGAGTGGCGACGAAGGGGACCGGCTGCCGCGGGGGAGTCCCTCGCCGCGGCAGCCGGGAGGCGTGGGCGCCATGCCCGTGTGCCTCGCTCCGGCCTTGCGGGGGCCACGATGCAGGGGCAGCACCGGCCAGCTCCCGATCGGGGCGCGGAGCCCGAGGGCAAGGCGCCAGCGCATGGCGTGCACGGGGGTCCAGTGCCGTGCGCTGACGCTCGCCCCGTACCTGGGGCGGTCGACGGTGGCCCCTGCCGAGGCGTCGATGGCGCGAGAGGCGACAGCAGGGTGTCCCATCAACTACTCCCTTCAGTGGGGTGTCCGGCGAGCTGAGCCGGCTCGTTGCGACCGGGCGGGTCCGACCGAGGCATCGTTCCGGGGTCCCAGAACGGCGGGCTATCGGCCTGACCCCACGGTGCCGTGGATTGCTGCGCACTGGTACGCCGAACCGTGGCCACTTCTTCGCCACTTCAGCAGCGTGATGACGCCAAGCTCTATCCGATTTGAACTATTTGCCCTCAGTGCTGGACGGGGCGACGGAGGGGCATGGCGACGAAGTGGCCAAGAAGTGGCCACGGTTCGGCGTACCGACGCCAACGCAATTCCGCCACGGTTGAGGCAGGCCAATCCCGGCTACGCCGCAGGGCGTCTCGAGCCCGAGGAGACGAGAGTGCCCCCGACAACCGCTGAGCTGGTCCGTGACCGCAGTCTCGGAGACCTGTTGAAGCACCGCGACATCGTGCTTGAAGGGCGAGAGGCCCCACAGCGCACTGCTCGCGTCGAGCTTGCTGACATGCTGAGCACGGACGGAACCCGAGCCGATGACGCGATGGTGGTAGCCAGCGAGCTCATCGCCAACGCCATCCGGCACGCCGGCGGTGCGGTCTTGATGCGGATCGAGGTCTACGAATTCGGCTCAGCGCTCGGAGTCGTCGACCGTGCTCCTGACACCCGTGCTCTCCCCACGATCCCCTTCAACTCGTCGACCGAGCTCGCGGACGTGGCCACGAACGGACGAGGCCTGTTCCTCGTCCACACCCTCGCCAGTACCTGGACGGTCGAGCGGATCACGGACGGGAAGATCGTCATCGCCGTGCTAACAGGGGCAGGCTCTCGTTGATGAGTGCGTTCGACTCCACGAAACGTCACCTGGGACAGGGCCTCTACGCTCACCCGCTCGGCGTCAACTGCGGTGCCATCGGGGTAGCCGAAGGCCCTAAGCAGACCCAGGTCAGCGACGGGCGCGCTCTCGACGGCCTACGCCGCGCCGTCGAGCTCGGCGCCAACCTGCTGGACACAGCCGACTGCTACGGTGCCGGCCATGCCGAGCGCCTGCTGGGTCGGTTCCTGCGTGAGCACCCGGACGAGAAGCTGCTCACCAGCAGCAAGGTCGGGCACGTCCGCGGCTCAGCTCCACACGCTTACGCGGGCCGTCACATTCATCACCAGTTCCAGCAGACGCTCGAGAACCTCTACATCGAGGAACTCGACCTCTACACGCTCGACTCTTGGGACTTCGGCCCGCAGGACCGGTATCTGGGCGGCGCGATCGAGCAGATGCGCACCCTTCGTGAGGTGGGGGCCGTGAGAGCTATTGGGATGCGGGGCCCGTACGTCCCCTACGGCGCCACGCCGGCGGAACGTGACGCCTGCGCGGCCCGGTTCCTCTACCTCTTCCGGATGATCAAGCCGAACATCATCTGGACCCGCTTCAACGCGCTCACCCCGGTGATCACCCTGGAGGGCGAGGATCTGTTCGCCTTCACCGCCCGCCACGGAGTCGGTGTGATCCTCGCGGCCCCCTTGGCTCACGGCCTGCTCACAGGACGAGGCCCACGGAACACCACGCCGTCCCCCGGCTCTGCCGTCCGGCCGGCGGGGGCCAGGATCCTCACTCCCGAGAAGGCCACGAGCGTCACGGCCGGGATGCAGCCGCTGCGAGTCCACTTCGGCAATGAGCCGGGGGCTCTGACCAGGTTGGCGTTGCTTTTCTGTCTGCAGAGAGCCGACCACTGCGCAGCTGTCGTCGGCTTCACCAGCACGGCTCAGCTGGAGGAGAACTTCGGCTGCCTGTCAGGCCCCGCTCTCACGGCTACCGAGCTTCAGGTGATCGACACGGCATTCGCCCAGATCCGGGCTGACATAGAACACCAGCCGCGGCGACGAGTGCCTCAGCCGGCCCGTACCTGAGCCCTCAAGAGAGGCTCAGGCCGCCCGTGGCGGAGGGCCGGGACGACGCGGCCGGCCGTGGGTAAGCCGCTGATCACCTGCTCGGGGCGCTGGGCTGGGAAGGAACCTCGGGACGCAGGGGGACCGAGTGAACGGTCCGCCAGCAGTACGCCCTGTCCTGACGGCGTAGTTCCACCAGCTCAACCGTTGCCACGTCCAGGGCGACGGGCGGCAGTGAGCGGAGCTGCCCTACCGCGTGAATGACGGGCGCAGCCGGCCGGGTCCGGTTGTTGTAGGCGATCCCCAGATGCGGGCGGAAGGCGCTCGTCGGCCTGCCACCGGGAATGCCGACCCGTTCGCCAGCGTCGGCGAGGGCGGCGTGGAGGCGGATCACGGGGCGCCAGGGCGAGAGGCTGAACCGGACTGCGCCGCGTGAACCCGCTAGCGGATGGGCGAGGAGGCGAAACGCTTGAACAGGCAAGTCCTGCGCCACGGTGAGAAGCTGCTCGACCTGGTCCACGGACACCTGATCCGTACGGCCAACCCGCAGCATCGTCACATGCAGCCCGTCACTCGGGACCGGATCCATCCCCAGGTCGTACAGGGCCTTCTGACAGTGCCCTGCCAGGCCCAGGAGTTCGGACGCTCCGGAGAAGGTCAGCATCCAGTAGTACGTGCGCTGTCCGTCGGACCATCCCGGCCGATCCCAGTGATCACCCATGTGCTCGACGCCCTGGAAGGCGTGCCAGTCGTGTTCGACGATCGTGTCCGGATCGTCGAGATCGGCCGGCGGCTCACAGGGGAAGGCGCTCGGGTCGGTCGCCAGCTCGGGCGTCACAGGGCTCCTCGGTGTTCGTCAGGGGGTGATCTGGGCGTGCTGAACTTCGGCGAGCGGTCCTACCTGGGGCTGCGCCCGCCAGCTCCGGAGCTCATCGGCATAGTCCCCTACAACGGATTCGTCATGCCACCGCTCGGCGCCCACATACAGCTCCTTCGCCCTCTCCCAGACCGACTTGATAGGCCGGCCGATGCCGGCCCGCAGTGCTCTGCCGCCCAGGGCCATGGCGTGCTCGACTTCGGGGGAGTCCTGCTTCAGCAGTGCTGATGCCACGTCCAGGCCGACCAGGGCGCGGCTCCAGTCCGAGGGGGAGTGCGCCACCAGGTCCTCGATCTCCGCGGCGTGCGCGACGACCTCGGCCGTGTCACCGAGCGACAGGCGCGTGGTGATGGCGTTCGCGAGCGTTCGTGGCATGGAGTAGGGGTCGAAGCTGATGCACGAGGTCAGGCCGTCGGGGAGTGATAACTGCCGATCCGACAGGTCGATTGCCTGTCCGATGGCGGCTTCGGCTCTGCCACGGTCGCCGAGGCGCCCGAGTGCACGGGATCGGCCGTTGACGAGCAGCCGGATTGCCTGCGGGTTGTCCGGATCCAGGGCAATGCCGGCGGAGGCCGCATCGTCGGCTTCCGCGTACCGCTTCTGGTAGTACAGGCCCAGCGACCGGGTACCGGTCGCCCACATCTGCATCGAGACCTCGCCGATCTCACGGGCCAGCGACTCTGCCTCCGTGCAGTAGGCGTTGACCACCTCGAACCGCGCTCCTGCGTTGACGGCCATGTACCCGAGAAGCCCAGCTGCCTGGGAAGCGAGCCGGAAGAGTTCCGCCCGTACGCGTGGGGGCTGCTGGCCGCCCAGGACTCCGTGGAGCATCTCCCGGATGACTCGGGCCTCGCCGGCCAGCTGGTGCGGTCCGAGCGCTTCGTAGCGGCTCACGATGCTGGCGATCGACTGGGTCACCATGATGAGGATGGGGTCATCGGCGTTGGAACTGGTCAGCTTGTGTGTCTGCGCGACAACTGCCAGCGGGTCGTCGAACTCGGGCGCTCGGGCGGGAGGAGCCGCCGCGCCGGAGGTGAAGTCGATGGGGGGGCGCAAGACGGGTTCAACCTGCTCGAACAGTCGCTCGGGCGACATGTTGAACATGTGTCGAAGGACGAGGTATGCGTCACGGCGGGGAGTGCCCTTGAACGTACCCTTGCGGCCCATCCACCGGTCGAAGGAACTGCGGGAGACATCCGCCCGCGCGAGACGGGGATCGTTCTCCCGTTCGGCCGCCCGTCTCGCTGCCTCGCTGAAGTGAATGCAGAACTTCTCGTACGAGTCCCAGTTTCTCTCCTGCACGAGGAGAGTGAAGCGTGTGGTGGCCATGCCTCCTCCTTCAAGGCTGGGTGCCGGATGAGCGGATCGCGCGGCGGCGAAGGTCTACCTGGACGCCGGCCGGGTGGGATTAGCCCTTCTGTCCGAAGGTGAGCAGGGGCACGTCGTAGAGGTCGGGATTGCGCGGGCGGGTCACCGCGGGTGAGGTCCATTCCTCGATCACGAGCTCGGTGACGAACTGGACGGTCGCGCCCAGGAGGTGGCTGGTCCGCCCGTCAGCGGCGTCTGCCTTGAGGCCGGCGGTGACATGGATGTGCGGCGCGACGCGGTCGTTCTCGGTGTCCCAGGCGAGAGTTCCGTTGCCGAGGACTTCCAGGGTCTTGACTTCGATCTCTTCCCAGAGCGGGCGCTCCGGGTGCTTGAGGGGCTCGCAGGTTCCTACCAGCCGGGCGTGGCTGAAGCCTCCGATGAACGTGACGTAGCCGGCGCGGATTCCGGTTTCGCGGCAGAAGACGGCCAGCGCCTCGAAGAAGTCCTCGCCGTGGTCGAGGGCGACGGCGAACTTTCGGCCGATGGTGATCTCGGTGGTGCGCATGGGAGTCCGATCGTGAGTCGTCAAGGTCAGCGGTGGGTGGCGAAGGCGGCCTGGATCGAGGCATGGTCTGCACCGGAGCGCAGGAGAGCGAGTAGCAGGAGCCGAGCCTTGCGCGGTTCCAATCGGCCGCCGTTGATCAGTCCCCGGCCGAGGAGGTCGGTCTCCGAGCCGGGACCGAAGTCGTAGGTGTGGGTGAGGACGCTTCCGGCACCGGTGCGGGAAGTCAGGACGACGGGGACGCGTGCGGCGAGGTCGCCCAGCCGTTGCGCCCATGTCCGGGGGACGTGGCCGGCGCCGAAGGCCGCGACGACGAGCCCGTCGAGCCGGGCTGCAGCCTCGGTGAGGAGGAGGCCCTCGCTGCCGAGGGTGGCCTCGATCAGCTCGACGGAGGCAGGGCGCGCCACGGGCAGGTCGATATGCCCCTGGCGCGGCAGCGTGAAGTGGATCCGGGGTCGGCCTTCCACCAGATGCCCGACCGGTCCTGCGCCGGGTGAGGTGAAGGCGGACGTGCTGGTGCTGTGGGTCTTCTGTACGTGCCGGGCCGCGTGGAGCTCGTCCGAGAATGCGACGAGAACGCCCATACCACGGGCCTCGGGGCAGGCAGCAGTGCGCACTGCGGCGAGGACGTTGGCCGGCCCATCGGCGCCCGCCATCTGCGCATTGCGCATGGCGCCGGTGATGACGACCGGCGCGTCCTCGGTGTACAGCAGGTCCAGGAGGTAGGCCGTCTCCTCGAGGGTGTCAGTGCCCTGGGTGATTACGAACCCCGCGGTGTCCGAGGAGCGCTTGTTGAGCAGTTCAGCGACAGCGGCGATGTCCTCCACCTCGAGCCATGCCCCCGGGATCTTCCGGAAGTCCACCAGTTCCAGCGTGGCTTCCGAGGCGAGTTCAGGCACCGCAGCGGCGAGATCCTCGACGGTCAGCCGTGGTGCGACGCCCTGTCCCGTCGTATCGGCCGCCATGGCGATGGTGCCACCGAGCGAGAGCACCAGAACACGCGGGAGCGGAACCTGGGATTTGGGGTCCACGGCGATCGCCTTTCACAGAAGAGGATCAAGAACAGGTCAGGGTCAGCGTCGTGCCTCTCACCGGTCGGGGGCAAGGGATCCGAAGAAGTGGAACACCTCGTCCAAGGCCTCGACGCTGAGGTGCCGGCTCCTGGGCCGCACGATGCTCGCCATCCCGCACTCCCTCAGCTCGCGGCATCGTACGACCAGCCAAGTCCAGTCGATCTCCAGGTATCCGGCCAGAGCACGCAGCCGGGTCTGCGGGTCGGGCCCCCGCATCACGCTGTGCGCCTGTGCTTCGCCCGCTGCTTCGCGGTATCCCCGGAGAGCGGGGCGCTGTGTCACCGTGTCCACGGCCCAGATAGCGTCGGTTCGCGTCCAGTTGGCTACCACTGCCCGCTGCTCGGGAATCAGTGCGAACCCGTCCACCTCCGAGTACTCAGGGTCGGGAAGAACGTCGACGCGGATACCTTGCAGCTCCATCAGGGAGATCGCCAGGAGCAGCAGGATCCGCTCGTACCGGTCGCTCCGGCTGACCTCGCTCTCGGGGATGCAGAAGGCACGAGACATCGGTGCAGCACCCTCGGCGTAGCGCGATGACAAGGTCCTGAGGTAGTCGATCTTGTGCTGAAACCACAGCCACGCAGCAGCCTGTTCACCAGTCTGTTCGCGTGTCCAGAAGACCGGGGGCTCCATCAGCCCATCGAGCCGGCGGATGATGTGCTGCGCACAGAAGCTCGACCCCAACCACTGCGTTCCAGCCGTGCTGAGGTCGGGCATCGCCATGCGGCTGGGAGCTGACCGCGGAAGGGCGAGGTAGGTGTCCAGGGCGTGTTGCTCCTGGGCCAGAGCGGAGTCGTCTGCAAGCAGTCCGTCGTCGAACTGGACGAGAGACCAGAGCAGACCGTAGGTGAGATCGTCCAGCACGTGCGCGGCCGGCAGCTCGATCGTGCTGCGCCCCGGGGCCGTGGCGCGGGCACGCCGGGCGTTCGCGGCGTCGATCACGAAGAGCTGGGGGGTGCTTTCCCGCTCGTCCACTCCGATGAGGAACCCGCGCCTGGCCGACCGCAGGAAGCGTTCGAGAGCGGCCGTGTTGGTGACGTCGATCTGAGCTACGGAGCCAGAACGCGTGGCAGGACGGAAGGCTACAGAGGAAGCCGTCCCGTCCAGCGCCTGCCTGCCCACCATCTCCCACGAACCAGGCAGCTCGCCCGAGGGCATGTACAGACGGCTTGTGGGCCAGTTGTCCGTGATCTTGAGAGAGGCGCTGAGGCCATCACGATCACGCGGCGAGGCCTGGAGGTGAACGGACTCCGGAGCGGGGCTGAAAAGATCCTCCGAGGGGACGCCGAAGAGCCGCTCCAGGATCAGGGCCGTGTCCGGGCGCGGTACGCCATGCCAGTCTCCCTTCGCCCACCGGTCGAAGCTGCGTCGCGGCACAGTAATTGTGGCCAGCCTGGGCGCTTTGACTTCCTCGGCGAGGTCGCGGGCCGCTTGTTCGAAGCGTAAGCAGAACGTGCTCCACCGGTCCCACCTGCGCTCCATGAGGAGGACGCGGAACAGGGTGGGGCGGGGCATCGACACAGCCCTCCTTGGACAACGGCAGGACAAGCACCGGCCACCCAGCCAGCCGGCATATTCCACCAGGCGCGACCGGGGGTGCACTCTTCGTGACCCTCGCTAGGATGCTCCCTCAGGTGAGCCGTTAGCAATATGGCCGAGCAAATTGCTCAACCATATTGCTTGTAGGCGGAGCTACGAGCCGTCAGACTGGCCACCATGCCAGACGCCAAGACGCCGTGGTCGTTGACCCTCAGTGAAGTCGGCGTGCGCCTTGAGGACTTGCGCGAGCGGCGCAATCTCACCCAAGGCGATGCCGCAGGCCACGAAGCGCTGCGCCGCCGAGGCATCAAGATCGACAACAGTGGACTGAGCCGACTGGAGCGAGGGCAGCGCCGCCGCGTCTCCCGCGACCTCGTCGAAGCCCTGCTTGAGGTCTACCAGGCCAACGCCACGGAAAGCGCTGAGATTCTGGCCCTTCTGGGAGCCGATACCACTCCCGCCGGTCGGCCACGCCCCGCGCTGTGGCGGCGCAATGCCCACTTGCTCGGCCCCATGCAGTTTGAGGGCTTCCTGAAGATGGAACGCCGGGCCACTGAGCTGTGGAACTACGAACGGGACGTCTGGCCTGGACTCCATCAGAACGAGGAGTACGCCTACCTCGTCATCACCCTGATGCGGCCCGATCTGCGTCGCTCCGAAGTCAAGGCCCTCGTCGATGTCCGCATGGACCGGCAGCAGCAGGTGCGAGAAGGCGCACTTGCGGAGCTGCGCGCCCTCGTGGACGAGCGTGCGCTCCACCTCCTCGCCGACGACCCGGCGGTGGTGCGACGGCAACTGGAGCGCATGATCCAGGAGTCTGAGGACCCCCGGAACACCGTCCGCATCCTGCCGGAGGCGATCGGGCTGCACCCGGGGTCCGCTGGCCCCTACGTCGTCATGGGCTTTCCCGAGGCGGCCCGTCGGGTCGTATGGGTGGAGACGATGGTCAGTTCGCTGTACTTCGACGGGGAAGAAGATGTGCAGCGCTACACAGCGGCTTTCACCACTCTGTGGGAGCGAGCGCTGGACCCCGACGAGACGCGCAGGCGTCTCAAGAAAAGGATCAAGGAGCTAGAACAGTGACAGAAACGCCGGACCCGTCCTCGTTCGACCTGGCGTCGGTCGAATGGACGGTGTCCAAGCGCAACGGCGGCGGCGGAAGCCGCAAGCCGGACCCGTCCTCGTTCGACCTGGCGTCGGTCGTATGGACGGTGTCCAAGTACAGCGGCGGCGGCGGGAACTGCGTTCGAGTCGCCGTCGTGGACGGGTACGTCCTGATCGGCGACTCGAACAACCCCGATCGCCTACCTTTGGTCTTCACCCCGGCTGAGGCCAAGGCGTGGCTGCTCGGCGCGAAGGACACGGACTTCGACTTCCTGCTCAACCTGTGATCCCGTTCTGAAGTACCGCGCGACGCAGAGGCCGGCCCCACGACAGATGGGGCCGGCCTCTGCGTCGCTACCCATGGAGCGTCTGGGCGCACGAACGTCCGGGCCTGAGCACAGGGCGCGATCCGCGGGTGTGGCCGACGGGACGACCTGGCTGTACCGCAGGAGTATCTGGCGGTGGGGGCTCCGTGGCACGCTGACCGTGCAGCGATCCTCGGCATGCGACCGCGACGTTAAGGGCGATGGCTCTGGCCCGGACCGGACCGCAGTGGGTCCGGGCCCGGTGGCATGAGGATGCTTAGAACGGGCGGTGGCCTTCGCGGAGTGCGTGGGCGATGCGGTTCAGGGCGTGCGGGATGAGCCCGGACCCCGTGGCTGAGGCATCCGAACCGGCTTCCGAGCTGGAGTACACCCGTGCCTCCTCTCCTCGGGCACGGAAGACGTGGAACTGCTGCTGATTGATGTCCACGCCATAGACGCACCGTGTCTCGGTCCGGTCCGGGGCGAGGTGGTTGACCCTCAGTCCCAGCTCTGCCGCCCGCTGCTCGTACTCGGTGAGCTCGCGGTCGTTGGGGCGTCCCCAGCCTTCGAACATCAGCGCCGCGCCAGCCAAGGGGGAGTCGGCGTACTCGCGCCGACGGAGGCCCTCCGGAGGGTCGGGGAGGTTTCTGGCGACGTTGATGAGTGCGTCGGCGGGGTTGATGTTCCGGCTGTTCCACGACCGGGTAGGGACCATGCGCAGCTCGATCGAGCGTGAGTCGAGGCTTGCCAGGTGCACGGTGAACAGGCGGGCAGGCCGATCCCACCCGCGCCTTTCTCCCTCCCTCGCCTCGATGGCGTGCAGCGCCGTGGCCATGGCATCGGCGAGATCTTCCTGGAAGAGACCCAGGGGCTTGCTCGGCATGAAGACGGTGCGCTTCTCCCAGGACTGCATGATCGCTCTTCTCTGTCGGCCCGGCGAGGGGCGGGCGGGGGCCCGGCGGATGCTGGCCTGGCGACGGGGCGCGCCGGGCGGTCTGGGCCGGGGGAGGGCCGGGTGGTCACGGCCTGGATGAGCACACCCTAGCCCGCATTCATAGAATTAAGCAACTCTGTTTCGGGTTTCGTCTGCCTATCTGCGCCGGTGGGAAGGGCTGCTCCGGTCGTGGGACCAGAGCAGCGGGCAGGGGAGTGGCCAGAAGACAGGGTGCCCTCCCGGAGCGCGTGGGCGATCCGACCCGGGCCGAGGGGGGACGAGCCCGGCGCTGACCGTGGTCTGGTCGCGCTGGGCGGTGGAGAGCAGTTGGGGCTGTTGGCCGCGGAGGCGTCGGACGTAGAACTCCTCCTAGAAGACCAATGAAGATCTTGGTGTGAGCCCGGTTGCCGCCGTCAGGCGGTGGCCGGGATGTGCCAGGTGGTGCCGTTGTGGGCGAGTCCGAGGTTGATCAGGGTCCGCAGGTTGAGGGCGGCGGCGCGGGTGTGGAGCCAGGCGTCGTTCTTGATCGTGCCGATGTGTCGTAGCCGCCGGTTGCCGTGGGCGACAAGCCAGGCGACGGCGCGTTCGACGGGTGGCCGCCAACGCCGGTAGGCGGCCTGCCAGTCGGGGTCGATGGCGGCCTGGCGACGGGCGGCGGCGAGCAGGTCGTGATGCGGGCGGATGGTGACGATCCGCCCGGCCTTCGCGGTACTGCACCGCTGTCGCAGCGGGCAGCCGGCGCACTGGTCGGTGAACAGCGCCTTGCGCTGCAACTTCTGCCCGGACGGCTCGGCCAGCGGAACGGTGTGACCGGCCGGGCAGGTCACCGTGCCGCCCGTGGTGTCGATGGCGAAGTCGTCCAGGCTGAAGCCGCCCACCACGGCGGTCCTGAGCGGGGCGGGCTTGAGGAACAGTCGGTGCCCGGCCTGCTGCAGCACCTGGCGGGTGGGGCCGCTGGAGTAGGCGGTGTCGCCGAACGCGTCAACGGGCTCGTCCTCGTCGGCGAGCAGGTCGAGCGCGACGCTCGCCTCGTGGTGCTCGCTCCCGCTGCCGGGGGTGAGGGCGACGGCGGTGAACAGGCCGGTCTCGGGCTCGATGGCCAGGTGGGCCTTGTAGCCGTCCTGGTAGTGGCTGCGGGTCTTGTGGACGTGCCGGGTGTCGGGGTCGACGGTGGAGACCACGCGGTCGGGGGCGGTCCCTTGGGTGATGCGCCAACGTCCGTCGCGGCCGTCGGAGTCGTCGGCAGGCTCGACGTCCTGCCCGGCGACCAGGGCCAGCAGGCCGACCGCGTTCGCAGCCTTCTCGCCGAGTTGCCGCTCGGGCAGGTGCCCCAGCAACCGCAGGGCGTCACCGACCAGAGCATCGACCAGGTCCGCCCGGGCCTGCTTGTCGTTCCAGGCGATGCGGGGTTTGCCCGGATCACGGTAGTCGTGGGCGGTGCACTGGACGGCCGCGACCTGGTCGGCGCCGGGGACCTCGCGGATCACCGCCCGGACGGCCGCGATGAGCTGGGTGACGGTGTCCTGGGTGGCGACCGCGTCGTCCAGCACGGTGGAGTCCAGTGCCCGGCGATGACGCCCCTTCAGCACACCGGTCGCCCTCACGACCTCCCGCACCGCCTCGAACACCCTGTTTGGCGAGGCGGAGCGGGCCAGCCGGCGGCGGAAGTAGGCCAGCAGTGACGAGTCGAACGCGGTGTCGTGCAGGCCCAGCCCGCAGGCGGCCTTCCACCGCAGGTCGCACCGCAGTTCTTGGACCGTCTCGAAGTCCGACAGGCCGTGCAGGGACTGCAGCGTGATCGCCGCGGCCAGGATCTGCGGGGGCATGCTCGGGCGGCCGTTCGCCGACGGGTACATGTCCGCGAACATCTCCACCGGGAACAGCCGCCCCCGATGCTCGGCCAGGAACGCGAACACACTCCCCACCGGGATCAGCTCCCGGCAGGTCTCCCACACATCCGGCCCGACGGTCGCCCCGGCCCATTCCCCCATCGCCACAAGACGAGTCTGACCCCACCACTCACCCGGCGGGGCCAGAACCCAACATCTTCATCAGTCTTCTAGTTGATGTCCACGCGTAGACGAGGCGGCTTTCGATCCGGTCGGGGGCGAGGTGATTGACGCGCCTGCCCTGCGTGATCGAGCGCTGCTCGTACTTGGCCGGCTTCCTGTCGGCGGGCCGGTCCCAGCCTTCGAACATCGCGGCGATGCCGGCCACGAGGGCGTCGGCGTACGAGCGGTGCTCTACTGCGGGCTGCACGGCGGGCAGCTGCCGCGCGGTGTGGACGACCGCGTCGGTCGGGCTGCCGACCTGCGCGCCTCAGAGCCGGCCTGGGACTACGCGCAGTTCGATCGAGCGGGTGTCGAGGTCGGCCAGGTGGACGGTGAACAGCCGTGCGGGTCTGTTCCACCCGCGTCGTTCTCCCTCTCGGTGTCCGATGGCGGCCAGGGCAGTGGCCATGGCGTCGGCCATCTTGTCCTCACACAGGCCGAGGGGCGGTCGGCATGAGGACGGTGCGCCTCTCCCAGTTCTCCGTGGTGGTGCTTCCTTCGGGTGCTGGTGGTTTTCGTGCGGGGTTGGCGGTCGCGGGGCCTGTGTCTCCTTCAGGGCTGGTCGCGGTACCAGGTGAGGAACTTCTCGGCGTGCGGCTGGTCGAAGGTCACGGTCAGCATGCCGTCGGCGAGATCCTGGGCGACGCCGTACGCCAGGCCGGTGGGGGAGGTGGTGCCGGGCCAGCGGTTGGTCAGGGCGAGCAGCCCTGCGGCGGTGGGCCCGGTGGCGGTGAGCTTGAGGACGATGGTCAGTGCCTCGTCGTCGATGCCGAGATCGACCGTGGTGCCCGGGAGTTCGGAGCGCACCCGGTCGAAGAGGTGCTGCTGGTCGGGGACGACCGTGCCGAAGGCGTCGGCGTTGGCCCGGGCCCGGGCGGTGCGCTGGTAGAAGGTGTCGATCAGCTTCTGGGCGCTGGCGCGAAGGCCGGGGTCGGTGATCTCGGCCAGCGTGTGGACGGTGCGCTGCGCGGTTCCGGGCGCGGTGAGGGGGTGGAAGCCGATGTCGCGGTGGATCCCGTCGGCGTCGAGGAGGGTGAGGATCGCCAGGTTGGCGACGGGGTTGACGTTGATCGCCCACTGGTCGGGCAGGGGATGGGGGGAAGTCACGGAGGTCTCCAGGCTGGTGGGTGCGGGGTGGTGGTGGGCGGGGGCGGCGGGACGCGCCGGGGGCGCCGTTGCCGCCCCCCTTCCCGTGTTCGTCGTCGGCGCTCTGGTGGAGCTGGGCGGCGGTGATGGGAGGGCGGGGCGGGTAACTGGTCTCGCGGGAGCGGGTCGCCGGGGAGTGGGACACGGTGCTCGGGTGCGTTCATGGGGGGCGGGGTCCGAGGTGTGAGGGTGGCCGCGGGCCGGCGGGGGTCAGAGGTCGGAACGCAGGACCAGGCGCAGCGCGTCGTAGAGCGCGGCGCGCCGGTCGGCGGGTACGTGGTCCGCGAAGGCGACGTGGAGGCGGACGGTGGCTTCGTCGTCCTTCCACCGGGTGAGGGGCTCGGGCTCGGGGACCAGGTCTTCGGTGGCCAGTCCGATGGCCCATCCGGCGAGGTCGGGTGCTTTGTCGAGGAGCTGCCCCACAGCGCGGTAGGCGGTGCTGGCCGCCTCGTCGCCGAGGGACTGCCAGGTGCGCGGCTCGTCGGTGCCTGCGGTGTGGGGGATCGGCTGGTCGCAGAGGCTTTCGCCGATGCCGGACTGGGAGTCGAGGGCGAGCAGGAGCATGTGGTGGACGGTGGCGGCGGCGTGGCGAAGATCGGCGGTGGTGTAGGGCGGGAGCGCGGGCGGCCCCGGCGGGGTGCCGGCGTCGGCCTCCTCGGTCTCTGCTTCGCGTTCGGCTTCGGCGCGGTCGGCGCAGTTGCCGCACAGCCCCTTCCACCCTTCGCCGTCCGCGGTGGATTCCTCGCAGTCCTCGGCCGAGCAGAAGCGCTCCTCGTAGGTCGCGGTCGGGATGAACCGCACGGCCGCGCTGGGGCTGGTGAGGGTGAGGACGCCCTCCTCGAAGAGGTGCACGGCGGCTTCGTAGCGGCCGGAGCGTCGCACGGTGTGCCAGACGTCGACGCCGTGGAGCTGGCGGTGCTCGGCGGACTCGGGCCGGATCCAGGCGTTCTTGTCGCGGAAGTGGACGACGTACTCGGACTCGAGGTCGATCGCGGCGCGGACCTCGGCAAGGGTTGCGGGGGCGGGGGTGATCGCGGGCATGGGAGCGCCTCTCAAGGGGGCGAGGTGAACGGACAGACGGGCGGGGTGCTGCTGGGCGGTCCGAGGCCGCCCAGCAGCGGGGCGGGTCAGATGCGGGTGACGCGGTCGCCGTCGTCGGTGAGGGTCAGCATCAGGCGGCGGTGGTCGTGCGGGGCGTCCCAGGCGACGCCGAGCTGCCGGATGAGCGGGTGAGGATTCCAGTGGGTGACGGTACCGGTCGCCCCGGCGGGGACGGGGTCGTGCTCGTCGGTGCACAGGACGACCTTGATGCGGTCTCCGGGAGTGAACTCGGGCTGCACGTCTGCTCCTTCGGTGAGGGGGCCGGGCGCTGCGGGCGGCCCGGCCGTGGGCGCGGTGGGCGGGTCGGTTCAGCGGTGCTCGGTCTCGCCCTTGTTGTCGACCTCGACGAGCAGGAGCCGTGGCCGGTCGGCCTCGTGGTCGATGTGCACGTACGGGACCAGGTGCTCGCCCTTCCAGTGCCGACGCAGCCGTACCAGCACGCTGACGCCGTAGACCCGCAGCTCGTAGGTGTCGCTGGGGCTGCCGCCGTCGGGGTCGGGGTCCGCTTCCACGACGGCCAGGGTGGCCCGGCGCGCCTGGTAGGTGGTGCTGCGGCGGCGCAGCGGCATGGTGGTGGCGAAGACGTAGACCGCGACGCTGGAGAGGGTGGCGGCCATCAGGGCATCGGCGGCGGTGTGCGGCTCGTAGAGCCAGGAACTGCCGAGGGCAACAGCGGCGCTGGGCAGGGCACACAGGATGCTCCAGCGCCACCAGCGGCTGGACGGGGTCCGACCGGCGGGAGCGGGGCGGCGAGCGGTCTTGGGCACGGATGCCTCCAGAAGTGGGCGGGCCAGAAGGCGCGGCGGAGGGGCGGCTGTCGCACGGCCCGGGCCCGGATGGAGCACTCGTTCGCCCGGCGACATTTCAAACGATACACAGACTCACAGAGTTAAGCAATATCTCCAGATTGGGCCCCTCCCCTCGCGGCCTCGCCACGCCCGGCTGGCCGACGGCCCCCGGGGTGCGGTCTCCCGCTTGGCCGGTGGCGCTGCGCTCGGCCGTGGCGGGCGTATTGGGGGCGCTGCGGTCGCAGAGTTCAGCCCCGACGCCGGTCGCCGGTATCGCCTCCCGGCGTGCAGGGCGGCCGCCGGCGGCCAGGGAGGGGCTGGGGTATCGCAAGCATTGCTTAATTCTATGAGTTGCTTTATGTTTGGGGAGGAGCAGCTCCCGAGCCGCACGCACTCCTCCCGGCAATCACGCACTCACCACTTATGAGGAAAATCCGTCATGCCCGATGCACCCGAGTACACGCCGTACACCATCTACGTGCTGGAGCCGCACGCTGCCTATGCGACCGCTGAGAACGGCCACATCCCGATCGAAGCCATTGCCAAGCGCGTCTACGGCAAGGCGTACAGCTCGCTGAGCGGATGCCGGCGGGACGACGAACACATCGGCAACGACAGCGTGAAGCTGTACGAACTCACCTCCGACGATGACTACCTGGAAGCACTCGAAGCGTTCGATGACACCGAGCTGTATCTGGGCTGGGACTCCCGTACCCGCGAGAGCGTCCGCAAGACCGGCATGACTGAGCTGGACTACTGGCTGAGCATCCGGATCGCCGACGAGAACACCCCGGCCACCGTCGAGGCGAACCCGCCGGAGACGCAAGACCTTGAGAACGCCGTGTTCGAAAACCGCTTCTACGCCGATCGCGCGTTCACTCCGTCGCTGAAACTGGTCCTGGCCGATCTCATCCGTCGTGGCGAACTCCCGCGCGGCGACTTCCTGTTCCGGCACTGGTGGTGACCGGAGCGGAACGAAGTCCGACGCCCCGGAAACCCCACCTTGGAAGGCCCTGATGTCCCTCACCCTCCCGGTCGTAGAACTGCGGACACTGCTGCACGACGCGCTCTCGGCCGCGCTCGCCACCGACGCCCTCACCCTCCCGGATCCGCTGATGTACACCCCGGGCGTCCACCGCCCGGCTCTGTACCTGGAGAGCACCGTCGTCCGCGGACGGCCGGGCGAGGGCAAGACGTTCTGGGCCCGGGCCCTGGCGGACCCGCAGCTGCGCGCCATCGCCGCGCGGGAGTACCGCATGCCCCGGCTGGAGCGGACGGAGGCGGTCACCGCCTTCGGGGCACGGCCGGACGCCGGCCAGCCGACCGCAGGGGAGCTGCGCGCCCTGACAGGTTGGGGTGTGCCGCCGACCGTCCTGTGGAGTGCCGTCGCGCTGACCGCGCTCGGCGTTCCGGACCTTGCCGCCCTCACCACCTGGACCGAGCGCGTCGACTGGCTGACCCGCAACCCCGGGGCCACCGAGCGGTCCTTGGCCGAGTTCGAAGCCGCCGCGCGGGCCACCGACACCGTGCGGCTCGTCCTGTTCGACGCCCTGGACCAGCTCAACCCCGACCGGGCCCTGGCCGAGCACCTGGCCTCCGGCATGCTCAACCTCGCCGTCACCCTCTCGCGCCGCACCACCAGGCTGCGCGCGAAGGTGTTCATCCGCCCGGACATGCTGGACGGGGCTCTGACCGGGGTCCCGCGCCCGGACCGCGGCTTCCTGACCGGCCGGGCCGCCGACCTCTCCTGGGGCCGGTACGACTACCTCGGCCGTACCGGCAGGACCGAGCTGTACGGCCTGTTCATCCACCTCCTGGGCAACCACGACAGCGCGGAGGCCGCCGCCTTCCGCGCGGCCTGGCCCACCTGGGAGCAGAGCCAGGACGGCCGGTTCCTCGCCCCCTCCGGGCTGAGCGGCGACCCGAAGATCCAGGAGGAGTTCTTCACCGCCCTCGCCGGCCGGTTCATGGGCGCCAACGCCCGGACCGGCTACACCTACACCTTCCTGCCCAACCGCCTCCAGGACGCGCTGGGCACGATCACCCCGCGTCCCTTCCTCACCGCGCTGGCCACCGCCCTTGAGGACACCGGCCGCCACCACCCCGGACACGACCGGCCGCTGCACCACGACGACCTGCGGAACAGCATGCGCTGCGGGGCGCGCACCGCCGAACTCCACCGGGCGCTGCCGTGGGTCCGCCTCGCCATACAGCCGTTGGCCGGGCAGCAGGTCCCGATCTGGGAGGAAGACGTCTTCGGCCTGTGGGAGCGCAGCAGCCTGGCCGACCGGCTCCAGGAATCCGCCCGGGAGGCCGGAAACGGCACCGGCCGCGCCCGGACCGGACCGCGCAGCCCCGCCAGCCTCCCGCAGCTGCTGGAGGAGCTGGTCGACGCCGGAGTGCTGAGCCGCCGCACCAGCGGGCAGCTCGACATGCCCGACGTCTACCGGGTCGTCTACGGCCTCGGCCGCCGCGGGGGAGTCAAGCGGGCCGCCACCACCGCATAGCCCCAACCCGACCGGCCCCGGCCACCGCGCCGGGGCCGGCCCAGTCCCCGGACCGGCACGAGCACCCTGCGGAAGTCCGCAGCGTGCCCGGCCAGCGGCGGCTCACTGCGGCTCGCCGCTCCGCGGCTCCGGGCGGGCCTGCGCCACCAGCCGCTCCACCTGCTCGAGCAGACCCTCGGGCACGGCGGGCAGCAGGAACGGGTTCAGCCACCGGTCTCGCTCCGCTCGCATGGCCTCGACGACCCGCTCCTTCTGCATCAAGCCCCGGTGCATCTCCGCCGACCTGTGCATCGTGAGCACCAGCTCGGTGAACGGCAGGTCGCCCAGATCGACCGGCAGCACCTGGTGACCCGGCAGGCCCAACGCGCTGATGTCGCTCACGGCGACCGTCTTGTCCAGGCCCCCGCGGACCAGCCCGAGCGCCACGGCGGAGGGGTGCGTGCCCACGTGCGGAGCGCTCGGTGCGGGGACCGGGCTCGGAGCCGGGATGGCCTGAGGGTGGCTCTCGGCGAGCATCCGCACGGCTTCCTCACGGCCGGCCTGGTCGAGCTTGGCGGGCAGCCGGCCCGCGTCGGCCGCGGCTTTCACGCGCTGGAGGGCCTTCTGGTAGCCGCAGCCGGTCGAGCTGTTCAGCGCACGGGCGATGCGCTGGTGGTTGCTGGTGTTGGGCGAGGACGGGGTCACCGCTTCTCCTTCGTCGCGTCCCGGCGCTGCGGTTCGTCCCACCACGAGCAGGCCAGGGTGCGGTTCGGAAGAGGGCACCGGTCGTCACTCGCACCCGCGCGGCAGCACGATTCACCGAAATCCCGGGGGTGGGCCCGGGCCGGCGCGCACAGCGAGGTGCGCTGCCTTCGAGCATAGCGATCGGCACCGACAACTCCCACGGCCCTTCTCCGGCCGCCGGGTCCGGACAGGTGGTCACACCGCCGGCCCTTCTCACACCTCTAGTGGGCGTACCGCTCCTCACCCACCGGACGAAGGGTCTTTCCGTGACCGACACCGTGCTCGACCTCCCCAGCTCCGAGGACTGGCTCGACGACGCCGTAGCGGCCGTGATCGCCTACTCCCGGCTGCCCGCCTCCTCGGCCTGGGCCCGCAGGGAGGCCGCCCGGCGCCTGCTGCGCTCGCCCAACATCCACCCCGTCCTGGAGCGGGCAGCGTTCACCTCACTCACCCGCGGCGCGGTGCTGGAGATCGCCGGCTACGACATCGCGGACCACCTCGAACGGCCGTGGACAGCCCGCGCGGAGCACTGGGCGGAGGTGATCCGCCCCTCCTGGCAGGAGTCCGCCGAGCTCTTCTCCGGCATCGCCTGGCAAGGCCGCCGGGCCGGCAGCAGCGCACTCGTCCACCTGACGGCCGAGCAGGTTCTGGGCGCCGCGCCGCCGCTCACCGCGCGGACCCGGCTGCACCTGTACGGCCTCGGCCTTCGCTACGACTTCCGCTGCCAGGCGCTGGGCGACCTGTTCGACCGCCGTGGCCGGACCGAGGACCTGGACCCCTTCAGCCGGTCCCTGCACGCCTTCGCCCGGCTCGGCCGCTCCGATCCAGCGACGCTCGACCTCATCGACCCGCTGCTGGAGGAGTCCGGGAACCATCCCAAGGTCGCCCACGCGCTGCTGCACGGCCTGTGGCTCGGCCACGACCTCCCCGGCCAGCCCCACCGGATCCTCGACCTCCTCGACCGACCGCCCTTCAACCAGGGCCCGGACGCCGTCGCGCTCTTCCGCCAGGCCGCGGCGCTGCGCCGCCTGCGCCGCTTCGACGACGCCCTGGCCTCCATCGGCACGGCGATGGAGAGCCTGCCGGTGGACACCGATCCCGCAGTCCACGGCGACCTCGTACGAGAACGGGCACTGATCCTCAGCGCCCGCGAGACCTGATCCGCGCCCCCACCGCGGCCCGCCCACCGGTTCGTGCCGGCGCGCGGGCCGCGCCCCTGTCCAGGCCCATCCCGTGCCGCGCTCCACCGGCCCCGCCCCGGCGGCGCCCGGCATCCGGCGAGAGGTCCGTCACCCGGCCCGCCCGCGCCGTCGACGGCAGCCGGGCTGCTCCGGCCGAGCCCACCATGCACCGCCTGCCGCAGGGGTCGCTCGGCAGGCCGCGCAGCGCCGCCATTCCGGCCAGCCCTGACGGTGCGGTGCCGTAAGGTGCAACGACCAGCAGAAAGTGGAGCCGGCCCGGTCGGGCACAGGGGGAGAAGTGACCTTCAGCTCGCGCATCCAGCTCTCGGCCGACGCGAACGGCGAGCCGAACTACACCGCGCCGGCGGGCGGGATCGCGGTGGGCACGATGTGGGTCGTCATGATCGCGGCCATGTACTTCGCGCTGGAGTCCCGGCTCTTCCACGACCACCGCAACGTGGCCCTGGCCGTGGTGTGCGCCGTGACGGTCATCGCGTCGTCCGGGGTGTTCTTCGCGGCCAGGGCGTTCTTCCGCCGCTTCGGTGCGCACTGGTGGCACATCATCCTCGCCACGGTGGTGCTGTGCTGCGTGGGCGCCAAGGCCCCGGACGCCGCCGCGTACGTGTTCCCCGACCAGATGGAGCGCTACCACCGGGAGCTGGGCGGCCCGGGGCAGTGCCTGCACAACACCCCGTACGGCAGCGATCGGGAGTTCCCGAAGTCCTCGCAGGTCACCTACGACAACCAGGCCCCGGGCCGGATGACGGTCACCCCGCTGGACAAGACCTATCCGCCGCTGGTGCTGGACCACGCTGTCCGCGGCGGGCTGCACGCCTTGACCCCCACCGACGCGAAGGCTCGGCAGATCCTGGACTCGTACGGCTGCTGAACCCGCCCCGGCCTGCGTCGAGGTCCAGTTCCCGAGCTGCTCGGGTAGATCACGCCCTGGTACTCCGGTGCGAAACCGCCACGAGGTCAGACGGGCTCGGTGTAGGAGACCGGCTTGCCGCTGGCGTGGGCGTATGCGATTTCCCTGCTTGTGGACTCGCCGACATACCCGCCGGGGTTGACGACCAGAACCCGGTCAGCCAAGTCGATCTTGTGCAGGTGGAGAGCGTCCAGCACGGTCTTCTGCTCGTCGGTGACCGGTCCGTCCGCTTCGCCAGGCGCGACGACGATGACACCCGCGAAGGTCAGCTCACGGTTCGCCGCACGCATCTGGGCCGCGAACCGGGCAGAGCCGCAGATGCAGACAATCTCAGGTCGCTCGGGCAAGGGCACGGCTTGGTCCTCCGGTCGAACGGGAAACGGCTACTGGCCGACCTGCGGGGCGACGCGGCCCTCGTCGAGCGCGGCGAAGCGCTCTTGGAGCTCGCCGGTGGTCTCGGCCTGGGCGATCCGTACGGGGAACGCGTCCCACAGCGCCGTCCCGTCGACCTCCCGCTCCACGACGCGGCCGGCGGCGAGCTCGTCGAACTCCGGCCCGGTGAGCTCGAGCACGGGGCCGATCGCCATCAGGCCCATGTCGGGGTGGGCCGCCATCCAGTCCCCGTCGAGGAGGGACAGCGGCCGGGGGCAGACCCCGAACCGGGCGAGGTCGAGGTGGACCGGCGTGCCCGCACGCAGCTCGGCGACCGTGTCGGACTCCAGGCCCGCCAGGACACCTCGGCGCCCATCGGGCGAAAGGTAGTCCCTGCCAACGGCTGACGGCTGCGCGGTCACTATGCCCCCTAGGAATTCGTGCCGGTCCCACGTCCACCGGCCGGCTGCGGCCCATCGTACGGTCTGGAGCCCGGCCGCCGGGCCGGTACCGACACCCTCGACCCCTTCGGCACCGCGCAGCTGGCCGACCGGCTGTCTCGTCGTCACACCGCGAACGGCAGCGGGTGTTGGCCGCGGGCCGCCGCCAGTTGCGCGCGACGCTCGGCGGCGGCCATCCGCCACCGCTTGGGGTCGCGGTCCCGCCCAGCCCGCTCGGCGCACCGGACGCACTCGCTCTCCCGCAGGTCGTTGTCCAGTGCGCCGGCCAGGCAGCTGCCACCGCAGGCCAGGTCGAGCCACCCGGTCGGCCGGCCTGCTCGGGTCACACGAGGACGGGCCAGGTGGTTGACCCGGCCGCCGGCCACCCGGACCACGAGCGGCCACGGGTCGGCCACGGCTGTTGCCGGGATCTGCCCACTTCCCTCGCGCACGCTCGGCCCGCGGCGCACCCGTCCCGGCATCAGGCAGCGTGCTCGGCCCGCGCCGCGTCGACCCGCTCCAGCAGACCGGCGGCCGCCGCCGTCTTGGCCGCCGCCTTGGTCGAGGCCGACGCCGAGGCGAGGACGGCCGCGCCGTCGTGAGTGGCCTGCGCGGTGCAGGTGAACGTCGGAAGGTGACTGGGGCCCTCGGAGGCCATCGTGTAGCTCAGACCGCTGATGACCTTGATCTGCTGGTACTCGTTAAGGACCGAGATCGGCGAGCGGCCCTCCACCGCTTCGATGCCGGGCGTGGCGGCCGGGGGCTGCGCGGTCTCGGGGACGGGCTGGGCGAGGTCGAGGGATGGATCGGGCAGGTCGGCGAGCGCGGCGAGCAGGCTGAGGGCCGCCTGGTGCCGGGCCGCCTTCTTCGTCGACGCGGACCGCCGGGACCCTTCAACGGGGCTTCCGCCCGCGGGCCACGACGCCTGGGCGGCGAAGACGGTGGTGGGGGCCTGGCCGAAGGTCTGGACCGTGAACTCGACCGGCGGCAGGCCGTTGACCTGCGAGTGGACGGACAGGACGGACACGGCCGTCTCGGGCGCGGCCGCGATGGCGTCCAGGCAGGCGGTGCGCCCCTCTTCCCAGCCGGGCCCGCCGGCGACGAGCAGCACCATCTGCATCTCCAGCGAGGTGAGCTGGCCTTCGGTGGCCCGCCGCGCGGTCTCGGCGACCAGGGGCGCGCCGGCGATGTTCTCCTTGCAGCCGCGCTTGAGGAGGGCGTGGAACGCGGAGGTGTCGAGGCCGGTGTAGTCGGCCTCCGTCGCCGCGGCACCGCGTCGGGCCGCGGAGTGCGCGACCGACTTGCGCGAGTCCCGCTCGGCCTCTCGGTCCTGCCGGGCGCCAGTGTTCAGCGCCTCGGCGATCGAGGCCAGGTCGTCCTGCCCGTACGGGGAAGCGGCGTCGTCCAGATGGCTGGAGACGACCCGCTGCACGACCAGGTCGGCGTAGCGCCGCAGGGGCGAGGTGGCATGCAGGTATCCCGGCAGGTTCAGGCCCCAGTGGCCGCCCATGAACGGCGCGTACTCCGCCGCCTTGAGGGTCATCAGGGTCCGCTCGCGCAGTGCCTCCAGCCGGGCGGCGGACCCGTCGGCGAAGGCGACGTCGAGATCGTCCAGCAGGGTCTGGCGCGGGGCGGCGACGCGGCCGGCGGCGTGGTTGCGGAACAGCAGCGGGAGGTCGCGCTGCGCCGCCCAGGAGGCCAGCGCGGTGTTCGCGGCGATCATGCACTCCTGGACGATCTTGTAGCCGATGGTCCGCTCGTAGGAGGCGAGCCGGACCACGACGCCGTCCTCGCTGGTCGCCCACCCGCTGAGGAGGTCGTACAGGGCGAGCGCCCCTTGCCGGCGCCGGCGGGCGAGCAGGACCTCGCTCACCGCCGCCGCTTCGCGCAGGACCTCGTGAAGGGGATGCGCGCGGTCGCGGACCGCTTCGGCGGCCTGGGAGTGGCTCAGAGCCACCAGGCCGCTCACCGTCGCCCGCTCGACGTCCACGCGCCCGGCCTGTCCGTCCGGAAGGACGTGCACGCGGATCGCGATCGCGGCGCACGGCCTCCCCTCGGTCAGGGTCAACCGGGCCTCCACCGGCCCGGGCAGCATCTTCTGGGTGCCCCGCCAGCCCCCGTACGCCGACTCGCGCCGCGTGAACGCCTCCCGGTCGGCGGCGCTGCCCGGTGCGACGCCGGATGCCACGTCGGCGATGTAGACGGTCAGGCGCCAGCCGTCGCCGACGCGCTCGATGCCGATGGCGTCGTCGCGGTCGACGGAGCCGGGGCGGTCGATCATGACGGCGGGGGCCGGGCCGGAGAGGACGGAGGGCTGGGTGGCCAGAGGCTGAGACAACGGTTCGGTTCCTTCGTGGGGCGGAGTGGGTTGGTCGTGGGGTGCTGCCTCCGGCAGCCCGTCCTTCGCATCATCTCCAACGGCGTTGTCTGCGTCGGGGATTCGGCTCCTGGCGAAGGGCGGGAGTTGGGGGTCAGCTGGAGGGCGTGCGGCTGAGCGGTCCCGCGGATTCGGTACGGCGGCGGTGCGCCCGGCGCGGGAGCGGTCGGCCTATGTCGGCGACCGCGTCCGCAGGCAGACCCTCGCGCAGGATCGGGAGCAGGGTGGCGTACTGCTCGAGGATTCCGTCGCCGTACAGCGGGTGCGGCCACATCGCGGGGTCCGCGAAGGGGATGCCGAGGTAGGCGCAGCCCGAATCGGCGGGCCAGGTCGGGTCGATGGCGTGGGTGCCGTCGGTGGCCCAGGCGTGGGAGGCGTGGTGGACGGCGCTGTCGACGGTGCAGCTGGCGAACCCCTCGACGTACACCAGGGCGGGGTCCTCCTGGTCCGCGATCGTCTGAACGGCGTTGGTGTAGCAGAAGGTCACCATGAGCGGGGCGACTGCGGGCGGGAGTGGGGCCGGGGTGAAGAGCCGGCCGACATCGAGGAGCAGATGGAAGGGGGAGGGGTACGCCCACCCTTCGAGGACCGGCTCGGAGGTCGGGTCGACCTCTGCGGCGTACTGCCGGAGGCAGTGGATCAGGACGGTCTCGGCGGGGGTCAGGAGGCCGCTGGCGGCCGGGGCGCGGCCGGGCCGGGGCAGGTCGGCCGCATCGGGCGACCGTTCGTTCATCGTGCTCTCCTGCGAGGTCGGATTGCCCGGGGGCGGGCGTCAGGCCGGTGCCGCGGCCGCCGGGGCGGCCGGGCCGGAAGGGTCGTCGTGCGCGGGGTGCTGGGGCTGGCCCGGAGGGGCGGCCAGTTCCCACTGCTGGAGGAAGTACGGGTCGGAGGGCTGTGACTGGAGCAGCGGCCGGCCGTCGGAGGTCAACTGCGCGCGGGTGACGAGGTGGGCGCTGCTGCGGGTGGCCGGGCCGGACAGGTGCGGGCAGGCCGCCCGCGCCAGATCCCTGCACTCCTGGTGCAGCGCGGCCTGCAGCACCACGCCGACGGGCGTGGCCAGCACCCACGCCTGCTCGGGGAGGAGGTCTCCGCACACCTGGCAGCGCCACTCGTTGTGGGCGCGGGCCAGGAGCCGGGAGTCCATGGCCCGCCACCACACCCGCGCCGCGCTCCACGGGGTCACCCAGGGAACCGGCAGGCCCTGGCGCATCGGCCGGGGCAGCCCGGTGACCGGAGCGAGCAGCATCCCGGCCTCCTCCAGCGCGCTCCACACCGTCCGCTCCATCCCGAGGGCCGCGCACTGCACATTGGAGCAGGCGAAGACGGCGTCGGCGGTGTCGTACTCCAGCTCCTCGGCGCACTCGGGGCAGGCCGGGTCGGGCTCGGCGGTCGTCATACCGTCGCTCTCCTGCTCGTTGAAGGTCTTCGGGGGCTCGGTCGCTACAGTCGCTGTGCCGGGGGCGCGGCCGGATGGCAAGGGGCGGTCCACATGGTGTGGGTGACCTGGGTCCAGCCGTGGAGCTTGACCGGGTCGGCCCAGGCCGCCGGGTCGATGGTGTACCCCGCCGCGGGGAGCAGCCGGATCGCGTCCGTGAGCGGCGGAACGGGGTGGGGCTCCGGGCCCGGGGCGATCAGGTGGTGCCCGGGGCCGTCCGGGTCGGCGACGGCGAGGGTGTCGGCGGGGCCGAGGTCGAGCGGGGCGACGACGACCTCGGGGCCCGGCGCGACGACGATCAGCTGCCAGCGGTCCCGGTGCACGGCCAGCTCGGCCATGTACAGCGCGGGCATGCCCTGGTGGTCGGGGCGCGGTGCGGCCGGCGGCTGCTCGGTCACGAACTCTCCTTCGATCCGTACGGGTTGTCGCCGTCCCCGTCTGCGTCCGGGGGCTCGGGACCGTTCTGATCGTAGAGGCCGGAGCGGATCTGCTCGCGGGCGATCGCGTACCGGAGGGCGTCGTCCTCGTCGGTGAACATGTACCGCGCGACGGTCTTCTCCAGGGCCTCGAAGTACCCGGCGCGGCGCCCGGCGGTGCGGAAGCGGCGCTCCAGCCCCAGCAGCGCGCGGACTCCCTGGTACTGGCTCTCGTCGCCGTCGCAGACCTCCCGCAGTACGGCCATGGCGTCGGCGTCGAAGCCGACGCCGCCGTCCAGGACGGCCGGACCGGGGAACGGCTCGCCGGTCTCCTCCAGGTAGATGGCCGGGAGGAGGTCCTCGACCTCGTGCTTGACGACCACCCACTCGTGGCGGATCGCGTGCAGCTCCTCCAGCCTGATGAGGGCCAGGTCGCGCACGTACTCGGGCCCGCGGGTGCGGATCTGGTGTTGGGCGCGCAGCAGTCGACGCAGCCAGTCCTCCCGGGCCGCCTGGGTGTAGGGGCCGTGCACCAGCCGGCCGTGGAAGAGCATGAGGGAGCCGTTCGACCTGCGGTAGTCCCGCAGATGCCGGTCGTCGTCGATGTCGAGCGCGTTGCGCAGCTCCAGCAACGGACGCATCCACACGTTGTCGTCGTCGTTGGCGATCATCGCCTTCAGGGACTTGTCCTGGCTGACCATCGTGCACGTCCAGCACCCGAACCGGCTGTCGCCGCACGAGGGGGTGGTGGTGTCGACCACCAGCGGGCATTCGGAGTCCGGGCTCGCTCCCTGGTAGAGGCCGAGCAGGTCCTTGTGGCTGTGCCCCCACGGGTTGTCGTACTGCATCAACAAGATCCACACCTCGTCGTTGGTCAGCACCTCGATCGGGCTGTAGACCAGCGAGTTGGGCAGGTCGCCGTTGGGTGAGAGCCGCTCGCGCACGCGGCCCTTCTCATGGCGGGCCATGGACTTGGCCCGTGCCGCGCTCTCGGCCTTGCGGATGCCCAGCACGAGGATCGCCTCGCCGTGGGCGGCGACGACGGAGCGGATGAACCGGCTCGACGGCTTGATCTTGAGCCGCTCGGTGCACCACCTGAACTTCGGCCTCGGCGCCGCGTAGCCGCGCCCGATCAGGCACATCCAGAAGGAGTCCTCGACGGCGGGTGTCAGCCGGTGCACCTCGATCGGCAGCTGCTGGGCGGCGGCGGCTTCGCGCATCGCGTCCAGCGACCGGCCCACCCACGCGGCCACCAGAGGGTTCTCCACCAGGGTGTCGGTGGAGATCACGTGGACGGTCTTGGTCCGCTGCTCCGGCGACAGGGAGGCCAGGGCCCACCAGACCAGGGCAGTGACCAGGGTGCTGTCCTTGCCGCCGCTGTAGCCGACCACCCAGGGCACCTGGTCGGCGAGGTACAGCTCCCGGATCTCCTCCAGCAGCATCTCCAGGTACTGGTGGGGGGTGAGGTCGCCGAACGGGCTGCGGCGGGTGGGGCCGAGGCCGGGCACCAGGACGGGCGGGGGCGGGGGCATGGCTGACCTTTCAGTACGCGGGGTGGCGGCCGCCGAGCATGAGCCGGCGGCGGGAGGAGCGGGCCGGAGGAACAAGGCCGGAAGCGGCCCGGCACCCCGGCGGGGTTCACGCGGCGCTGAGCATCTGGGCGAGCCGGGAGGGCCGCACGTAGTGCCCCGGCTCCTCCTGCGGCCGCGGCTCCCGAACGGGCAGGGCGATGCTGACGGGCGTGATGGTCCGCTGCGCCGGGTCGACCCGGTGGGCCTTCTCGATTACGACCACGGCGCGGTGGTCGCCGCCGGACAGAGTGTTGACCAAATCCAGGGCGTGCGCGCTGGCGATCAGCTGGAAGGGCGAGGAGGGGGCGCCGATCCGCCGGGAGATCCGCCGGACCAGTTCGGCGGCGGCCTTCGGGTGGATCCCTTCCCCGATCCCGTCCAGGACCAGCACGCCGGGCCGGGTGTGCCAGGCGGTCAGGACCTTCAGGATGCGCAGCGCCCCGGCGGGCATCGCGGCCATCGGCACCCAGCCCTGGTGCGCCATCCGGACCTCGATCCGTCCCTGGACGGCCCGGACGCCGAAGGAGCCGTGCACCAGAGCCGCGAGGTCCGCATCCAGCCGGGCCGCCGCCTCCGGGCCGAGCCGCCCGAGCATCGAAGCGGCGTCGCTCGCACCGTCGGACGCCGTCTGCCAGTTCCTGGCCTGCTCCCGGAGCGTGTCCATCAGCGGCCCTCCGCCGTCCAGCGGAATCAGGCGCTGCGCCGCCCCGGTCCGCGCGGCTGTCCGTACGCCGCTGCCAGCGGTGTCGAGGACGGCTGTGCGACCGTCGGGGGCCCGGAAAGCGGTGAGTTCCACCGAGACCGGCCCGGCCGCGCCGGGCATCAGGGTCTGCACCGTGATCTGCATCCTCTGCGCGGTCCTGGGCTGGCCTTCGTGCTCGCTCTGGAGCAAGAGGGCGTCAGCGGCCAGCCGGGGGCCGGAGGCGGTGGCCGCCGCCCAGCCGTCCGTCAGGGTCCGGGAGACCAGGGTGAGGGCGTCGAGGAGGTTGGTCTTGCCGGTGCCGGCGGGGCCGGTCAGCACGGTGAGTGGGCCCGAGGGGAACTCGAACTCGAAGTCCTGGAAGGACTTGAAGCCGTCTATCGCGATGGTGGTGATCACTGCAACTCCCGGTTCGGGGCGGCCGGGCGGCAACCCGGCCCGGCGGCATCCACCATACGTGTATTCATTGAATTAAGCAACGTCTGGTGATGAGTTGCCCTGCCCCGAACCGCCTTGAGCCCGATCGGGCGGCCTCACGCCCTCCAGCCGGGGCCGCCCAGCGCGTACACCGTCTCCCGTTCCGCGAGCGGCAGGTCCGGCCTGATCCGGGTCCGTGCCACCCACCGGTGCCGGTACTCGTAGGTCACCCCGAGCACGGCGTTCTCCTTGTAGACCGGCCCGACCTTGCGCCCGTTTCCGTCGCGGATCCCGTAGCGCACGCGCGGGCGGACGTGGGCGCGCCGCCAGGTGCCGGCCGTGAGCTCGCCCGTCCCTGCGGCCGAGCGCGTCCGCGCGGCTGGCTCCTCCGGCGGAGGCTCGTAGTCGAGGAGATGGACGCCGTGGAAGGCGCCGTCGCGGGCCTGCCGTGTCCGCGCGAGCTTCTTGATCTCCCTGTCCCGGCGGCCCGCACCGTCCCGCCGGGGAAGCTCGGGCGGCGGCCGCCAGTTCTCGAAAGCCAGCAGTGCCGCGTAGCCGTACAGGGCGCGCCCGGCAGGATGACCGCCGTAGGGCACCGGCACCAGGGAGTAGAGGGGAGTGCCGCTGCGCCGGTCGGTGGCCGCGGTGAGGAGCCAGCCCAGGCCCTCGTCCAGGTGCCCGTCTTCGCGGGCGGTGAGCACGCCGCCCATCACCACCGGCGCATCGCCCAGGGGCAGGCGCCCTTCTCCGGCGGCTTCGATCAGGTCGCTGTCGTCGGCCACCGCGTCGAACGGCACGCCGTCGTGGAACAGCAGCACCGACGGGGCGGGCAGCGTCAGTTCCGCGCGGGTCTGCGCGTCCATCATCGCGGTGGTCGCGGCGTCCTCGGCGAGCGGACCGGGAACGAAGTGCGGCACCGAGCTGTACGCGGCCAGGCCGGCCGAGACGCGCAGCAGGCGCCCGTCCTGCAGATGGTGAGGGGTCGCCAGGCCGTGATGGGCCAGGAGTGCTCCGGGAGGGGTGAGCCGGCTGCGCACCGCGCCGATGTCAGCGGGCACCAGGTCGCGCAGGGCGCCGCGGCCACGGGCCCACCGTTCGTCGTAGCGGGCGAATGCCTCGTCGCGTCGCCCGGCGCTGGCGAGGGTGCTGCCGGCCACGGCGACCACGTCGACCACGGTGTCGGCGCGGGGGCCAGTGCGGGGCACCAGCGCGGTGATCGTCTGCTCCGACTCCGGGGCGTCGACGGCCGGGGCCCATCCGCCGCACGCCGTCCGGACGGCGTCCACCGCGCCAGTGCGGTACAGCAGGCGCCGCCAGGCAGTGTTCAGGGGCAGCTTGGGGCCGTGGGCGAGCAGATCGGCGTACGGCATGCCGTACAGGAACCGGTCCAGCGCGGCGCGGTCCGCTTCCTGCCGGCGTCCGCGGCCGCCCGGCGTCGTGGCCGGCCTCGCAGGGGAGCGGGCCGGCCCGGTCACAGCCGGCGCCATTCCGTGCCGTTGAACACCCGGTAGAGGAAGCGGCGGTTGATGTCCAGGCCGGCGGCGATCTGCGTGACGAGCCGTTCCTCCTTCATCCACCCCTTGCCCCGGCGGACCGCGTCGCCCAGCTCGGCGGTCAGCACTACGTCCCGGACCTGGTTCGCGCAGCGCCTCAGGTGGGCGCTGGCGATCTGCGCGGTGAGGGTGTCCCCGGTCAGGACGAGGCCGTCGGCCATCTCGTCCAGTCGCTCGGCGGCGGCGCGGTGGGCTCCGTCCCAGGTGTCGTGCTCGGTGAAGCCCGGCACGCCGTTGCTGATCCAGGCCGCGGCCCACCGGCTCCCGCCGGGCTCCGCGCCAGCCGCCGCCCGGTTGCCCGCGTCCCAGCCCTTGTTGATCGCCGCGTCGGCGAACACGGTGTCGGCCAAGGCGCGGTGGAAGGCGAGCTCGGCCTCCTGCGACAGCGGGTAGTTGGTCGCCGTCGGCTCGGCGGTGCGGCACACCAGGATGCAGCCGTCGAGGTGGTTGCGGACCTCGTAGGTCGCGCCGCCCCACTGTCTGTGCAGGGGCCGGCCGCGCGCATCGCGCCACAGCGGGGCGTCCTCGAGATCGGGGATGTCCCCGGCGGGCACGACCTGGTCGAAGGGTACGGGCACAGCCACCTCGCCTGTTCACGATAAGTGAGCACGAAGGTACACACAGCTCTGTCGAGTGTCCACTCAGGTGCACACTTCCGTGTGGCGGGTGGTCGAGGCTCCTCTACATGACGCTGATCAGCACCGGGTGCCCGGAGGGCAGGCGCCCCCGGCCGTCGATCCCGAACGGGATCGCGGGAGCGGTCCGCAGCGCGGTGACCCCCGTCGAGGCCGCGACCATCGCCGCCTTGGGGTCGTCGGCGCCGTCGACGAGTAGCTGTACTCCCAACCGGTGTGCGGTGTCGGTGACCTCCAGCCCGCTGACGGCGACCGGCAGGCCGGCCAGGGTCTGCGCCCAGGGCACAAGGGCCCGCAGGAGCGCCGCTGTGGCGGCGGTGGAGGTCGAGCGTTCGGGGCGCGACCGGTTCAGGGTCGGGTGCGTTCCTGCGACCAGCACCATCCCGCCGGGCAGGTCCGCGGTCAGGGTGTAGGTGTAGGCGCTCGCGCCGAGCTCGGACAGCACCGGGTCCGCCCCGGTCGCCGCGGCCAGCCGGTCGACGCTGCTGCGCTGGTCCGCCATCGTGGTGAACTCCGCGAAGGAGACCTGCACGTCCCGGCCGGCGAGCGCGAGCCGCAGGGGCTCCAGCGTGCCGGCTGCGTCCAGCACCTCGGCAGTCGCGTGCAGCAGATCGGTCAGGTCGAAACGCATGCCGTCATTGTCGCCGCCCGGACAAGCCCGACACCAGACGATCCCCGGACTTCGCCCCACCCGGGGCGCTCCAGCGCCCCGGGTGGGACGGCCGCTCTACACGCGCTTCACCGGCGGGGGCATCTCCAGCGGGAAGACGCCCGCGCCCTGGCCCATCAGCCACAGCGCGGGGGCAAGGGTGCGCCCGCGGGAGCACCGGGAGATGTGGTTCTGGGAGCGGTGTGTCGTCGGCTCACCCGCGGTGCGGGTGACGGCCAGGACCGTGCCGTCGGCCAGTACCGCGGTCAGGGTGCGCTGCTGCTTGGCACCGGGAGTGTCCAGGATGTCCACGCCTTCGATGAGTCCGCTCTGGTCGAGCGCCCACCGTTCGGCGAGGGCGAGCAGCCCTACGATCGGGCCCATCGGGTCGGTCCTGGAGTCGACACCCAGGCCTGCGGAGCCGTCGAGCAGTGCTTGCCCGTACTCCTCCATCGCGTCCTGGAACTTCGGCCCGCCTTCGCGGGCCCAGGCCGGGACGTCGATGTCCTCGACCGCGACCGCTTGGCTGGCGGGTCCTGGACCGATCAGCTCCGGATGCGGAAGGCGGATCTGCATCCAGGTGACCGGCAGGCTGCCCCAGGGGATGGACTCGTGGAACCCGTGTTCCAGCGCAACCAGGGAGGCCCCGATGGCGCCGCGGGCGTCCTGGCTCAGCAGTTCGCGGGCGTGACTTCCGGTGTTGATCAGATCGGTCACAGCAGTTGGTCCTTTCACAAGCTGGTGGAACGGGGCTACGAAGGGATGGGGGACGTCGTCATGCGACGGTTCCCAGGTCGATGGAGGGCAGGTACTCGTACCGGTCGTCGACGTCCAGGTCGCGGGCTGTCTCGGGAAGCGACCCGAAGGTGACTCCGGCGGCCTGGAGCTCGCCCACGATGTGGTCGAGGTCGGGCTCGAAGCGCGGGTCCTTGCCCCAGGCGCGGGCCAGGTCCTCGGGCAGGGCGGGGAGCGGTTCGTCGAAGTCGTAGACGGTCGTGCCGTCGGCGGTGACCGCGCGGTCCGTCCGGAAGGTGTCGTCGCCGCGGACCTGCAGCACCACGTACGCGGCGTGGGGGAGCAGGACGCGAAGGAGCGCGGTGAACTCCTCGGCGGTGGTCTCGGCCTCGACGCGCAGCCACTCCTGGAGGGCGAGCATCCGGCTGTAGCCGGCGGCTGGTGACTCCTCGTCGGCGTCGGCGTCCTCCTCGGCCATCAGCGCGCGGGCGCGGGCGGCCAGCTCGTGCTGCCGGGTGCTGAGATCGTCTGGATCGCCGAAGACGGCTTCGGCTGCGGTGCGCACGAGGCCCTCGAGTTCGAGAGGGGTGAACGAGGCGCTGATGCCGCTCAGTTCGACGATGGGAGCCGCGCCGGGGTGGGTCGGGCGGGTGGGCTGCTGGGGCATGTTCGTCTCTCCGGTCGGGAGTTGGGGATGGTCAGGTGTCCTGGACGGTCAGGAAGACCGGGGGGCGGCCGTAGGACTGGGTGAGGGCGTTGACGACCGCGCGGCCTGCGGCGGTGAGGTCCTGCTCGCCGGCGGTCCAGAAGCCCGCGAAGCACTCGGCGATCGGCGTGGCCGGGGCGGCGTCCGGGTCGCGCAGCGCCCAGCTCGCGCCCGTGGTGCCCAGCAGGAGGGCGGCCAGGAGGCCGGTAGAGCGCTCGGCGGCCTCGGGGTCGCCGTCGTCGAGGTCGGGGAAGACCGCGGCCCACGGGCCGTGGTCGCCGATGGGCTCTTCCTGCAGATGGGCGTGCAGCAGCAGGCCGGGGAAGCAGACCAGCATCGGCTCGTCGAACGCCTCGGGCCACACGGCGTAGACGCTGGTGCCGCAGCCTCCGTAGCTGTCGAGGTGGGTCGGCCAGTTCACCAGGGAGCCGGTCATGGCGGTGCGGTCCATCCGCCGCCGACGGGCCGTCACGGCCGGGCTCCGGCCGTCCGGCCGGGCAGGGGGTACCGGCGGGCGTAGGAGGCCAGGACGATGCCGAGGATGCCGTCCTCGTTGGCTTGCGGGTCGGTTACCTCGTTGTCGTGGAAGAAGTCGGCGGCGGCCTGGAACGCCGCTTCGAGGAGGGGGCCTTGTGCGTCGTACCGGTAGCCCTCCTGTTCGGTGTCCAGGGCGTAGTCGAAGGTGAAGGTCCAGGTGCCGCGTTCGCGTACGGGGGCGGTGGCAAGGTCGATGCCTTCGCCGACGACGAGGGCCGTCTCCCACGCCGTCCAGTTCGTGGTGAAGGCGGGGCGCGCGAGCTTGGCGATCAGCAGCCGGGCCCGCATAAGCGAGTGGAGCTGTGCGAGGCGGGCGGCCGGGACCGGCGGGGCGCCGTCGGTCGTCTCGTAGATGTCGTACATGGGGTGGCCGGGGAAGGCGTGGGAGCCGTGCACGGCGAAGGTGCGGCCGGTGTCGGCGATCTGCCAGCGGTGCCGGTCGCCCGTGCCGCGCGGCGCTGCGAGCGCGGTGACGGCCTGGTCGTGATCCCAGGGGTGCGCGGAGAGCATGAAGAGGGGTCCTCAGGGGTGTGTGCCAGTGCGGCCAGGCCTGCGCGAAGGTTCGGCGGCGTTGGTGTGAGGCGGGGGCGAAGACACCCCGTTCATTGCCTAATTCTATGAGTGAGATCAATGAAGGTCAAGCACCTTGGGCATGTTGCTTAAGTCTATGAATCTGAGTTACTGTGTAGATCCGCCGAACGAGGCGGCAGGCGACCGGACGCCGATGACCCTTCTCGGCCCGGCCCGCCCTCACCGGCGCGCGTCCGCTCGTCCCGCGCCGCGCCCTGTTCCAGCCGAGGAGTTCCCGCACATGAAGCGAAGCCTGCGCCGCCACATAGAGGCCGCCATCAACCAGACCTGGAACCCCCGCCGATTCGACCGTCGCGGCCGCGTCACGGTCGTGCTCTCATTCCCCGAATCGGCGTTCCCCGATGCCCCGCAGTGGAGTCCCGGGCCCGATTTCACCGCCACCGCCGGCGAATACGCCTGGCTGCGCGACAACGGAGACGGAACGAGTACGGCGGTCGTCTCCGGGGTGGGGCCCAAGGAGCTTCCCGGTGCGGACGGAGGGGAGTGGACCGAGCCGGAGGTCTGGACGGCCACGGCCCCCAGCGACAGCCTCTTCATCGACAGCGGCGCCATGTGGGACAAGCCGCACCGCATCACCTGGCTGCTCGACGAGCCCGGCGCGACGATCACCCGCGACCCCTACGAGGGCCACCCCTCCGCCGCCGTTCACGCCTACTGGGACAACTTCCACGAGCAGTGGGGCTTCGTCCCGGGCCGGATGCACCGGGGCGAGTCCCCGTTCGCGGATCGGCGCCGCTTCGCCGCTCTGCACACCGAACCGGACTTCGGCAGCCTCCCCGACGAGGTTCAACTCCTGGAGGCAGCCGTCACCTTGATGCGCTCCTTCGACGCGAAGGCCCGGGTGTATGCCTACGACCCCGAGCGCGGCACCACCCGCGACCCGATGCGCACCGTCTCCGACTACACGCTCACCAGCGTGGTGCGCGCCCTGAGCCGCCGGACCTCCCGCTGACCCGCCCACCAGCCCCTTCCCCTCCTCAGGAGCCCTTGCCATGGCAGCGTCTTCCCCCAACCGCCTCTCCGCCGACGGCGCCGCGTTCACTGTGCGCGACGCCCGCCCCGCCGACACCGACGCCTTCATGCAGGTGATCGCCCTCGCCGACCCTCTCGACCCCGACCCCTTCGGCCTCGCGCGGGTCGTCCTGGCCTCACCGCCCGTGCCGCCCCTCTCCCACGACCGGAATCTGGCCCTGGTCGCCGAGGACAAGGAGACCGGCACCTTCATCGGTGCGTTGTTCGGCGGGCCGCCGCGCTGGCTGTTCACCCACCCCGGCATCGACAGCCTTCCCCTGTTGGACCACATGGTCCGCAGCCTGGGCATCATCAACGGCGTCGCAGTCCACCCCGACCACCGCCGCCGGGGCGTGGCCGCCGCCCTGATCGGCGCCGCCGAGCAGCGGTTCGCGCGAGCCGGGTACGGCCTGGTGACGGTCGACCATGAGCCCGCCCTGGACGGCTTCTACCGCCGCCACGGCTACACCATCGGCGACGCCCTCCTGGTCCACCTCCCGCAGCAGCGCCTCATCGGCATGACCACCGACGACACCCGCATGTCGGCCAAGCCGCTGCACCCGGCGGTCCGGCTCGCCGACGTCCCCGGCGCTCCCCACCGGGTCATCACCGGCCTGCTGCCCGGCGCGTCCCTCCCGGCCGACGCCGTGTTCGACGGCACACGCCTCCAGTACTGACGAGACGACCGTCCGCCGGGCCCGGCTTACCCACCTGCCGGCCCGGCCCGCCGGCAGGAGCCCCCGTTGCCGCCTCACCTGCACATCGCCGAACGCTGCATCCACGGCGAGACGAAACGCATCCTGTGCGACCACCACGTCGCCTGGCACCGCTACCGCGTACGGGAAGTACCGTGCTCACCCTCCTTCTGTAAACCGCCCGCCGAGGACAGCCCCATGCCCCGCTTCCGCTCCGCCACCGCGGCACCCCCGGGGCCTACGACTCCGGGCTCCTTCGCGCCTGGACCGGATCCCCGCCTCTTCCCCCGCTATCCGAGCGGCGATACCGAGTCGCCTGCGACGGCTATCTAGGGGTATCGACAGTGTTCGCGCCCGAAGACGACTTCCCAGCCAGCGGCCACGGCGGCCCGTGGCCCACCCTGGCGACTCCCCTACGCCTGGAGCGGGAACTGCGCGGCGAGTTTGTTGTCCACGGCCGTCTGCGTGAAGCCCTTCGCGCCGGTCGCGGTGTCGCCGAGCGCGGCGAGCACCAGGACGGCGCGCAGCAGTACGTACCGGATGCGGGGGTCACGGGCCGTTCGCGAGTAGGTGGCCGCCCAGCCGTCCCAGACCTCCAGTGGCGACGGGCCGGCCTGCCCCGGCACCGAGGCGGCGACCAGGTCGCGCACCAGCGCGGCGCACGCCTCCCGCCGGTCCGGCACGAACGTGCGGCTCGCGGCGGTGACGGAGGAGCCCACGATCGGGTCGGTGTAGAACTCCAGCGGCTTCACGGCCAGCAGGGGCGGCTCGATGCCGAAAACGACGCCCCCGACCACTTCGAGCAGCCGGGCCGCGCCGCGCTCCACTCCTTCGAAGCCGTGCGGCATGACGCGGGTCCGTACGAAGACCTCGGCCTCCAGGCCCCGACTGCTGTTGTCGGGGACGATATCGCCCTGGCGGTCGAGGTCGAGGGTGATGTTCCACGCGGCGTGGACGTCCAGCGCGGTCGGTTCGGTACGTCGGGGCATGGCTCCTCCAGGGCAGGGATGTGCTCGGAACCGTCACGGCGGCGGCTCCGCATCCCCGCGCACGCGGGGAGAATCCCGTCAGCTGGCGGGCGAGATCAGTATGTCGAAGGACACGCGCCGGCCGCAGCGTCCTCCACCACAGCCCGCAGTTCAGACTCCCAGGGCGGTGAACTGCGCCTTCGGGTTCGTTGGGCTGCGGCTGCCAGGTCGAACCCGGCCGGGGCCGTGTGGTGACTCGGGCACGTCTGGGACGAGGCCCGTTCGATCTGTGACCGCGCGGCCGGGAAGGCGCAGGGTCAGCTCTGAGAAGATGAAAGGGGAAGGCTGGCGAACCACGTTGCGAAGGGAACCCAGGTGCCCGCGGGAGCCGCCAACAGGTTCTCCAGCGCGCCGAACCGCAGCGCCTCGCGGCTTCCGAGGGGGAACACCTCCCTGAGCATGTCCGCCTGCGGATCCAGACTGTCGGGCCGGACCCGCTCCTCGAACAGCTGGTAGGACGCTGCCTCGGCGACGCGCAGCGCCCCCGCACGGTTCCCGACCACCAGGTAGGGGCAGACGCGAGCGGCGTAGGCGGCGCACGCCGCGTGCAGCGGTGGCTCTCGTACGAGCTGGGCGGCCGTCCCCTCCGACTCGCCGGCGATGAAGACCACCTTCGCGTCCCGGTCGATCGACGTACCGCACAGCTGGCAGCGCCGCCGGGCCATCGCCGTGCGCTGACGCCGGGGACACACCTGTCCCAGCAGCGGAGTCCCGGTGCCGGTCGCGCAGTAGCACCACAGCACCGCGCCCTCCTCGGGGCTGCGGATCACCGACGACCGGCCTGGAGCGTCGCGGGGCTCCCAGAGTGTCGTCCAGCCCACCGGATATCCCCGGCCGTCACGGGGCAGGCCGGCCACGGCCGGCGGCATCGGGACCTGCTTCCACCCGGGACGGGCTCGCATCTCTTCCACGCCGCTGATCCTCCCAGAGCGCCGACGCGCATCCGCGGCCGGGCGGAGTCGACGGCGCCTCCCTTCGGCCCGGCTTTTCGCGGAGATGGAGCACGGACCGAGATATTACTTAAGTCTATGGGTAGTGTTAATGTTCGGCTGTCACCCCGCCAAGGGCCCCACCCGCCGAGCAGAGGCGGGCCGGTAAGGCCTTCCTGGTCAACAGTCGGCGCCGGGCCCGGAATCCGGACGAACAGCGACCTGGGATCGGTGCTCTGCGCCAAGGGGAGCTGACGCCCGATCGGAAGAGAAGAGGCAGTAGCAGATGGCTGGTTCCACGGGCCCGACCGACGACCCGGTGCACCTCGGTGAGCAACTCGCCACCGTGCGCGCCGAGCTCGAGAGCGCGCGCGGCCGGGTGACGACCCTGGAGCGCGAGGTTACGGACCTGGAAGAGCGGATCGTGGCGGCCCAGAGTGCCGCGACTTTGGTCCGCGGGGGAGCGGAAGGCATCCTCCGCTGGTGGACGGAGCGAGGTCGTGGACGGGACGCGCGTCACGCACGGACCGCGATGGGCGTGTGGATGCAGAGCGTGCATCCCTCTCTGAGCTGGCCGGACTTCAGGCCCGGCAAGGATCCCGCCAACATCGAGTGGCGGGTAGAGCGCTCGCCCACCCCGGAAGAGACAGCGGCGGTGGCCCGGGAGCTTGACCGCCTCGGTGCGGCGGTGCGCGCCGTGCGATCGCAGGACGTGCCGTTGGCCGGTCTGCACGTGCTCGTCATCGCGCCCCGGACCGGGCCGATGCGCTTCGGCGACCAGTTTCCGAAGCCCTGTCTCGTGGTTCGTCTCCAGCCTCACGGCTGGGACCTGGTCACTCCGTCCGAGCGGCCTCTCACGCTCGGGACCTGCCAAGAGGACTTCCCGCCCCTCCTCGAACAGGCCCGGGTGGCCGCGCTCGGCCTTGCGGCCGACGCCTGAACGAAGCGGGTCGAAACGTCGGGGGCCTGTCCGTACCGGAAGTCCGGTGCGGACAGGCCCCTTTCGCGTGCCCGGTCAGGCTGACGCGATGCGGTTCGCGTCCAACAGCGCATTGATCAGGGCCACCGTCTCGGGCGCGGAATCGGACCCGCTTTCGATCTCGATGCGCGTCAGCTGATGAGCCGTCCGCTCCATCCCCTGGCGGTCACCGGTCTCGCTGTAGACGGTGAACAGGTCCCGATAGAGGAGCTCGCTCATCGTGTCGCACACCAGTCCCCGGGAGGCCGCCGCGAGCGCGGCACGGTAGTCGCGTACCGCCATGCGTCGGGTGGCGAGCTCGTGCGCGACGTCGACGACGGCCGAGATCATCTCCTGGATGTCGTACTCGGCCCATGCGTACTTGGACTGGTTGATGTCGCTGAACGGCCGGCCGCGGACGAGCGCCAGCGCGTTGGCCAGCGCGGTGTCGGCCTCCGTGCCGGAGTAGTGCATCCCTTCCCGGTAGTACGCCTGGAACTGCTGCCAGTCGCTGGTGACCTGATCGTTGAAGGCGTAGATGCCGCCGCTGATCGTCGGCAGGTAGGCGCCGGAGGGGTCGTCGGCCGCCAGGAGGGGGTCGCGGCCGAGCCACGCCCTCAACTTGGAGATCGCCGTGTTGCGGGTGTCGGCGCGCACCCGCTGACCGGGCCAGACCGCTTCGTCGAGCTCATGGCGGGACTTGCCCGGGTGCAGGGCCAGCCAGGCAGCGATCTCGGTGAGACCGTTGCGGCGGTACGACTCGACCTTGCCGAGGGTGCCGATCACGTCGACGGGCCCAAGGACCCGGATCTGCGGGGCGGCCGGAGGGTCCGGCGGCGTGTTCAGGGCCGCCAGCACACCCGAGGTGACGGCGGTGACCCGGGCGGCCGGACGTACGGGACGCGCGGCCTCCGGCTCGACCGGGAGGTCCTCCTCAGGCTGGGCCAGGGCCGCCGGGGACAGAGCTGAGTTTTCCGGCGACTGCCTGGCGGCGAGCTCGTCCAGGTCCTCGGGCTCCTCGCCTCCCTGCGGCGCCTCGTCCTCTTCGGCCTCGTCGCCGCGTTCGTCCAGGACCTCCTGGAGGGTCTCGTCGAAGAGCTCCTTGGGCAACGCCGCCTCCGGTGCGATTTCGTCTTCGGCTTCCTCCACGAGGTCGCTGCCGGCCGCGCCGGTGACCGAGGGAGCCAGGGCGCTGAGGCCGAGGTCGGGTACGGCAGTGACCGAGGAGGACCGGAGAGCGCTGACTCCCACCTGCACGATCGGAGCGGCCGGCGCCACGGCGAGCTGCTGCCCGTCGGCTTCCTCCGGCTCGGTGTCCCCATCGCCGTCGCCGTCTTCCGCGGTGTCCTGCGCGAGGGCGGAGTCGCCCCGCTGCGGGACGGGACTCGGCCCGTTCGGCACGGAGGTGCCGTCGGGCGCGTGGGTCCAGGCCGGGGCCGGGACGTCGTCGGTACGGGCGGCCGTGACGAGCAACTGCACCAGCGGCAGGTACGCCTCCTCCTCCAGCCTCTGCAGGGTGATCGTCAGGTCCAGGCCGGGCAGCTGCACCGGGCTGCCGGCCGCGGCCGGCAGTGTCCAGGCGCCCGGGATCTCGAGCTCGTCCCCGGCCTCGGTGACGATCGCGGTCGCGGTACGGGGCCGCGAGGACAGCAGATCGGCCAGTGCCTCCGCCTCGTCGCCGCTGGGCGCGGTGGGGGCGATGAGCACCTTGGGGATCCAGGTGTCGCCGCCGTCCTCGGACAGGCGGGCCTGGGCGAGATCGTCGAGGTCGCCTGCTTCCAAAGCGCGGCGCTGCAGGGCGTCGTGCGCGCGCAGCTCCGGCAGGGCGTGCGCCAGAGCCTCCTGGTGCTCGACGCGGATGGGGAAGACGCCGGCGAGTTCCTCGCCGAGACCGGCCAACAGCAGCGTGGTGTCGTCGGACAGGCCGGAGGAGGCGAGCTCGACGGCCATGCCCAGCATGACGGCGCGGATGTCGGCGCCGGTGCCGGTCAGGCGCAGCGCGCCGACGGACTCGAGGTTGACGAGCACCGGTTCACCGTCGGCGGTCTCCCCGAGGCTGACGAGCGCCGGGTAGGGGGGCATGGTGTCGCGGGCCTGGTCCTCGTCCAGGAGCTGGGCGCCCCGGGCCGGGCACCACCAGCGGTCCGGGCCTTCCTCCGTCTCGGCGAACGGCGCGATCTGCGGGGTCGGCGCCGACAGGTACAGCTCCAGGCCCTTGGCGGTGACGCGGACGGCCTCCAGCGGCGGGAGCGGTTGGCCGGCCTTGGCGCAGTTGGCCGCCAGGGTGCGCAGGGCGACGTCGACCAGGTCGAGGCCCTCGGGGTCGGAGGCGACTCGCAGCTGCTTCTCCAGGTCGGCCGTGGCGGTGGCCTGCTGCGGCATCGGGATGCGCCGGCGCGGGCGGCGGCGGCGTTGCTGGAGCGCGCGCCGGCCGCCGAGGACGGCCAGGACGGCGGCGGCGAACAGGCTGGTGGCGGCCAAGGCCACCGACGCGACGGAGGAGTCGTCGGCATCGTCGGCCGACGCCGCGACGGGGGTCTGGGACTGCTCGGCCGGGGCGTCCGGATGGGCGGTCGGCAGCCCACCGCCCGGCCGGTCCTTATCCGCGCCCAGGCCACTGGGGGGCTGGGCAGACTCACCCTTCCCTCCCTGGTCGACACCCGGGCTCGGCTTGTCCTGGACGGGCGGCTGCGTCTGCTCGGCGCCGGGCCGTTCCTCACCCTTGCCCTGGTCGGTGGGCTGCTCGCGCGGCGGCTGAGCCTCTTCCGGCTTCGAGTCGCTCCGGTCGCTGTCGTCGGCGCCGGTCGTGGCGGGGATCTGCAGCTTCCAGCCGGGATAGATCTCGTCGGGGTCGCCGAGGACGCGCCCGTCGTCCTGCTTGACCCCCTTGTTCGCCTCGACGATCCGGGGGTAGGCGTCGGCGTCGCCGAGCTCGTCCTCGGCGATGCCAGTGAGGGTCTCGCCCGCGCGCACGGTGTGGGTTTCGGCCGCGGCCTTGGATCCGGCAGTCTGCGCCTGGGCTCCGCCCTGATCGGCGGACGGGCCGGGCGAGGCATCCGCGGGAAGCCGCAGGGTCCAGCCCGGTTGCAGGACGGTGGTGTCGGCGGTGATGAGGGAGCCGTCCGCCTGGGGGACGCCCGCGTTGACGTCGATGATCCGGTGCCACTCGATGCCAGCGCCCAGGCGCTTCTCGGCGATGTCCCAGAGGGTGTCGCCGTCCTGCACCCGGTGGACGGGCCCGTCCCATGCCGAAGAAGCAGAGGACTTGGTCGCGGTGGCCGCCGCGGTGGGAGTGTCGGCGGTCACGCTGGCCGTGGCCGTGGCCGTGGCCACGGTGGCGGGGGCGGGGGCGGGGGCGGCGCTGGCGGGCGTGGCCATCGCGGTGCCCGCCGGCAGCAGGACGAGGATGCCGCCGACGAGCGCGCCGGCGAGCTGCTGGGACCCGCCCAGCATGCGGATCCGGGGCGCCCGGACGTGGCGCAGCGCGGCGCCCGTCTCCAGGACGACCGAGATCACGAAGCTGAGGTAGCCGTACCAGCCGATGAGGGTGACGGCGCCCAGGAACAGCTGGCCGGAGTCGGGGCTGGTGAGCGCCGTGGCGATCTCGTCGATGCCCGGGAGGTGGTCGGGCAGGACTCCGATGCCGAGCAGGACGGCGGGCACGCCGACCAGGAGGGCGATCAGGGCCACCAGGGCGAAGAGCGCGCGGACGAGGCGGGCTGCGGTGCTGCGGTTGTTCATGATCGTCATCCCCGGTAGACGAGATTGGCGCTGCCGTGGCCGGTGACCGTGCCGCTGGCCCCTGCGAGGAACACGGCCCGGTACGATCCGGTCACGTCGACCTCCAGGGACGCGCCGTCCTCGCTCACGCTCACCGTGCCGCTGACTCCCGCGCGGCTGAGGTAGGTGCGCGCGGCGGCGACGGCCGCGTTGCGGTCGACGGTGATGCCGCCGCCGGAGATCGCCTTGCCCGCGTCGACGGCCTGCCCGCCGGCCCGCGCCGCCTCGTGGGCGATGCCCTCGGCGTGGGTGAGGGCCCGGAGCCTGCCGGCGCCGTCGTAGACCAGGGCGGCCACGAGGAAGAGCGCCACGACGGTGACGAGCACGAACAAGCTCATCGCGCCGCGGTCGTCGTGTAGGGCGCGACGGATCCGGGCGTCGAGAGGGGAGCGGGCGGGAGTCATGCGGTGTTCCTGTCAGCCGCGCTGGCGGTAGGAGTCGATCGACGAGGTAAAGCTGCTGGTCAGAGTCTTGGATCCGGGCAAGCCCGGCAGCCCGATGTCGGAGAGCCGGACCGTGCATGTCACCGTGGCCGTGGTGGAGGCCGGCTCGCCGATCGCGGCGGAGAACCCGCCCGTGGAGATGGCCACGGACGTGGAGGTGCATTCCAGTCCCTGCTGACCCAGGATGCTGTGCGCCACCTGTGACCCCGCGGTGCTGGCCGAGCCGCCGTTGCGTTCCAGCGAGGCGGCGCGCGCGGCGTTGCGGGCTGCGGTGTCGACCGCGTTGCTGGCGGACCCGATGCGGCCGCACGCGACGACCAGCAGCAGCACCATGATGAGGACGGGGAACAAGACGACCGCCTCCAGCGACAGCGCGCCGCGGTCGTCCTTGAGCCTTCGGGTGATGGTCACCGGGCCTCCGTGATGCGCTCGGCGGCCGCGTCCGCGTGCTGGTCGATCTTGAGCTTGAGGCCGGGGATCATCGTGTCGACGTAGCCGGTGACCCGGATCCGCACCGTTGCTCCCTTGCTGCCGCTGACCGACAGGCCGGAGATGCTGCCGCCGGCCCGGGAGAGGAAGTCGCGGGCCTCGGCGGTGCCGGTGCCGGCGGACGCGCCGCGGACGCGGGCCGACTCGACTCCGAGCTGGGCGGCCGACATCGCGACATCGCGGGCGTGCCACCACAGCCCGACGTGCACGATCAGCAGAATCGCCAGGAGCACGCCGGGGAAGACGATGAGCATCTCCAGGGAGATGGCTCCGCGGTCCCGCGCGTCGCGGTCGGCGAGCGCGCGGGACCAGCGGCCGACAGCCCTGCGGAGGCGTGTCACTTGATCTCTTTCGCCTTCTCGTTGACCTTGGTGAGGATGACGCCGGCGGCGATGGCGGCGACGACCACGAGGCCCGCCACGATCATCATCGTCTCGATGGAGATGGCGCCGCGGTCGTCGCGGGCGTTGCGCAGCTTGTCGACCTGGGCTCCGAAGAAGGCCTTCAGAAACGTGAAGTTGGGGTCAGTTCCCATCGTGAATTTCCTTTTCTTGTGCGGGAGTTAGCTGGCCATGATCCGCGAGAGCGCGGGATAGCCGATGTAGACGGTCATGATCAGGACGAGCATCGCGACGGGCATGACCATCTTTTCGCTGGCCATGTTCGCCTGGGCTTTTGCGGAGGTGACCAGGGCGCCGGAGAGCGACTTGGCCTGCGCGCCGAGGGTGTCGCCGACGGCCGCGCCCTCCTCGCCGGCGATCGCGATGATGTCGGCCGGTGCGCCGAGTTCGGGGACGTCGAGCTCGATGGACAGGCGCTTGAGGCCCTCCCAGGGGCTGATGCCTTCGAGTTCGGCGCGGGTGATGGTGTCGCGGATTTTTGCGAAGACCCAGCCTTCGCCGACCTCGGCGGCCTTCTTCAGGGCCTGGGTGGGGGCCGCGTCTGCGGCGCGCTCGAGCTGGACCAGACGCAGGTAGGCCTTGACCGCGTGCCGGAAGTCCTCCTTCGCCTCCACCGCCTGCTGCTTGAGCTGGAGGTCGGGCAGGAGCCAGAAGACGACCGCGAGACCGAGGCCGGCGATCGCTGGGACCGCGAAGGGGAACGGGTATCCGGCCAGGTTCGCCAGGCTCACCGCCAGGACGGGCAGCAGCAGTCCGTACAGAGCGAGGCCGATCTTGCGGCCCAGGTGGGCGGCGGGGGTGCGCCCCACGAGTTCCAGCTGCTGGCGGGGCAGGCGCAGGGTGCCTTCCCCGGCGGTGCGCAGCAGGAGCGCGCCGGCCTTCTCCATCAGGGTGTTGGGCTGGCTGGCGCGGTTGCGGTCCAGGTTCTCCAGCCGGGTGGCGTCCATCCGGGACAGGACGTCGCCGAGGTCGGGCCGGCCGGGCAGGATGCCGCGCGCGGCGATCACCAGGCCCAGGCCTGCGACGGCGCCGCCGACGACGGCGTACGGGGAGAAGATCACGGCGCCTCCTCGGTGATCTGGCCGCCGGAACGGTCGGCCGGCGACAGGAACCGGGGCGCGGGCTCGAGGATCGCCATGCGACGCATCCAGATCTTGACCAGGACGAACGCGACGGCGACGAAGGCGAGGACGAACTGCCCGGTGAGGGTGTTGTAGGGCTCGACGTAGGTGCCGGAGAACGCGGTGATACCGAAGATCCCGAGGCAGAAAATGGTGACCCAGCGGTCGTTGGTGCGTGGCTTCTGCCGGTCGGCTTCGACTTCACGGCGCGCGAGGACCTCGTGCTGGAGAGCGTCGGCGAGCTCGCGCATGGCCTTGCTCAGGCCGCTGCCGCGGTCCTCGACGTGCAGGATCAGCAGGGCGACGACCTCGTCGACCATGGCGTCGTTGAGGTCGTCGGCGAAGGCCCGGTAGGCATCCTGGGGCACCCAGCCGGCCTGCTGCCGCGAGACGAGAAGCTGGACCTCCTCGCGGATCGCCTTCGGGACGGTCTCCAGGCTGCGCTGGATGGTGGCTTCCAGGCTCACGCCGACGGTGTGGATGTCGGACATGCGCCGCACCCACTCCTCGATCGCTTCGAGCTTGTCGATCTGCGTCTTGCCGCTGCCGGAGGTGTTGAGCAGCCAGGGCAGACCGAGGACGACGGCGACCGTGACGAGCCCGCCGGTCAGCCAGCCGGTGAACAGCCACACGCCCAGGCCCGCCAGAGCGGCGCCGGCCATCCGGGCCTGGCCGCGCGCCCACCAAGAGGTGGGCGTGCGGGCGTCCTTGACGAAAAGGGCGCGGACCTTGCGCTCCAGGCGGCTGCGGCGGCGCACGGTGGCCGACGGGGCCCAGCCGACGCCGCCGGCCACGGCAAGGACGAGACCGCCGACTGCGGCGAGTCCGCCGAACGCGGCGATGAGGGAGGTGAGGGTGAGCGTCACAGCGGCACCACCGTCTCCAGCGGCGCGCCCCAGCTTCCCCACGGCCGCTGCAGGACGCTGCGGTCCAGCCCGGCCCGCACCAGGTCATCCAGGCAGGCCTGGGAGATGTTGCCGTGCGGCACGGCCCGCGGCTCGCGCCGTCCGTCCTGCTCGCGCGGGGCGAAGACCATCTGGTGCGAGGGCCGGCCGCCTTCACCGATGCCGGTGATCTCCATGACGTGGGACACGAAGCGGTGCTTGCGTCCGTGCTGGCCGCCGGGACCGACGAGTTCGGTCTCGTCGACCAGGCGCACGTACACGACGAGGTCGACGGCCTGGGCGATGAGCCGGTAGGCCAGGGCCTCGGTCATGCCGATGCCGGCCTCCAGACACAGGGTGGCCAGACGCTCGATCGACAGCTGCGGGCTGCGGGCGTGGAGCGTGGCCATCGACCCGCCCTCGCCCTCGTTCATGGCGTGGAGCATCGGCACCACTTCCTTGGAGCGGACCTCGCCCACGATCACGCGCCGCAGCGACATACGCAGCAGCTGCGGGAACAGGTCGGACAGGGTCAGCTCGCCCTGGAGCTTGCCGTCCGGGCCGCGCTCGCCGTTGGACTCGCGTCCCTCGTAGGCGACAACCTCGGGGCCGTCAGGGTCCTCGTGGAGGTAGAGCTCGTACTCCGACTCCAGGGTGCCCACACGTTCCTTGCTCGGGATCTCCCGGGCCATGGCCCGCAGCAGAGACGTTTTTCCAACACCCTGGGATCCGACCACGATGATGTTCTTGCGGCCCTTGACCGCAGCCTTCAGGAAGTGGGCGAGGGAGGCGTCGATCGTGCCCCAGCGCACCAGGTCGTCCAGGCCCTGGCCGCGTGTGCGGTGGCGGCGGATGACGATGCTCGGCCGCGGCGTAACGTACGCCGAGGCCGCCAGGCGGGAGCCGTCGGCCAGCCGGAGGTTCAGGTTCGGCGTGGCGGGCGTCAACGCGCGCTCGCCCTGCCCCTGCATCCGGGCAAGGTGGTTGATGAGGCTGATCAGGTCCCGGTCGCTCTTCGCGATCGGGTCCCAGGTCCGCGTCGGACGGTCGGCGTAGTCCACGCGGACCTGGTCGCCGTAGATGATGATGTTCTCGACGTGCCGGTCGTCCAGCAGCGGCTGGAGACGCCCGGCGCGAAACAGCTCGTCGAAGACGGCCTCGCGGACAGCGCGCTCCTGCTGGGGCGTCAGGTCCTGGCCGCTGGCCGCGTACTTCGTCGCCCACTCCGAGACGACCTGCACGATGATCGACTGACCGCGCTGCCGACGGTCCTCCTCGCTCATGGACGCATCGGCGCCCGCGGCCTCGCCGATCTTCATGCTGGCGCGGGAACGCAGCTCGGCCAGCACCTCGTGCCCGACCGGCAGCGTGGCCGGGGCCGAGGTGTCGTGTACAGGGACGACGCTCTTGGGCAGGCTGGCCGGGGACACCTGGGCGGGAACCGGTCGGAGGACCGGCGCACCCTGCGCGGGCTGCTCGCCGAGGGCCTGGGCGAAGAGGGCGTCGAGGCTGGCCGGGGACTCCGGCCTGGTGTCGGTCATGATGCCCTCCCGGCAACCGTCGGCAGCGCGGCCGGATGCAGCTGGACGCGGCGCCTGGTCACCAGTTCGTTGATCGTTTGGTGGGCCGTCCGGGCAGAGCGCAGCAGCGTCTTCGGCAGCTTCTTGTAGGCCCCGTGGGTGAGAACGTCGGCGCTGTCGGCGTCCCACGCGAGCATGCCGACCACGGGGGCCTGCAGATGCTGCTGGACCTGGCTGGAGTTGAAGGAGCCCTCCTCGATCAGCAGCAGGCCGAGCGCGTCGGAGCCCGTTCCGTGATGCGCCAGTTCCTCCCGCAGAACCCGCATCGCGGGCGCCGCCGCCGCGATGGAGGCCTGCGTGGTGCGCACCACCATGAGCACGGCGTCGGCGCGGTGGAGCAGCGGTGTCGGGTAGCGGGTCGTGGACAGCCGGGTCTCGGACTCGGTCAGGACGCGGCCAGCGTCGATGATCACGTCGTGGCCGGTCTGGTCCATCACGCCGAGCAGCCGGGAGATCGGCTCCCAGGTGCGGCTGAGCGAGGCGGCCTGGGTGGGGTCGGTCAGACCCGGCAGGAGGAGGCGCTGACCGGTGTTGTCGCGGTCCAGGCTCACGAAGTGCTGGCTGAACTCCCTGGCGAGCGTGCCCTGCCGGTCCGCTGCCGCCAGACGGTGCAGACCGGTGGAGGCGTTGCCTTCTCCGCCGAGATAGCCAGCCCGGATCGTGCCGCCGGCCGGGTCGGCCTCCACCAGCAGGGAGGGCTTCGGCGAGGACAGGGCGAGGGCGAGCGCAGAGCAGGTGACACCGGAGGACTTGCCGGAGACCAGCGCGATGACCGACATCAGCTGGCCGCCTTCAGCACGATGGTCACCGCGCCCCGCGCAGTCCAGGTGGCCAGCGACGGGCTGTCCGTCCCGGCGACGGCTACGTCCACGACGACCGCCCCGTTCGCGTCGGGAGAGGACAGGCCGACGACGACGGCGCTGATGCTGTCGGGGGCCTTCTGCGTACCACCTGACTTCGCCGCGTCGGCGTTGTCCTGCGGGGTGTAGACGAGCGTGACCGCGTCGCCGGTACGCAGTCGCTGCGCCGGGAGCTGTCCGGGCTTGGCCAGGATGCCCACGGTGTCGCGGCCCTTGGCGACCGGTGTGCCCTCATGCACGGACGCGTCGGTGATGAGGCTTCCCTTGGGTAGATCGGCGGCCGCGGTCTTGCCGACGATCTCGCTGCTGCGGCTGACCGGCACCGGCGCGAGCGCGGCGTCGGGAGCGATCTGTGCCACGACCAGGTCGGTCTTCTTGACGGTCTCGCCGGCCTTGACGTCGTGGGCGAGCGCGATCACCGGCACGCGGTTGCCGGCTTCGTCGACCTGCCATACGGCGAGGAGCGCGCCGACAGCGGCCAGGGCCAGTCCGGCGCCGACGACTACGGGCCGGCGGCGGCGCCGAGGCGCGTCCTGGGTGATCGGCACGGGACCCGCAGGGGGCGTAGCCGTTGAGTCGGCTCCCTTGGGCTTTCGCGGTGAGAGGGTCGTCGCCATCGTCTCGTGGTTCCTCGTACTAGTTGACGACCTGGAGCTCGCCGATGCGGGCCGTGGTCGCAGAGTTGCGGGTGGTGTCCGGGAGCGTGCCGGTCTCGCCATTGGTGGCGGTCCAGTCCACGGCCCAGGTGCTGGTGGCCGTGACGGTGTACTCGCCAACCTTGGTGTAGCGGTGACCGCAGTCCGGGGAGTCGGTGTCGCCGAAGCTCTTCTCGTACGGCGTCCCGGGCTTGGTGCAGGTCACCGTGGTGCCGTCACCCATGGCCCAGGCGATGCTCTTCACCTTGGCCGTCACCGTGACCGACAGGCCGCCGGCGGAGACCGTCATGGTCTGCGGACCCCACGTCTGCGGGGACTGCGCGGTCCACAGCCACACCGGAAGGCCGACCAGGCCCTTCGCGCCGGCCGGAGGCGCGGAGCCGATCTTCGCTCCGTCCAGCCGCATCCGCTCGAACGCCTGCTGGGCGAGTTCGGCGGCCGAAGGCCCGGTGTCGAGTGGGTTGGTCTCGTGCCACTGCACGAAACCGCCGTTCTGCCCGTTGGGCAGCCCGTGCGTCTGGGACAGGCAGGCGTAGTAGTAGATCGCGCCCGTGGTGTGCCCCTGCCACACCGGATCCGACTTGGGCGGCTGAGGGTTGGCCAAACCGATGTAGCACATCTTGGACTCGTCGAGCGTTCCGATGCCGTCGATGTGGCACGGCCACTGGCCGTAGCTGGTGGCGCCGGTGGCGCACGTCTTCTTCGACGAGCCGCCTCCGCCTCCGCCGCCGCCTCCGCCGCCACCGCCTCCGGTGCCCGGCTTCCCGTTGCCGCCGGGTATCTCGACACCGCCACAGACCCAGTCGTTGTCGCAGTGACCGACGTCCGTGCCGCCCCCGCCTCCGCCGTCGGCACTGGCGGGCGTCGTCAGCACCAGCAGGCTCAGGACCGCCACGAGAGCAGTGAGGAGCGCCGCAGCGCGTCGTCTCAGCACGTGCGGTCCTGACGAGTCAGCTCGACGATCTTCCACTCGTCGCCGACGGTGCGTGCCGAGGCGCTGACGACGAAGCGCGTCAGGCGGTTCTTCGGCAGCTCCAGCTCCTTGCCCGTCTTGGCGTCCACGAGCGTCCACTTGGACACGTCCACGCAGTCGGTGATGGTGGCCTTCTTAGGCGACTCGTCGAGGCTGACCGCGGTGACTTCGGGCTTGATCTGCGGGGCGCCGCGCATCGCGCTGCCCTTGATCTTCATGTTCGCCACGTCCGCGAGGACCTTGGAGTAGGCCTGATCGAAGCTGTACTTCTCCAGGCCGGTGTCACGGACGTCGACCTTCTCGAACGCCTTGGCCTGAGCATCCCAGTAGCTTCGGTAGCTCTGCTCGACCGCCTTCTTCGCCTCGGCCTGCGGATCCGCCGTGGGGGACTGAGACGGGCTCGAGGTGGCCGCCGGCTTCGCCGGCGTCCCCTCGCTGCAGGCGGTCAGCACAGAGGCCGTGGCGGTGACCATCGCGACGGCCAGGCCAGCAGTACGTATTCGAGTCCTGGTGGTGAATGACACTGGCATATCCCCGTGTGTGAGTCGCGGTCAGTCGATGGATGGCATGGGTGCCCGGGGCCCTTGAGGGGGCTCGGGAAGGCAGACGGTGAGGGCTGGGGAGGCTACGTGGCGGCGCTGCCGAACGGCCCCCGAATTTCTGCAGGCAGCACCCGTAATGGATGCCAAAGGCAGCGGCCGTGGCGCTCCGCATTGGAGCGGGTGATCAAATGGATAAGGAGCCTAGATTGCCTGCTGTGGAGGCGTCACATGCTTTTAGCGACGGCCGTGCGGCAGTCGGCTGCCGGTGGCGGCGTTCAGCGAGCGCAACAACTGCTCGACCGTGACCTTCAGCAGTTCGGCGGCCAGCCGGAACTTGGACTCGTCGAGCGAGGAAAGGCCCCGCTCGATCCGCGACCACCGGGCCTGGGCGATGCCCAGCCGGTGCGCCAGCGCGCGCTGGCTCCAGCCGGCCAACAGCCGCAGCCTCTGCACATCGTCCGGTCTGCCGGTCGACAAGAGCGCATCCAGTGGCACTCTCAGGCTGTCGGCGAGGGCTTGGGCCGTCGGCAACTGGGGCTTTCGTCGCCCCTGTTCGTACAGGCAGATGTGGGTGCCGGCCACCCGCGCGCCGCGCGTGCGAGCCATGGCCGCCAGGTCGTCCTGCGACAGGGAGGCCGTGGTGCGCAGTCGGCGCAGGGCGGCGGCGCTGAAAGCTGATACTCCGCGGTTCGCCACCTGGCTCCGTCTCGACGGGGATCTCGAGGTGCTCCTCGCTGGACGGGCTGGTCTCGCCCGTGCGGGAAGTCGTCGGTGACGTGGCGGGTGCGTGCTGCCCGGCCGCCAAGTACGTCCGCACCTCTTCGGATTGGCTTGCGCCCCGAATCTGATAGGGAGTCAGCATTCCGTTGAAATGCACACGACCCCCCTCCCCGCGACCGCACGTATGTGTGCGGATAGTGCTCGCCCCGTGACTGAATCTGACCGGTAACTTATACGAATCTTGCACGGCCTTTTCCGGTCGTCAAGATCTATTCTGACGATGATCTTGCGTTGTGCGGCTTATGTCCGATCCGTCCTAGCGTGGCGCTGACCTGGCCATCTGCTCGGCGGCGGTCGGTGGAGTACCCGGCGACCCCGTACTTTCGGCCATGCCGAAGGGCCCGCCCGGTTGCCGGTCAAGGCACGGAGTGCCGCCGAGACGTCCCGTGCCGCCTGTGGCGGAGATCACGGCCCCTCTTCCTGGCCGGGGGCTCCGCAGCGGACTTCGAGCGCGAACTCAGCCGGCCCGGGACGGCGACACGGCCGAGCGCGAGCAGCGCCAGGAAGCCGATGAACAGGCGGTAGAGCGTGACCAGTCCGGACACCAGGCCGCCCAGGAGCGCGAGCAGCAGCACCGGCCTGCCCCAGGGGCTCGGAAGGTAGGGCGCCGTGACCACCGTCCCCAGCAGGCTGACCGTCAGCACCGCCCACACCACGCCCCGGCCGAACGACGCCGCGGCCAGGCGCGCCCGCTCGGCCGTCAGCGGGTCCCGCGCACCCTCGCGCGCGGCTTGGGGCGCGGCCCACCGTTCACCGGCCTTCATAGCACTCCTCCTCGGTCACAGGTGTCATTTCGGCCGTCCGCGCGACGGCGTGCTGGGCGTCCCGCAGGCCAGCGGCCAGCTCGTTCAGCCCGACGGAGAGTTCGTCGAGAAGCTGCGCCGGCGCTGCGTCCTCGACGAGCCGGGACCGTCGGCTGCCGAGGTAGGCACCGGGTGCTTCGGGCCCTCGGCCCGCTTCATCAATGTCCGCCAGCCGGTGCTCCAGACGCTCCTGCTCGCCCAGGGCCGCAGTCGCCGCCACGCCCAGCCGCCGGTAGGCGGCTTCGTACTCCTGGACGACGTCGAGACCGGCTCCGTCCTCGCCGGCGGCCAGCACCAGGCCAGCGGCGTCCCACAGGAACCGGTGTCCGGCCTCGGCCGCGCGCCGAAGCTCGGCCACTCCCGACGCTGTTGCCGCCGCGGCCACCTGCTGCTGCAGTGCCAGGAGCCGGTGGATGCACTCGGCCCGAGGGACGGCGGCATCAACGACCCGCACGTGGCGACGGGTGACGAGGGCGGCGAGGACCGGCCCGCCCCAGACCAGCGCGACGCCGGCCGCTACGGCCACTATCAGGGCCGCTCCCACGGAAAGGTGATCACCCAGCGTCGGCGGCAGCAGCAGGACCGCGGCCGTGACCACGGCCAGGCGCCCCACACTCACCGCGGCCGGCAGCTCGGCGCCGCCGATCCTCCGCAGGAACGGGGCCGGCCGCCGCCCCCACACCGTACGGGCGAGAAGCGACTTCCACCCTGCCCCCGAGGCCGGGGCGAGCACCCCGACCTCCGCGGGGAAGGCGTCCTCGAACCGCGCCTGCGAATCCAGCGGGTACCCCCACCGGACCCAGCCCCACTCTGTGCGCTCCACCGGCCGCACCGCGCCGACGGCGGACTCGAAGGCCGCGGCGCCGGCGCGGCTCTCGCCCGACGCGGCGAGGTGGTACTGCAGGGCGTGAACCGTTTCGCGGTGCCAGCGGTCCACGTCCCCGCCGTAGGGGAGCGGCCGAAGCCGGTCCCCGAACTCGCCTATCACTTGGACGCCCCCTCACCCGGCAGAGCCGGCCCGGGGCAACTGCCCAGGACGCGGCGCAACGCCTCCTTCTCCGGCGGGGTCACCCAGAGCTTGTACTTCACCTTCACCTCGATCTGGCGCTGCGCGTAGCCGCAGCGGATCGGCTTGTTCGGCGGAAGCCAGGTGGCGGCATCGCCGTCCCCCTTCGCCCCGTTCGTCGGGCCGTCGACCGCCACCAGGTTGAGCGGGTCGCGCGCGAGGCTAAGCCGCTCGGCCGCACTCAGCTGCTGCGCGCCGGTCTGCCAGCTGAGGCTTAGGGGAACGACGTGGTCGATCTGCACGGCCAACGACGTCTTGACGCCGCGGGTGAAGGAAATCGTGCGCGCGGTGTACGGGTCGTGGAGCACCCCGGAGACGACCGTGCACGGCCCCTGCCGCACGATATCGGTCAGATCGCGGGCGAGGATCTCGTTCCGGGTCGAGCAGCCGCCATGGCTTCCCGACGCGGTGCCGCTGTCGCTCCATGCCGGACCGAACTGGTCGCGGCTGTACCCGGTCTGGGGAGCTCTCCCCTTCACCGGGAGCCGGTCGAGCTCCTGGAGAGCGGCGGTGGCCGACACCATGGGCCCGGCCGCGGCCTCGGGTGCCGACTTCACGACGTCGGCGGGGGTGCAGGCGGCGAGCGTGGCCGCCGCAGCGAGGGCGGCGCCGATGGCCGCGGCGCGAAGAGAGTGGGGCATGGAGTGGTGCTCCTGACTGGTCGGAGGTGCGCGTCATCCCATAGAGGTGCCGCGCGGCGTATCCGTGTGACCACTCCCGCCCCACCGGTGTCGAGAAGTTCGGCGCGCCCTGGCCGACGGCGCGCCTCGCCGTCAGCCGAGCGTGCCGCTGAAGGTGATCCGGTCGCCGCGGTCGAGGGCTTCGACCGTGACCGGGCCGGGGACGGCAGAGGCGGGCAGGGTGAACCGCACGGTGACGGTGGCCGAGCGCGAGGGCGCGATCGGAGCGTCGGGGTAGTCCAGGCTCGGGGTGACGCTCGCGGCGTCGGTCAGGCCGGCGCCGGTCATCACCCGCAGGGTGATCCCCAGGCCCGGCCGCGGCCGGGGATCGCCGTTGGTGACGGTGAGGTCGGCCGTCGCCGTCCGCCTGCCGCCGGTGTCCGGCCCGAGCGTGATCGGGGAGATCCGCAGGCCCGCCGGCGACCACGCACCCAGGGAGAGAAGGGGGCCGGGCGACGCCGGCGTCGTGCCGGTGGGCTCGGGAGAGCCGCCGGACGAGGGGGCGCTCCCGGGAAGGGTGCCCTCGAAGAAGAGGTCGTCCGCCTCCGCCATCCCCTCCTGGGTGGCCTCGGCGGTGACGGTGACCCGCTGGCCCAGGCCCTGCGGGGGAACGGCCACCCTTATCTCGGCGGTGAAGGTGGCGCCCGGCGCGACCTTCGTCCCAGCGTCGTGTGCGGGGAGCCCGGAGAGGGTCTGATCCGTGACCGGGACGGCCTGGCGCCCCAGCGAGCCGTAGCGCACGGTGAGCGCGGTGTCCGGAAGCAGGGTGATCCGGTCGCTGGTGTTGGTGAACGTCGCCGTCGTGCGGAGCACGGACCAGCCGGCCGGCACCTCGCCGGAGGAGGAGCTGGCCTCCTTGAACGGAGCCACCGCCAGGGTCCAACCCTGCGCCGCGACGGGGACGGCACGCCCCAGCTCGGTGATCCCGGACGGCAGCCCGGTCGGCGTGGCACCGCCGGCGGCCGAAGCGGACGCCGGGCCGGGAGCAGACGGCCCTGACGTAGAGCCGGCGCACCCCGCCGACAGCGCCGCGACTGCCATCACGACTACGGCGGCCCATCCCCGTGTGCTCCGCATGATTCTTCCCCTCGGTCATGGCGCGCGATCGCGCTCCTGAACGGGGATCATGCCAAAACAGCCGGAGGCCGAACCTCAGAGCTGCCGGGCAGCGGTCGCGCCGGGCAGCACACGCCGGTGACGCGGGCCCGGTGCTCCGAGTACTGCCTCGGGGGCGGGGCGCCCGCTCCCGGCGGCCTGGCCGGTGTCCTCGCGGGCCTGGGCGACGGCGGCCAGCCCCTCGCGGACGTCCCGCTGGTTCCTGGAATGGAAGGCTTCGGCCTCGATCAGGCGACCGAACAGGAGATCGGCGTTGATCAGGCCCAGGCGGTACGACTCGTCGGCGTACTCCGCTCCGGCATCGGCGGCGGTGCGAGACAACTCGGCCGCGCGGTTCGCCCACGCCTCGATGGCCTCACCGTTGTCGTCAGCGTCCGGGAGACGGCCTACGTGTTCGGCGAACGCCTGGGCAGCGGCGAACGCCAGGGAGAACGGCTGGAGGATCACGCCTGCGCCTCCGCTCCGGGGTACTCGCTGCTGATCGCGGCGGTGCACCGTCGGTGCTGCTCGGCGGTGATGAGGCCGGTCTCCAGCTGAGCGTCGAACAGGGTGCGCGCGGCGGTCTGCGCCCCGGCGCGGGCCCGTTCGATCGTGGCCGGGTCGCCGCCGCGGAGGGCCAGGCGAAAGTCGGCCACCCGGGCGCTGTGCTGCCGAGCCCGCTCGCGCACGGTCTCGCGGTCGATGGTGTTCATGTGGGGTGTTCCTTGGAAGGGGTGGAGGAGCTGGAGGTCCGGACGTTGTCGCTGGCCGGGTCAGACCTGGTGCAGCGCGGGGTACGGGCCGCCGAGGGGCCTGCTGTAGCCGGCGGGGACGAGGTAGGCGACGTAGCAGCAGACGGCGGCGCCGCAGTGGAAGGTGACGTGCAGGCCGTAGGGGATCGCGCCGTTCGCCGCGCTGAGCGGCTCGACCCGGCGGATGAAGGGGTCCCGCCGCGCGGTCAGCACGCCGATCAAGTGCCGCTCGACGGCGGCGAGCGGCGTCTTGCCGACGGCCGGCAGCGCGGCGGCGCGCAGCCTCGGCGGTGGGGCTCCCTGCTGTTCGGCGCGTGCGTCCGGCGGACGGGCGGCCACGATCTGGAGGTAGACCTCGGCGCTGGTGGGGAGGGTCAGCCGCAGTCCGTACCGGCTGTGGGTGCAGCCAGTTTCGGCGAAGGTGGCGACTTGCCCCCGGTTCGCCGTGTTGTCGTCGAGGCAGGCGCGCAGGAGCGACTCGAACTCGGACGCCTGCCAGGGCTGGAGAACAGCAGTGGCCGGGCAGCTCATCGCTCGGCCCGCCGTCCGGCGCACACCGCGTGGTGGTCGGTGACCATGCCGATCAGCGTGGGCAGCACGTCGCCGGACTCCGCGTCGCACAGGTGCTCTCCACATCCGAGGTGGATCAGTTCGAGGTCGTGCTTGGCGGGGTCGCCGGAGTCGAGCAGCGGGTAGTCGTCCCAGGCGATCGCCGGGGGCAGCACGTGGTCGGCCGGGGTGCCGGCCAGGGCGGTCGCCGCCGGTCCGGCGAGGGGCCCGGGGCTCATCGGCAGCTCTTCTCGTACGGCTCCAGCGCGGCGAACACGGTGACGCCGAGGACCTGGTCCCCGGCACCGGCCAGCCAGTCCTGCACCGAGGTCCCTGCGGGAACCCCGGACAGCTGCTTGGCGAGGCCGGCGACGCCGACGTGGGGCGCCCCGTCCGCGGTGCAGTCGGTCTCGTAGGTGCCGACTCCGGGCACGTGGGCGATGAGGTGGCCGTCCGCGCCGTTCCAGTGGGGGTCCTGCCAGAGCTTGAAGACGGCGGTGGGGGCCTGCGCCTGGAGGGCTTCCGCGAGACGGTGTGAACTGCCGAGCGGCATCTCGTGGGCGCCGTAGCACGAGCCGAGCACCAGTGACTTGGGTTCCGGCTCTTCGGTGTCTCCCCAGTCGAGGCCCAGCTCTTCGTCGGCGATGACTCGGAGCACGGCGTCTTGCTCGTCCTCGTGGACGGCGTAGACGTACAGCTGGAACGGCGAGCGGTCGGACATGACGATTCTCCTGTCGTGTGATCGGGTGGTGGGGCAGGTGGCCGGGGCGGTGCCGATCAGCACCGCCCCGGGGCAGTTCAGGCCGCGAGGGCGGTGTCCGGGCGCTGGCGCTTTTTCAGCCCCCGCGTACGGAGCGGGTCGTGGCGCTGCTCGTCCACGGGGACCACGGTGGTGATCGGGTCGGTGTCCTCGGGGAGCAGGTCCAGGCGGACCCAGTAGGGCATCACCCAGCGGGTGGTCTCGCCCTGGCGCCGCTTGCCGATCCGGAACCGGCGGAAGTGGCCGCACCGCTGGTGGGGTGCCTGCTGGACGCCGGAGGGGATGCCGTCGCCGTCCAGCACGCGGCCGGTCGCCCGGCGGGCGGCGTGCAAGGCGGGGCCGACGCGCCAGCCGATCTCGACGAAGAACGGGTCGCGGTTCTTGTGGATCGTCCGGCGCTTCTTCTTCGACGGCCTGATGACGGGCGGCTCGGCCAGGTCCCGGTTGTCGCAGCAGAGGTAGATCAGGACGCTCAGGGCGGGGCGCAGCAGCTCCTCGAACAGGGTGTACGCGGCGGCCTTGTCCCGGGTCCGACTCCAGTGGGCCTCGGCCCTCGCGGCGGCGAAGTCCACGGCCTGGGCCACGGTGAACTTCTCCATCCCGGTGGGGATGTTCATGCGTATGTAGGTCTGGCCGCGCACCTCCCACGTCTCCTCGTCGAGAAGGTCGATCACGAAGAGCAGGCCGAGCCCTTCGATCTCCTCGTCGGTGTAGGTCTGCTGCTCGGGCGTCTGGTTGAAGCCGAAGAGGTAGAAGCCTCGGACCAGGCCGTCCGACTCCTTGTACCGGATGGGCCAGGGCTCGGGCAGGACGACGAGCGGATTGATGTGCGGGAGCTGGCTGAAGATGTTGCCGGGCAGTGTCTCAGAGGTCGAGCGGTACAACTCTGCGGCCAGGTGCTGGTTGAGGTCGTAGGTGACCCGGCCCCGCCTGGCCCACATGCGGAAGACCCCCACGTGGCTGGCGACGTCGATCAGGTCGGCCTGCTCGGCGAGCGTCAGGCCCGGCGGCGCGGTGTGCCCGAGGGTGACCGGCCGCCCGGTGGAGAGCTGGTCGAGCTTGGGGGCGAGCCACAAGTGGGTGCCGCGCAGAGCGCTCTCACGTTCGGTCAGCTCTTCGACGAAGACCTCGCTGATGTCGCGGCTCCTGAGCGCGCGGGAGTGTCGGCGGTTCATCTTGGCGATCCCTGTGGTTACGGGCCCTACGGGCCGGGGCGTCCTGGTAGACCGCTGGAAGGCAGTCCACCAGGGGAGGAACCGGTGCGGAGCGGCCAGTGGGCTTCGCCGGGCAGATGGCCCGTTCGCACCGAAGATGCCCTAACCATAACGCATATTCGTAGAGTTAAGCAATTACGGTGTGGCGGGGATGGGCACCAGGAAGAACTCCTGGCCGCCCTCGACTGCCACGCGGATCGGCCGGTCCGGCAGCGCGCCGAACACCGCCTCCGTCACGGCCTCCGGCGCACTGTCGCCGCTCAGCGCCGGCCCGAGGGCGGAGCGGATGGCCGCCAGGGTGTCCGCCGACAGGGGCGCCTTCAGCGGCGCGGCCTTGGCCTCCGCCGCACAGGCCGCCAGCTCCTCGTCGCCGGCGCTCGCGTTCAGGCCGTGGCGGCGGGCGATGGCGGCCACCGTCGTGGCGAGCGCCGCGCGGTTGTGCCAGCGGCACAGCTCGCCGGGGGTTCCCACTGGGTGCAGGTGCCGGGCGGTGCCGATCGAGGTCTTCTTCTTCATGCGTCCTCCGTTGCGGTCGGGGTGCCGGTTGGTGTCGAGGGCGATGGGGGCCGGGCCGCGCCCGGCCCCCACCTCGCGGTCACAGGTAGGCGCTGACCATCTGCGCGAACTCGTCCGGCCCGATGACGGGGATGCCCAGCTGCTTCGCCTTCTCCTTCTTCGAGCCGGCCTTTTCTCCGGCGACGACCAGGCTGGTGCTCTTCTTCGAGACGCTGGACCCGGACCGGCCTCCCGCCTTCTCAATCAGCTCGTTCATGCCGGTGCGCGACAGCGGTTCGAGGCGCCCGGTCATGGCCCCCGTCACCACGAAGGTTGGCGGCGAGGCGGGGCGGGGAGCGTGATGCAGCCATCGGCGACCGCCAGAAGGCCGCCGGCAACTCATCGGTGATCCTGGGCCTCGTCAGGCGACCGGTCGGCCGATCTGGCTTTCAGCGCTGGTTCCCGCCCCGCTGCTCAAGGACTTCGAGCGAGCGGAGGACCGTGACGTCGTGGTCGGTCAGCACCTGCGCGTACGCGCCGCTGTCGCGCACGTAGCGGTTGATCTCAGGATCGTCGATGGAATGGGCGGTCCAGCAGAGCATGTGGTTGCGGCCCGAGGTCCGCTCGTCGGAGCAGATCTTGCGTGCGTCCGCTTCGCTCACCCGCCAGAGCACCCGCCGGTGGGTGGTGCTTGTGTTCCTGGAGGCGATGAAGACCACCACTTGCGCAGTCATGCGGAGTTCCGATCATGTGCGGACGCCCTGCGCGGCTCCGGCCGGCGCGGCGGTGTGGGAAGAGTGCTGTCGACCTCGGCGCACCAGCCGGATACCGGTGTGCCGGCTGCCCGAAGGCGACGGGCTCGCGTACCTCTGCGCCGTCCACGGACGGACCGTCTCTGCGCCTACGGCGGGGGCGTGACCTCGAAGGCACCACTGGAGAGGTCCACGGTGAGGTTCGCGTTGAGCTTCGGCCGGTCGAAGCGGGAGTAGACCCCAAGGAGGTCCCGGAACCGGCCCTCCAACGCGGTGGCCGCGTCGTCGTGCTGCTCCGGGCCCTCGTACCGCCATGCCTGACCATCCGCCAGGAGCCATACCTCCTCGTCCCAGTACATGCCGTCCGGGGCGTCCGAGTAGGTCACGAACTCGACGCTGGTCGCCCTGGTGCCGGCCTGGTCAGGGCAGCGGGCGCACATGGCCCGCAACACCTGGAGCAGCTCCTGCTCGACCCGTTCGTGCGCAGCGTCACGCAGCCAGCTACCGAGCTCGTACAGCTCGTCTCGGCTCAGCTGCGGCAGCAGCGGCTCAAGCTGCTCCTTGGTGAGCATCGCCCGGGTGAGCGGGATGCGGCACTCCGGTGCGGCGCCCGACGGCCGAGCGGGAGCAGGGGGCCGAGGCCGGTTGAAGCAGTAGTGGCACTCCTTGCCGTCGCCGTTCTCGGCGCGATTGTCATCCATGATCGTTTCCTGACAGCGGGTGCAGCGCTGGGATCCCCCGCACGTGGTGCAGTCCTGGTTTCCGTCGCAGTCCGCACACGTGGAGCATGTCCAGCACCCCTCGTTCCCGTCGCAGTCCGGGCACGGCGTCGCGGGCGGGGCGGGATCGGGTTCACCTGCGGGACACGGGGGTGCGGCGTCGCGGGGGACGTCGACTGCGATTTCCGTGGTGGGGGTCATCGGTCTACCTCTTGGAGCGATGGCCGGGGCCGTGCGGCGTGCACGGCCCCGAGGTGTTGGTTCAAGCGGGGAGCGGCACGAAGAGGACGGGGCTCGGCGTCCCGTACGGCTGCTCGTCATCGCCGATCTCGATCAGGGCGTCAGCCACGAACGTCCGATCGAAGTCAGGGGCCTCGACCGCGAGGTGGGGGCCGTAGTGGAGCGTCGCGCCGTAGGTGTTCCACGCCGGCCCGTCGTCGTAGTCGTTGGTCACGATGAACGTGACCGCGCTCGGCAGCGGGTGCTCCGGGCGGTCCGCGAAGAACTCGATCAGAGCGTCGCGGAGGTCCACGCGCAGCTCCTCCGGAACCTGGGGGTACACATCGTGCGCGGGGCCCCGAGGAGCGGGAAAGGCGGCGCGCAGCGCGGCGACGAGCTCCGCCGGAAGGGCCTGAAGGGCCGTGGCGCCGAGGTCCGGCCCCAGGGCCTTGGGTGCGGTCGCCAAGGCGCTGAAGGCTCGCTTCAGGTCGCCTTCGGCGGCGCGGAGTACGGCGTCCTGGGCGCAACGCTCGGAGTCGGACAGGGCCTTGGGCATCGTTGGGCTCCAAGTCGGGTGGGGCGCTGCGATAGGCGCGCAGCGGCTGACGGTGCAGCGGGGGCCGTGCTGGCGTCGCCGACCGCCCGGAGCGCTGCCCGGCGGTCGTCGGAGAGGGCTGCGAATAGCGGTGCTGCGGGTCTGACGGGTGCTGTTCACCGAGTCCGCTGTTGCGCGGCCCGAGCCCGCAGCTCGGCGATGAGCCTGTCACGCCCGGGCCACCAGGACGCGAAGAAGGCCTCGGTGTTGGACTTGAGCTGCGCCTTGAGCTGGTCGGTCAGGCTCTCCGTCCAGATTTGCGCCGCGTCGGCGAGCCAGTCGATGGCCGGACCGGAGTTCGCCACCTCGCTCGCGTACCCGTCCTTGAGGAAGGCGGCATACACGCGCACTCGGCGAGTGACCGGCAGCTGGTACGTGCTGCCGTTGTCCAAGGACACCTCAGTCGCCACGAAGGCAATCCGCTTGATCGCGGTGACTGTGCCTTCGGCGATGTAGTCCTGGACGGGGTGGTCGCCGTACACCTGGAAGCTCACGGGGTATCCCGGGGCGAGGGCGGACGCGGTGGTGGCTATGTAGGACACGACACTCCTGATGGGAAGAGGGGCCAGATTGGCGAGCGGCTTGCCCGACTGACAGAAACCATACGCACTCTCATGGAATTAAGCAACATCCTTCGGGTAGGGCTCTGCTCCCATCGCGATGACGGTGCGCGATCGCTCGGCCCGTGTGCGGCCCACAGCTAGGACGTATCGGAAGTTGCCGGGGTGGCGTACTGAGCGGGCTCCGAGGTGCTCCAGGGCCCTCGGTAGCCACTGCGCCGGGGATTCGCCGGCCGTGCGGGGCGGTGCCCCGAGAGCGGCCAGCCGGCTTTCCACCCCTGCGGCCCCGGGCTCGCGGCCGGTCAGCTTGGCCCGAGACCGAGCCGAAGCGCGCGAGTTCGCAGATTCTTGGAGGTGCCAACCGCTGAACCCGCGCGTCGTCGCCCGGTTGGAGGCGGGAACGAGGGCGGGTTCGTCTGTGCCTGCGGGGCATGTGACGACCGTCAGAGCACGTGGGGATCAGCGGCGTACGGCGTCGGTGGCTGTCCACGGGGTGATGAGCGCGGCGGCCATGGAGACGGTGGCAAGGAGGAAGAACAGCGGTCCGTAGCCGTTGAGCGGTACGGCGAGGGCAGCACCGGCGAACGGCGCGAGTGCTGCTGCTGTGTGGGCGGGTGCGGCGAGAAGTCCGGAGAGGCGGCCGTAGTGGGTGGTGCCCCAGCGGTCGGTGATGGCGGTGGCCTGGAGGAGGGTGAGGTTGCCGCGGACCATGCCGGCCACGACCGACACGGCGATGAGCAGGGCGTACGGCCCGGGGACGGCGGCGAAGGCCGCGGTGGTCAGAGCGCCGAGCGCGATGAGGATCGTCGTGCGGGCCGTGGTGGTGGTGTGTCGGGCGAGGGCGGCGTACAGGGTGCGGCCGAGGGTTTGTCCGGCGCCGCCGATGCCGAGGGCCCAGGCGGCCTGGCTGGTGGTATACCCGCGTTCCAGCAGGAGTGGGACGAGGGCGACGACGACGGCGTACATCGCGAAGGCCGACAGGGTGAAGGTGGCGGCGAGCAGCAGGAACGGTCGGCTGCGACTGACTTCGGAAGCGCCTTCGGCCGGGTGTGCAGGGCTGGTTGGAGCCTCGGGCCAGGGTGCGCGCAGGGCCAGGGCGTGGGCGGGGATGGTGACGGCGGCGAGGATCGCGGCGAGTACGAGGTAGGTGTGGCGCCAGGACAGATGGTCGGCGAGGGTCGCGGTCAGGGGTGCGAAGACGGTGGAGGCGAGCCCGCCGGCGAGGGTGACGATGGTCAGGGCCCGGATGTGGTCGGGGGCCCACCAACGGGTGAGGGCGGCGAACGCGGGCTGGTAGAAGGTGGCCGCCATCGTGAGCCCGGCCAGCGCCCAACCGGCGAAGAAGACCCGCAAGTTCGGGGCCGCGGCCACGATCAGCAGGCTGACGACGCCGAGTACGGATCCGGCGGTCATGACGGTGCGCGGGCCGCTTCGGTCGAGGATGCGGCCGACGCGGATTCCGGCGAGGGCGGAGACGACCAGAGCGAGGGAGAACGCGGCGGTGGTCGCCCCGGCCGGCCAGCCGGTGGCGGCGGTGATCTGGGGGTTGAGGACGGGGAAGGCGTAGTAGACGATGCCCCAGCTCACGATCTGCGTGGCGCAGAGGGCGGGCAGGGCGGCGCGGGGTCGCGACCGGTCCCCTGTTCCGGTCGCGACCCCGCGCGCAGGGGTGCCCAGGTCGGTCACGAGCCGCAGCAGCCGCCCGCCGGGGCCTCCTCGGCAGCCGCCGCACCGACCGTGGCGGGGGCGGCGAGCTGGACGAGCTGCGGCGCGGGCGCGCAGCAGCCGCCGTCGGCCTCAGCGGCGTCGGGGGTGTCGAACAGGCCGGCTCCGCCGCAGACTCCGGTCTCGGGCAGGGTGAGTTCGACGCGGTCGGCCGCGTCGAGGTCGCCGGCGATCGCGGCGGCGACGGAGCGGACCTGCTCGTAGCCGGTCATGGCGAGGAAGGTCGGGGCGCGGCCGTAGGACTTCATGCCGACCAGGTAAACGCCCTGTTCGGGGTGGGAGAGCTCGCGGTGGCCGTGGGGGTAGACGGTGCCGCAGGAGTGCTGGTTGGGGTCGATCAGCGGCGCGAGCTCGACCGGGGCCTGGAGGCGCTCGTCGAGGCCGAGGCGCAGCTCGTCGAGGAAGGTGAGGTCGGGGCGGAAGCCGGTCAGCACGATGACCTCGTCGACCGGGTCCAGGCGGCGTCCGTCCTCGCCTACCAGGACCAGGCGGCCGTCGCCGGTGCGCTCGATCGCCTCGGTGCGGAAGCCGGTGACCGCGTCGGCGTGGCCCTCGTCGACGGCGGCCTTGGCCGCCAGGCCGAGGGCGCCGCGCGCCGGGAGCTGGTCGGCTTCTCCGCCGCCGAAGGTGGAGCCCGAGATGCCCCGTCGCAGGATCCACACGCCCTTCGTGCCCGCGCCGTCGTCGGACTTGGCGAGGTCGGCGAGGTAGGCGAGGGCAGTGAACGCGGAGGCGCCGGAGCCGATGACGGCGGTGCGCTTGCCCGCGTACCGGGCCCGGACGGCGGGGTCCACCAGGTCCGGTACGCGGTAGGTGATCCGGTCCGCGGCGGCCTTCTCACCGAGCGCGGGCAGTCCGCTGCCGCCGGCCGGGGACGGCGTGGCCCAGGTGCCGGAGGCGTCGATGACGGCGCGGGCGAAGAGGCGCTCCTCACGGCCGTCGGTGTGGGCGACGTGCACGACAAACGGCTGGGCCTCGCGGTCGGCGTCCACGATCCGGTCCCGGCCCGTCCGGGAGACGCCGGTGACGGTGGCGCCGGTGCGGACGCGGTCGCCGAGGACATCGGCGAGCGGCTGCAGGTAGAGGTCGGCCCAATCGCCGCCGGAGGGGTAGGCGGCCGGGTCGGGGCGGGCCCATCCGGTGGGGGCGAGGAGCTTCTCGGCGGCGGGGTCGACGACCTCGCCCCAGGTGGAGAACAGCCGCACATGCGACCACTCGCGCACCGCGGCGCCAGCGGTAGGCCCCGCTTCCAGGACCAAGGGCTCGATGCCCTGGTCGAGGAGGTGGGCGGCGGCAGCCAGGCCGGCGGGTCCGGCTCCGATCACGAGGACGGGCAGCTCGGTGGTGGCGGGCGCGTTCACGGCGACTCCTTGCGTGTTTCGACATCTGTCGATGGCTTGCGCGGCCCAGCATGGCACCTGTATTGATGAGCGTCAACATAGACATTCGTCGAACCCAGGGGGATTCGCTGATGGAGTACATCGACGTCGCCGTGATCGGCGGCGGCCAGTCCGGCCTCGCCACCGCCCACGCACTGCTGCGGCGCGGGCTGCGGCCGGTGGTACTGGAGGCGTCCGACCGGGCGGCCGGGTCGTGGCCGCACTACTACAACAGCCTCACGCTGTTCTCACCCGCCCGGTACAGCTCCCTGCCCGGGATGCCGTTCCCCGGCGCCGACCGCGACCGCTACCCGCACCGCGACGAGGTCGTCGCCTACCTCACCGCCTACGCCGACCGCCTGGACGCCGAGATCCGCACCGGCTGCCGCGTCAGCGCGGTCCACGGCACCGGTGACGGCTTCGCGGTGGAGCTGGAGGGCGGCGGCCGGCTGTCCGCGCGGGCCGTCGTCGCGGCCTCGGGGACATTCGGCCACCCGCACCGGCCCGCGCTGGCGGGCCTTCAGGAGTTCACCGGGCAGGTGCTGCACGCCGCCGACTACCGCAGTCCGGCCCCCTTCGCCGGTCGCCGGGTGGTCGTGGTCGGGGCCGGGAACTCTGCGGTGCAGATCGCCGCCGAGCTCGCCGAGACCGCTCGCGTCACGCTCGCCACCCGCGGGCCGGTGAAGTTCGCAGCCCAGCGCGTCCTCGGTCGCGACTTGCACTTCTGGACGGCCCGCACCGGCCTGGACACCGCGCCCCTCGGCCGGTTCCTTACGCGCCCGCCGGCGCAGCCGGTCCTCGACGACGGCCGATACCGGGCTGCCCTTGCCGCCGGGCGGCCCGAGCGGCGAGAGATCTTCACCGGCGCCGACGGAGCCAAGCTCGTCTGGCCGGACGGGCAGCGGGAGGAGGTGGACGCGATCGTGCTCGCCACCGGTTACCGCCCCGACCTGCCCTACCTCGCCGGCCTCGACGGCGCTCTCGACACCGAAGGGGACCCCCGGCACCGCGAAGGGATCGCCACCGGGGTGCCGGGGCTGGCGTTCGTCGGGCTGGAATGGCAGCGCAGCCTGTCGTCGAACTCACTGCGCGGTGTAGGCCGGGACGCGGAGCGCATCGCCCGGGGTCTGGCCGCCCACCTCGCAGGCCGGTGACGGAACTTCCCGCACTGGTTCGACATGTGTCAACATAGACGCATGTCGAATGCGAAGGTGCTGCCGCTGCTCGAGCCCGTCGACGGCCAGGGTGTGGTGCCGTGCTGCCCGCCGCTGACCGAGCGCCCGATGACCGCCGAGGAGGCCGAGACGGCCGCGCGGATGTTCAAGGCCCTCGGTGACCCGGTCCGGCTGCGGCTGTTCTCCGCGGTGGCCTCGCACGAGGGCGGGGAAGCGTGCGTGTGCGACATCTCCGACGTCGGCGTCTCCCAGCCCACCGTGTCCCACCACCTGAAGAAGCTCAAGGAGGCCGGGCTGCTCACCTCCGAGCGGCGCGGCACCTGGGTCTACTACCGGGTCGAGCCGTCGGTGCTCGCCGCGATGGGCAAGCTGCTGACGATGCCGGCCGCGGCCTGACCGGGACGGGGAGGGGGACGTCGTGGTGAGTGGATCGGCGAGCGCGGTGATCGTGCTGCTGGCACCGGAACACGCGGGGCAGGTGCTGGCTATCTACCAGGCGGGGATCGACGAGGGGAACGCCACCTTCGAGACCGTCGCGCCGACCTGGGAGGCGTTCGATGCGGCGAAGCTGCCCGAGCACCGCTTCGCCGCGCTCGACGAGAGCGGGGCGATGCTGGGTTGGGTGGCCGCGAGCCGGGTCTCCGACCGGTGCGCGTACGCGGGGGTGGTCGAGCACTCCGTCTACGTCCACCCGGCTGCCCGCGGCCGCGGCGTCGCCTCCGCGCTGCTGAAGGCTCTGGTGGATTCCACGGAACGGGCCGGGATCTGGACGATCCAGTCGGGGATCTTCCCTGAGAACACCGCCAGCCTCGCTGTTCACCAGCGGGCCGGCTTCCGTGTCATCGGCACGCGGGAGCGGATCGGGCGCCATCACGGTGTCTGGCGCGACGTCGTGCTGGTCGAGCGTCGCAGTGCCGCCCTCACATAGTTGTCAGTGGCTGCCTTTGATCGTTTTGGTGGGCCGGGGCGACGAGACCGGGTTACGGGTTCCACTGTGCGAGCTTGTGCAGCGCGGCCGAGGTGCGGTTGAAGCCGTCGTCGCCAAGGAGATCGCGGAGTTCTGCGTTGAACCGGCCGGTCTGCGGACCGGCAGCGCGCATCTCAGCCCAGGGCCTCGATCAGTTCGTTGCAGGCACTCTCGCAGGAACGGCAGGCTTCGGCGCAGACGCGGCAGTGCTCGTGCATGTCGGCGTGGGATGCGCACTCGTCGCCGCACGCCTTGCAGACCATGGCGCACGCCTGGAGCATCGCGCGGGTGATGTTGGCGTCGTAGCCGGTGTGGCGGGAGAGCACCGAGGCGGTGGCGGTGCAGATGTCGGCGCAGTCCATGTCGGTCCGGATGCACTTGGTCAGATCGCCCACCATGCCCTCCGACAGGCAGGCGTCCGCGCACGCCGTACACGCCTGCGCGCAGGCGATGCATGCTTCGATGCAGGCGGTGAGCTTGGCCTGATCGATGTCGCCGAGGTCGGCCGGGTAGGTGGCGAGCATGTCCTTGACGGTGCTGGACATCGCGGATGCCTCCTCACGCACCGCGGGCCGGCGGATCCGTTCGGCCGCCTCGCGAGCCCTCGGTACACCTCCAGCTAACCCCCGCCGGCGCGAACGCGCCCGGCGCACCGTGGGGTGCGCCGGGCGGTGGGGGCAGCGGCCGAGTCAGTGGTAGGCGTGGACGACGGCGTGGCCCTTGCCGCGGCCGATCATCCACTTGTTCACCGGCGTCGTGATCACGAAGGCGACCGCGAAACCGCCCAGGAGCGCCGACCAGAACAGCCCGTCCGAGAGGTGGGCGTCCATCGCGCCGGGCACGAGAGCGATGATGCCGTTGTCGACGAGCTCCATCACCGCGATCGAGACGGTGTCGGCGGCGAGCGCGACCTTGACCGCGGTCTTGAAGTCCAGGCCGGCCCGGCGGACCGCGAACAGGGTGAAGGAATAGCCGAAGACGAACGCCAGCGCGATCGCCAGGACCATCGTCTCCACGTTGCCCCACATCAGGGCGGTGCCGATGACCATGCCGAGGATCTCGCCGATGGCGCACCCGGTCAGGCAGTGCAGCGTCGCCTTCGCCGCCGTCGGCCAGGACGCCCCGGCCGCATGGCCGCCGTGGTCGTGACCCTGGTGTGCCTGATGGGCGGCGTGGTCGTGCGCGGTGCCGGTGTGGTGAGCGGTGTGGTCCATGACGTTCATCCCCATTCCCGTCCTGTGTGGCCCGTTCCCGGGTCCCACACCCAGAACCATATACCCCCCAGGGGTATTCCTCTAGTGGTTGTCGGCGGGTGCGGAGGGGCGGTGGAGGACGGTCCAGGTGCGGCCGGTGTCGGTGGACTCGTAGACGGTGTCGGTGCTGTCGGCGGCCAGCAGCCGCTGCGCGGTCACCGCGGTGAGCACGGTGGGCTCGCCGCCTTCGGGCAGGCGGCCGCTCTCCGTCCACGTCTGGCCGCCGCGGCTGCTGACGACGCGGCCGTCCGCGGCCAGCGCGATGAGGAGGCCGGGCCCCGGCTCGTCGATGGCGACCAGCCCCGGCGCCGCGGGGACGGCCCGGAAGGTGCGTCCGTTGTCCGTGCTGCGCTCAAGGCCCTTCCCGGTGGCCGCCCAGAGGGTGCGGGGGTTTTGGGGGTGGGCGGCGAGGTCGAGCAGGGGCAGGGCGGCGCGCTGGTCCCAGCTGCGGCCGCCGTCGGTGCTGGCCCACAGCTTTCCGCTCTGGCTGTCGAATCCGTACAGCGTGCTGCCGGCCTGTTCGAGGGCGTGGAAGTCGGCTTCGCCTTCGGTGGACAGCGTGCTCCACGTGCGGCCGGCGTCCGTGCTGCGGATCAGGCCCAGGTGCGGTGGGGCGTCCGGGTCGGCCGGGGAGGGGTGGCCGCTGGCCAGGAAGGTGGACGGGCCGGTGACGGTGAAGCCCATGGTGTCCTGGTAGCGGTCGGCCACCCGGGTTGCCTTCTTGCCGGTGAGGCGGAAGACGCCGTGGTGGCCGGCGGCGTAGACGGCGTTGTCGGCCGGGTCGACGCCGAGCCCGTGCAGGTGACCGGTGCCGGGGTCTGCGGCGGCGGTGGTGTTCTGGTCGGGGCCGGAGGTGGAGCAGGCGGCGAGCAGGGCAACGGCTGCTGCCAGTAGGGCGGCCATCCAGCCGCGGCGCTGGAGTGTGCGGGCAGGGGTGATCACGTCGGGTCCAAGCTGTCGGCGGGAATCGGAGCGGGGCCCGTCCCTCCCGAAGGAGAAGCCACCCGTGAGCCTCCGGCCGTCCCCTCCCCCGCTCCCCGCCTGGATGACCTGGTGGC